>CAMZBB010000001.1 GCA_947304405.1 uncultured Clostridia bacterium
GAAACAGGCCTTACACTCAGTTTCAGTTCGTTCTCCAGATCTTTAAGAGCAGACCACACTGTTTCGTATTCTTTACAGAATCTATCCCAGCTCTTCGCAATTGTTGTACGCTCTCTGTTTTCTTTACCGATAGAATAATCGATGGCTTCTTCAGAATAATGCGTGATTATTTCATTTTCTCTTTCAGGCCTGTCTTTAACCTCAGCCTCTTTTCTTTTTGCTCTCAGATTTTTGATACGGCCGTCGATCGGTTTTAACTTGGTATTGACCTTCTGTATCTTTGCGAGTAGCTCAACGAGGCGCTTAAATGATTGAAAATACTCCTTTGTCTTATCATCATCTGTGTGTTCGATCGCATCATCGATCCGCTCGTTAATGTTTTCGAAACGCACATTGGACATGACGGAATTGGTATCAATGTCCAACAAGTTTTTCCATTTGCCCGCACAAAGAACACGACCGCGCAAAGCTTTGGCATTGCCGGGATCTCGCATAAGAATACAGCGGTACCATACATCCGCCTCATTGAATTCATCCGCCATAGAAGCTTTGTACGCTTTGATTTCAGCATCCTTGTCGAAAAGGATCGAACTGCCAAAAGCCACACCGCAGAACATGCACCTGTAGATCTTTCCTTCCTGATCAGGAACAAGGTTACCGCCGCACTTGGTACAGATCGCTTTTATCTCATTTTCCATATCAGATGCTCCCATGATCAGTTTTGTTTTGGCGTGTATGTAACAGCTTTCGCTTTCTTTGTTATGGGTTCAAGCTTTACCATCGCATGGTATGTTTCAGAATACTGCTGTTCTATCTTTGATATCCTGAGCAGCACTTCGTGGGTCTGTTTTTGTGAACCCTTCATATTGGTCCTTACGGAAGCCTCTCTATGCTCATATGCTCTCCTGTTAAGGAGAAGGCCGCCTATGATCGAAGCAGCAAGCAATATAATGACAGGGATACTCCATAAGCGCAATGCATAGGCCAGAAAACCGATAATGGCAAAACCCAATAAAACCAGTGCCATCATTCCAACTGTTAGTTTTGATTCATAATCCATAAAGCCTTCATCTATCGGAGAGGAAATGATCTCACCAATGACCGCAGCCGCATCCTTGGCAGTCTGCTTATCTTCTTCTCGTTCAACATCCATTTGAACGATGGTTTTGAATTGTTCGCCGGATTCTATGCCGAGTTTAATACGCTCTTCTTCCGCCTGCTGATATTGCTGTGCCAGATCAATAAGTTCTGAAAACTTCTCAAAGTACGGCTTTTCCTTATCTTTCGCACATTCTCTCGCATTCTTCAACGATTCTGACATCGGTTTAAAAGAACTCTCTTTCGCCTTACCGATCTTACGTAACGAATCGACAGACATCAGATTACCTTCACAAAGAACAATGCCTCGGAGCGCTTCAAAATCATCAGGCTCACTCTTAAGTATCGTATTGAACTTTTCTTTCGCTGAAGCAAACTCCATCTGACGCATATTGGCAGCTGCGTCCATCAGAAGCTCATTGTGATGCATTTGAACAAAGTCATATGCTTTTCCGCAAAACGGACATTCATATACTTCCTGTTTCTTATCGACGGTCAGTGCTCCGCCGCAAGAAGAACATGAATAACTGACTAATTCTCTCATTTTGTTATTGGAATGCTATCCAAGATATAACGCAGATTCCACCCTTACCAAGTAATATAATAACCCAATTGATGTTTGCGGCGCTATAAGAATATTATCAAGTTTACATACAGAAATTGCTAAGGGGATAAGATCGTTTGATCTTATTCAAGTACCCTGGTCTCTCCGATGATCTTTATTCCGATATCGCAATTGACCTTATCCTTCATCGCATCTTTAGCATACCCGCAAAAATGGCCGTATTTAAATGTGCCGATCGACACTGTCAAATCTGATCTGACATAAAGATCTCCAAGCCCCGTATCTCCGTTCAGGCCGCTGTTGATGTCGGCGCTCACTACATAAGCTCCCGAACCGTTTATCTTCTCTATAGCGCTTCTCGCAGGCTCTTTGACTTCGCCTTTAAATCCCGTTCCGAAAATACAGTCAACGATCGTTTTATACTTTCCGTAATCGGCATCAGAAGTGACGGGCACGCCTTTCGAAACACAGATATCGTAGAAGTATTTTCCATCCTCTGAGAATGAGTCTTCATAAAGGAGCACGATCTCACATTCAATTCCGTGATCTTTAAGCAGAGAGGCGACCACAAAACCGTCACCGGCATTGTTGCCCTTGCCGCAGATTATCCCGACAGGACCTTTCCAATCAACCTGATCAAATATGGCCTTTCCAGCCCTTGCCATCAGTTCTTTTGAAGGAACAAGATTTTCGATGGTCCACTTGTCGCTCGCGCGCATTACTTCAGTTGATACACAGAGCGGCATGGCTTCACTTCCTGCGGACGGCGCTTTTCTTTCTTTTTATGTGATTTCCGACAATCTCGGAAACATCTGAAATAGTCATGAACGCTGATACGTCGGCATCGTTGATTATCTTCTTTATCGCAGGCACTTCGACTCTGGTGATAACGCAGTAGAGCACTGTCTTCTTGCCGTTGCTTACCATACCTTTGCCTTCCATCTGCGTGCACGTTCTTCCTAACTGCGTATAGATCTTATCCGCTATATCCTTGCCGTGATCGGTGATTATCATGACGGACTTACCCTGCTCCATACCGTTTTCGACGATATCGATCACTTTGGAAGTGATGAAGTATGTGAGGAGCGAATAAAGCGCCCTGTCCGGTCCGAAAAGAAGGCCCGCGACGCCGTAAATGATGATGTTGAAAAACAGGACTATCTGACCTACCGAGAACTCGGTGTTTTTCGACAGGAACATGGCAACGATCTCAGTTCCGTCAAGACAGCCGCCGTAACGCAGTATCAATCCGACTCCGATACCGAGAGTGACGCCTCCGAACGCGACAACCAGGATCTCTTTATCGGTTACTGCTTTCATGTCCTTAAAAACGCTTAAGAATACCGAGAAGATGACCATCGCATAGATCGCCTTGACGAGGAATCTCATGCCGAGGCGCTTAAAACCGAGCAATACAAACGGGATATTGAGGACGATCGTCAAAACGCCGAGAGGCATTCCGGACAGCTGGCTTAAGATCATCGAGATACCGACAACGCCGCCGTCAAGGACCGTGAAAGGGACAAGGAATTCCTCCAGAGCGAAGGCCGCAATGACCGCTCCGAGCGTTATAAAGAAAATCGGAACTATCCAATGTTTGAACAACTTATTCATGTCCACATAATACAACAAAAAGCCCGGGCGTGACCGTCCGGGCTGAATGTTTAATGCAATTGTGATAATTGATTATTTTGAAAGCCTCTTCTCGAGAGCAGCCTTCTGATCCTCATATCCGGGCTTGCCGAGGAGAGCAAACATGTTCTTCTTGTAAGCCTCAACGCCGGGCTGGTTGAAAGGATTTACTGCGAGGAGGTAACCGGAGATGCCGCAAGCCTTCTCGAAGAAGTAGATCAGCTCGCCGAGCGTGTAAGCAGTCTGCTCGCTCATGTGGATAAGGAGGTTCGGAACCTTGCCGTCAACGTGAGCAAGGATCGTTCCCTGCATTGCCTTAGTGTTAACGTCGTTCATATCCTTGCCGGAAAGGAAGTTAAGACCGTCAAGGTTATCGGGATCATTCGGGATCTCGAAAGTCCTTCTGGGCTGGTCGATCTGGACAACAGTCTCATACATGATCCTTGCGCCGTCCTGAATATACTGGCCCATGGAGTGAAGGTCTGTAGTGTTATCAACGCCTGCCGGGAAGATACCCCTTCTGTCCTTACCCTCGGACTCACCGTAAAGCTGCTTCCACCACTCTGTCATGTAGTGGAAAGAAGGCTCATAGTTGACCATGATCTCCGTTGAATAACCGGAACGGAGCAGGCAGTTACGGACTGCAGCGTACTGATAGCATGGGTTCTCAGCAAGAGACATCTTTTTATATGCCTTGGATGCATCTCTTGCGCCCTTCATAAGCTCTCTGATGTCGATGCCTGCAACAGCGATGGGAAGAAGTCCCACAGCGGTAAGAACGGAGAAACGTCCGCCTACGTCGTCAGGTACTACGAATGACTCGTAGCCTTCCTCGTTTGCAAGGCCCTTGAGGGCTCCCCTTGCCTTATCTGTTGTTGCATAGATACGTGATCTTGCCTCTTCCTTGCCGTACTTCTTCTCCATGTATGCACGGAGGATGCGGAAAGCGATTGCAGGCTCGGTCGTTGTACCGGACTTGGAGATTATGTTGAGAGATACATCCTTGCCCTCGATAACGTCCATGAGGTCTGCAAGGTATGTAGCGCTGATGGAATTACCGCAGAAAAGGATCAAAGGACTCTTTCTGACTTTCTTGGAAACAGCATTCTGGAAGCTGTGGCCAAGCATCTCGATAACGGCTCTTGCTCCGAGATAGGAACCGCCGATTCCGATTACGATGAGAACGTCAGAATCCCTTCTGATCTTCTGAGCAGACTTGCGGATCCTTGCGAACTCTTCCTTGTCATATGCTGAAGGCAGATCGAGCCAGCCGAGGAAATCATTGCCGGGGCCGTTCTTCTTGTGGAGCATATCAGATGCAACCTTAACCTGAGGTTCCATCCTGTCGATTGCTTCCTGTCCGCCGATAAAATCAAGTGCGTTTGAATAGTCGAATGTGATCATTGTCGTATCTCCTTAATGATTATTTCAAAAGCATTACAAAGTATATCACCGCTCGTTCCGTTCTTAAACGGTTTTTTGAGCATAAATGATCAAATTTCTTATATCTTTATCGTGATAATTCCGTCAACAATAACCGTTGAGGTCTGCAACGCCCTTTATCAGCGTAAAAGACTCGAAAATGCCCTGCGGCGTCCTGTCCCAGAGCGGCGACAGTATAACGCCGTAAGTGCTGCTGGCGGTCCATTCGTAAGCGATACCGTCCTCGCCTATTCCTGCGAACATGGTCATATGCTGACCCTTTTTCTTGCTCCAGTCATGATTGAACCAGACGAAAACGTCTCCGGGCTTGGCCTTGATCTCAGTGAGATAATCGACCCATTCTTCATTGGACCAGCCCTTTACGCCGTCGCTTCTGTCTGAAAGCGAGATCTGAGTGTATTTGATCTTCCTGTTTTTGACGATCGTATTGAGGAAATGGCTGTTTACCGAGGCCGTTCCGTTTCTGCACCACCCGTACTTGTCCTTGTAGCTCCTGATCCCGCAGTAGTTAACGCCGATACCGTACAGCTGTGATCCGTCCTTGCGGTTGCCCTTCTTGTATTTCTTTGTAAACTTTGCCGTTCCCAATGCAACCCTGAAGGCAAGCGATACTGAGCCTGCGCAGTCGGTATAGCCCTGGACCATCTTGCCCATATGGAAATAGCCGACGTCTTTCATGTATTCGAAATTCTTGATAAGCTTCGCACGGAAAACATCCGGATCGGAATATCCGCAGTCAAGGATGTTCTTGTATGTCATGATGGCATCGGTATTTGAAACCGCATAATAAGCATGCGGCTTAACACTGATGATGCCGCCTTCATCGCCCGGCTCGCCCGTGTCCTTATCACGCAATATGATCTGGATCTTCTCGATCCTTCTGTATGTGCCGCGCGATCCTGCGCTCTCGCCGTTTTTCGCCCATCCGAGCCATCCGAACGACTGAACATAGACGCGGTAATAGACATCGTAATACTCAGCCATTTCACCGGTAAGCTTGACTTGAAGTATTTCAAGTCTCTTGCCGGTCTTGCTCTTACCGCTGATCGAACCGTTGGATACCCAATCAGTCCAGTTGCTGCCCTGAATGAAAGATCTGTAAGTTATCCCTCCGAGATACTTCGAAGGACCCAATGCAATGGTTATTGCCTCGAGACGCTTTGAAAACGTTCCGGAAGCCTGTCCGTCTTTGCTCCAGGTCCTCTGCCAGCCGTACGTCTGGCCTCTCAGCCTGTAGATGACCGAAGAAGAACTGTTGCTTTCGACAGGTACCAGTCTGACCTTAAGTTCTTCAATACGTCTGCCGTTATTTCTGGTCCCGCCGATCGCGGCATTATGGACCCATCCCTGCGCATCCGAAAGTGAACTGATCGAAGCCTTGTACTCAACGAAATAATGCTTGGCAAGCTCGCCCGTGAGCTTGATCTGAACTGCTTCTATCCTGAGCTTCTTATTCTTTGTTCCGACTGTCTTTCCCGAAGTGACCCATTTGGACCAGCCCTTTTTCCTGACATACGCCCTGTATGTTATGCTTCCCTCATATCCGGTCTCATTCTTGAGGCTGATCGAAAAGGATTCAAGCCTTTTCCCCTTTTTGCCGAGCGTCAGTATGCCGTCCTTGAAGGAACCGCTTTTGTTCTTGACTGTTTGGATATAAGCCTTGCCGGATAACGAATACTTCGGCTCAGCGGAAGGCTCTTCGGCAGGAGTCTCTGAGGGAGTCTCTGCGGGAGTCTCGGAAGGGACCTCCGAAGGTACCTGCTCCGGATCCTGAGGAGCAGATTCGCCCGGTTTGTCCGAAGTGGTCTCACCGGGAGTCTCTTCAGGCTTTTCTTCCGGCTTCTCATCTGGGGACTCTTCCGGCTTCCCATCAGATTCTACGGGCTTGTTTTCCGGGTTTTCTTCAGTTTTTTCAGGATCATCGTCCTTCTTGTCTTCTTTTGTGTCTTCGTTTTTTTCTTCCGGTTCTCCGGAAGGCTTATCAGAAGGTTCTTCGGGATCGGCCGCCTTCTTTTCAGGGGCCTTCTTTACATTATCGCGGTTATCCTCAGGCTCTTTTTTGCTTTCCTGATCATTTGAACTGTCATTAGATCCTTCTTCAGCAGCTTCCTGAGGTACTTCCTCGGCGAAGACCGGAACGGACGGGATCATTGACATGTAAAAACAGATAGAGGCAGCCAGCAAAACGGATAGTGCCTTCTTCGAAACGGTTAATATGTGATATCTGTCCGCATGTCTATTCATTATTCGTCTATATTAAACTTGCAGTTTATATATATCAATAAAAAAGCAGATTGAAATTGCGGACTTTCGATTATAATTAGAGTCAAAGGAGTTGCAAATGGCGGATTTTTCCATAGCTGAAGCGAAGATCAGGATACTTTATCTTGTCAGCCGGGTTCCCGGCGTAAGTTATCATCTGCTCAGGGACAGGTGTCTCGATCAGCTCTACACTGATTTCTTTACGTTCAGCAGAGCTTACGATGAACTCATAGCAGGCAATCTCATGGACAAGACCATGGATGACAATGCTCCTTCGTCTGCCATCGGCGGAACTGAAACCCTTACTATCTCTGCCGGCGGCAAAGCCCTTCTCGACGATGCGATGCCCGCGATCAATGCAACCGTAATAGCAAGTCTCGAAAGCTCCGCAAAAGAACTCGCCGAAGAGATGCGTCTTGCTTCACTTGTCACGAGTTCCAAAGCCCCGGCACCCGGCGGCCTCTGGACTGTCACGCTCTTTTCGGACAATAACGGAATGCCTTTCCGCGCTGAGATAACTGTTAAGACCGAGGATGAAGCAAGCGAACTCTGCAGAGCCTGGAAATCCTCCTACGGTAACATTCCCGGACTTCTTCCGGATCTTATCAGGAACAAGACCTGATATTCCTACTTCTTATTCCTGATGATGAAATACTCGCCGGGCTGAAGATTATTCCTTAAGTTCTGTGATCTGAGCGTTTTCTCCGTCAGCAAAGTGCCGTTTGACGAGTATCTGATAATGGTGCTCTTTGAACTTCTGATCGCATTGTCGTTTATAAGGAAACTCTGCTGTGTATTCGAAGAATTCGATATGATCATGCAGTAGTCGTTGCCGTCATGGAAGACTGCCGAAGAACAAACGCTGTGGAACGCTTCGGCTTTCCCCTTGTTAGCGGTATCAAGAGGTTCTGCTATCTCGACATAGAGTTCCTTCCACCCGCGGAAATCGGCCAGCGCGCTTGACACTTTCATGATCTCGACAAATTCATTGCCGTTTAAGAACATCGTGTCTTCCGTATAAGAGGCAGGACTGAAGTTTATACCCGCATCGAAAAGGAACATCTCCGCGAATTCGGACTTATCCGCTATCAGCAAAGACACGATCCTGCCGGCATTCAGATTATCCTTTATGGTAAGCGAGTTGATGTATTCGCCCCTGTAACCGGTTGAAGCCACACGCGGGACATTATACTGAGCTACGGAGAATGAAGCCTCCGAATTTCCGTTAAAGGTTGCCGTCTGGTCGTTGTTCCCTATTACCAGAGGCATTGTGTGGCTGTTAGCGGACGACATCATGACACCGCCGTCGTAATTCATGCCGTCAAGGAATACCGTCTTATCCTTGATGTCGGTATAGTATTCTGACTGCGAGAACATCGATATGACGAAATTGACGTAAGCGGCTCTCTGTGTGTCGCTTATGAAGAATCCCTCGCTGTCGCATATCTCGACATATACGGTATCGAAACGCCTTGCCCACGGCATTGCAGTACCGTTGTCGATCCTCTTTCTTCCGTAGTTTGAAGACACGGAACCGCACAGATATTCCAGGAAATTATTCACATCCTTTGCGGTTGCGCAAGAGCCTATCTTGAACCACGGTGACGAGCCGCATGTATTGACCATTCTCAGACTGTCCTCAAGCGAATTGCAGACAGGGACACGCTTTTGCCTGCCGCCGCTCACGATCTCTGCGGAATTCGAATCATCGCTCATGCCGTAAAAAGACGAGGATGAGAATCCGGACGAACCGAAGTTCAGATTGCCGAGCCTTATGGCAACCGGGCTGCCCGACTTGAGCACGTCCTGATAGTGATTGGGGATACCGGACTGGCGGTAGGAATCAGGTCCTAAGAAGACGTTATCCGCATAAAGAGTACCGGTGCCTTCAAATGCAATGTTTATGCGTATCTCCTCGTTGTTCTTGAGCATCTGGTCCGTCACGGCGAAAACATAGTCATACTGCTTGTAAGACGAAGTGACCTGGTTAATGACCGTGCCGACTTTGCCGAAGGTCTTTCCTTCCAGCCAGAAATAGACTTTCCCGCTGTAATCGGGCGATCTCAGCCATGCGCTGATCCTGTAAAAAGAATCCGCCTTGAACGAATCAGAAGACAATCCGCAAAGCTTCTGTGACAGAGCGTGAATGTTCTCGCCGTTGCCCGTGACCCTCGCGCATCCGGATCCGCTGTATGACGCATTGGACATTGCCAGAAGCGTTCCTTCGCCGTAAACGTCCCAGGATCCGTTCCCCGAAAGATTCCACGGCTTATCGTCGTCTTTATTGACCGTACCGCCGAAAGTACTTTTCTGTTCTCCTATGAAAACAATGTCATCGGCCATTATCGAATCTTCCGCAACAGTTCCGCTGACATCTATCTCCGAGAGGACCTGCGCCCTGTAGATGCCCTTGCCTGAGTCAAACACGATCTTGTCCGAGAAGAAACCAAGTATGCGCTCGATCATAACATTCTCGGATGTAAACGTGCTTAAGGTCCCCGATATGGGATCGATCGTAACAGCCTTTCCGTCATTGTGCGTTGCAACTATCAGACCGGAATCGGAAAGCGTTATCGAGACGGGGATGTCAGGCTGGGCAAGAGGATTGTAAGATTCTGTTATCTTCAAATTGTCCGCTTCGTCAAAGATGGTCACTACCTTGCCGTTCTCATTGATAAAACAAGCTTTGCCGTTTCTTCCCGCAGAAGCTACGATATTGACCTGGAGAGCCTTTGACGTGCCTGCAAGTCCGAATATGATGCCATTGGTCGAAGTATAAATCTCGCCTGAAGCCGTGATCGCGGCAAAGCCGGAATCATATGAGAGGAATTTGGTGATCCCCGAAGCTGAAGCTATTCTGGAGTAATACAGTTTTCCGTCACATACGCTGACGACCGTTCCGTCCGCAAATGCCGCAGCAGCCGTTTTCCCGACGGCTCCGCTGCCCGCAAAAGCCGATTTGCTGTTGTCACGCTGGGGGATGACGCTGCCGTCGTTATTAACGGGATTGTAGTTCTTGCCGTCGGATGAGACACATACCTTACCGTCTTTAGTAACTGCCATGACAAAGGCATCTGCACAGGCAATGTCCATGAAGCTTTCATTGCTCGATACCCTGCCTGCCAGCTGCTGGCTCGTTATATCGTAAAGAATGAATCCTTCCTGAGTAAGTGCCAGGACCGTGCCTCCGAAGCCGCGAACCTTAATGATCGAATCTTCTCCATAGAGGCCCCTGATGTCATCGAGCATAGTAACGGCGCCGAGCCTCGCCGATTCGAATCCGGTAATGGTTCCGGAATACTTCTCATTCATTATCCCGTCGGCATCGATCGAAACGATGCGGACCGATGCTCCCGTAGTCGTTTTTCCGTTAAAGCCGCTGCTGATAACGGCATCAGGCTTGAGATACACGGCATTTCCGGAGCTTCCGGCAACAAGCATGCTGTAGTACTTGCTGCTGCCTTCAAATGACGAGTCGCAGACCATGTTGATGTTGGGAATGAGTTCTGCATTAACGCCGGTTCCCACGGCAGAATCGCCGACATCGGTCTCGGTGGCGGTAACTGTGACAAGTTCGGATCTGTAGCTGAAAAAGCCTATCGAGACCATGAAAATAGCTGCAGCAAGCAGAACGGCCGCTATCGTGATGACATAGACGCCGAACTTCCTGCGCTTGGTATTACCAAACCTGAACCAGTCAAGCTTACTCAACTGCAGCCACACTTTCTGTTTTTACTTTTTCTTGTTTTCTCGAATTATATCTCAAAATCAAGAAAGCGATTCCCGAAGGGATCAACATCATGATACAGATGACGCTGATCCTTGAGAGTACCGCAAGTCTTATATCAGACGGTACCCCTAATTCCTGAAGCTTAAGCAGATCTCCTATTCCGGACCCGAGGATGTTGAATATCGAGTGAATGATCACGCTGGCGATAAGGCTCTTGGTGTAGTGGTAGCACGCACAAAGGATAAGTCCGCAAACCAGCGCATATGCCGTGTGGATCGACACGCGGTGCATCACGCCGAAGATGACTGCAGAGGTCAGTATCGCGGCTGAAGGGCTCATCTTTTGCCTGAGCAGACCGAAGATCGCCCCTCTGAATACCAGTTCTTCCTCGATCGGAACAATAAAGCAAAGTGAGAACAGATAGATCAATGAATCCCAGAAAGGAACTATATCCTGCTTGACCGTGCTGTATCTGTCCACCGATTCCCTGTATTCGGTCATCTGCTCGGATAAAGACTTGATATACTCGCTTATCTGGTCCGAGACATAGATGAAAGTCTTAACAAAACCGAGCATTCCCAAAGCGATTATGATGACAAGGCCTATATCGACAAGACTTATCTTCTTAACCTGAAGCAAAGGTCTTTTGAACTTCTTGCAGAGAAAGAAAAACAACCCGAATGCTAATGTGTTTACCAGCGCTGCCGTTAATGAAACGCAGCCCCTGTATATTGCCGTATTGACGCCGGCCCATCTGAAACAAAGAATTACGAAAATGTCCAGATAATTGAATGCAAACAGGGCGGCGATAGCCAGTCCTACGGCGAGCAGCCATCCGGAAACTTTCTCGAGGAATCTCATTCGGCAGCGCCTTCTCCGGACGACACACCATTCCTGGCTTTGTCATCAGGAACACCTGATGCGTAGAATCTGCGCATGAAGCACACGAAGGCACGCTCAAGTTCTGCTTTGTCCTTGATCGAATAAAGGATCTGGTCACCCTTGGGAGAACGTCCCGCGCGCATTATCACGAGTTCCGGAGGAGTATGGCTTCCATTATCCGGAACATAATTGTACATGACAAAATACTCAGCCTTCTGCAAAAGGAACGTATCTATTACTGAAAGGTAGTACTCCTTGTGGCTGTAAGCGTCACGTATCACTAACAGGTCATCGCCGCTATTGGCTTTTAAGTTCTCACCTGCCTGCTTGGCTTTCAGTGCTTCCCTTATAGCCCTCTTCTTGCGAAGTCCCGCAGGCTTGTTACTTGTCTGATTCTTCATCGTCCCCGTAGAGCTCATCGCAGAGCTTATCGTAATAATCGTAGATTACGTCAGCTTCCTTGCCGGTTACGGTCTGGAGCATTTCCTCGCCGTCGATCACAACATTCTCCATGATGACGTATTCATAATCTGCATCGGGATCATCAGTGGGCTTGAGGAGTACGATGTACTCTTTACCGTTCATCTCGAAGGTATCGTCAACAATAAACTCGATCTCTTCGCCGGTCTCTTCATCCGTAAGGCTGATCGTATTCTCAAGATCGACATCCATCTCGGATACGGCATCGAACTCCTTCTCGTCAGCGGACTCGTTCTGGTTCTGATCTTTATCTTCGAACATAATTATTATCTCCTTCGCGGGCAAAAATAATAATTATTATAGCATATCGAGATATTCCTGCAGAATTATCTCCGCAGCGACCTGATCTATGACCTTTTTCTGCTTTTTCGCCTTGATATTACAATCGTGAAGGTATCTTGAGGCCATTACGGTGGTGAAACGCTCATCCTTATAGACAGGCTCGATCCCGCAGGCCTCCTTGAGTTTTGCACCGAAAACCTCAGCCTTGGCTTCCGTCTCAGACTTGGTACCGTCGGTCCTTGTCGGCTTGCCCAGGACTATCGCATTGACTTTCATTTCCGTAATGATCTCGCAAATGCGGTTTAATGCCCAGGTGTCATCCACCCCGTTCCAGTTAACGGTCTCATATCCTCTTGCGATTATCCTTGATTCATCGGAAAGTGCGACACCGATGTGCTTCATGCCGAAATCGATGCCCATAATACGCCCTGCGGGTTTAGCCATATATGATTATCCTCGTGAAAAGATCACAGCCTGGAACAGTAATCGTTGATGATGACCTCGAGCAGCTCGTCGCGGTCTATCCTCTTGATAAGGCCTCTTGCACCCTTGTAATTCGTGATGTAGGTAGGGTCGCCCGAAATGAAGTAGCCCACCAACTGGTTGATGGGGTTATAGCCCTTCTCTTTCAGTGCTGAAAGCACATAAGACATAAGCGCGTGAACGTCCGCGGTCCTGTCGCCTGAAAGATTAAATTTTGCGGTACTGTCTTCCAAAAGCTGTCCTCCCGGTGCGAGATAAACCTCTACACCCGTATTTTAGCACATTAAAACGACAAATTGTAAAGATTATTTATAGTCTTAAAGCCGATTTTTGAGGACAACTTCAGCGCCCTTTGTTCCGGTTACCGTTCCGGCGACGATATCGCCCGGCTTTGGCAGCTCCTTCTCCGGTTCGGATACCACTTCCGCGCGTACATAATTTCCTGTGTATCCGAAGGCTGACATGCCTTCGGTCTTTTCTACCAGGACAGTTTCTTCCCTGCCCGTCATGTTGACGGCAAAATCTGACGCAAGCTGTGATGCAAGTTCAAGAAGCCTTGCTTCGCGCTGCTTTTTTATCTCATGAGCGACCTGCTGCATCTCCGCGGCTTTGGTCCCTTCGCGCAGAGAATACGGGAAAACATGGATCTTTGCAAAACCCGTTTCTTTGGCAAAGTTCATAGTCTCTTCGAACTCCTCATCAGTCTCCCCGGGGAATCCGACGATTATGTCCGTAGTCAGTGACATATCCGGAAAACAATCTCTCAAGAGCCTGACGCGCGAAGCGTAACCCTTGGAATCGTAGTGCCTGTTCATCCTCTTAAGGACGGTATCAGAGCCGCTCTGGAGGGAAAGATGGAAAGACGGACAGATGTGTTTCAGATCCTTAAGTGCAGCAATAAAATCATCGGTCATGGAGATCGGCTCAAGTGAACCGAGCCTCAACCGTTCAAGGCCTTCGACGTTGTCTATCTCTTTCAGGAGGCGTGCCAGGGACATGATGTCCTCTCCTCTGTCCTTGCCGTAAGAACAAAGATGGATGCCCGATACGATTATCTCTTTGAAACCGTTCTTCGCAAGGTATCTTGCTTCACCTATGCACGATTCAAAGCTCCTGCTGGCCACCCTTCCCCTGGCAAACGGGATGATGCAGTAGGTGCAGAAAGAGTCGCACCCGTCCTCTATCTTCATGAACGCGCGGCAGCCTTCAGGAGACAAAACGCTCCCGAAATCGTGATATTCGTCTTTTTTGGATACCGCGGGCCTCACATGATTCTTCTCGTGGGTAAGCATGCCCTTTTCGGCAAAAAGCATTTCGGCCCTGTCCACTATCGTCAGCCGTTCTTTCGTGCCGGCTATAATGTCAGCCGCAACTTTTCCGTCAGTGGTCTCTGCAGAACACCCAGCGGCCACAACGATAGTATCGGGATTAAGCCTCGCCATCTTACGGAGCATCTGTCTGGATTTCCTGTCAGCCTCGCCCGTGACCGAGCATGTGTTGACCACGCAGCAGTCTGCGTCTTCGGGTCTGTCCGCGAGCTCATGACCCCTTTGGAGAAACATGCTCCTCAGGGCGTCCGTCTCGTACTGGTTGACCCTGCACCCTAATGTCAGGAAATAGACCTTCATCCGTTAAGGGTTACTGTCTTACCTTGATGTGGACCTCTCTGAGCTGCTGCTCGGTAACGTCACCGGGCGCGCCGCAGAGGAGATCCTGAGCATTTCCGTTCATCGGGAAAGCGATTACTTCCCTGATGTTCTCTTCGCCCCTTAAGATCATGATCATACGGTCGATTCCGGGCGCCATTCCTGCATGCGGCGGAGCGCCGAACTGGAATGCGCTGTAGAGCGCACCGAACTTGGTCTTGAGTTCCTCCTCGGAATAACCCGCGATCTCGAAAGCCTTCTTCATGATCTCAAGGTCATGGTTTCTGACAGCACCTGAAGAGAGCTCGATACCGTTGCAGACGATGTCGTACTGGTATGCAAGGATCTCTCCCGGCTCTTTGGTGTTGAGCGCCTCAAGGCCGCCCTGCGGCATTGAGAACGGATTGTGCGTAAAGATGTACTTGTGTGTCTCAGGATCCTTCTCGAACATCGGGAAATCGTTGACGAAGCAGAATCTGAAAGCATTCTTCTCGATAAGATCGAGGCGCTTTCCGAGCTCGTTCCTGATACCGCCGGCGCACTCGTTTGCCCTTGCCTCGTTGTCAGCGATGAAGAAGATCGTATCGCCGGCCTGAAGCTTGGCAAGATCGATCAATTCGCTCTTCATGTCATCCGGAATGAACTTGTCGATAGGTCCCTTGTATGTCATGTCATCAAGGACTTCAAGGTAGCCTAAGCCGCCCATTCCGAGGTCGTCCTGGGCAAACTTGAGCATCTTCTCATGCTGTCCCTTGGAGAGCTTTGCGTGAACGTTGATGGCCCTGACGGTCTTACCGTGGAAAGGCTTGAACGTGCATCTTGAGAAGAACTCCGTTACATCTATGATCCTGAGCGGGTTCCTGAGGTCAGGCTTGTCCGTACCGAACTCGAGCATTGCCTGCTTATAAGGAATTACCGGATAGGGTGAAGCAGTAACCTTTGCGCCCTCGGGAGCAAACTTTTCGAAAGCTGCAGTAAGGACTTCCTCACCTGCTCTGAAAACGTCTTCCTGCGTAGCAAAGCTCATCTCGAAGTCGAGCTGGTAGAACTCTCCCGGAGATCTGTCTGCTCTTGCATCCTCGTCTCTGAAGCAGGGAGCAACCTGGAAATACTTGTCAAAGCCGGAGACCATTAGGAGCTGCTTGAACTGCTGGGGTGCCTGCGGAAGCGCATAGAACTTGCCCTTGAACTTTCTTGAAGGAACGATGTAATCTCTGGCGCCCTCAGGAGAAGAGCTCGTGAGGATAGGAGTCTGGATCTCAAGGAAGCCCATCTCGGTCATCTTCTGTCTTAAGAAAGCGATGACATTGGATCTGAAGATGATGTTATCCTTGACCTTCTGGTTTCTGAGGTCAAGATATCTGTACTTGAGCCTTACGTCTTCCCTGATCTCCTTTGATGTCATGATCTCGAAAGGAAGCTGGGTATACACCTTTCCGAGGACATCAACCTTGTGTGCCTCGAGCTCGATCGTACCCGTAGCGATCTTGGGGTTATACGTCTCCTCGTCTCTGTGCTCGATAAGGCCCTGGATGGAAATGGCCTCCTCCTTGACCAGTCCGTCAAGAAGGCTCGTGTCACGCATGACGACCTGAAGCGTGCCGTACATATCTCTCAGATCGATGAAAGAAACGCCGCCGTGGTCTCTTATGTTCTCGATCCAGCCGCATACCCTGAGTTCGGTTCCTACATCCTGCTCTGTAAGCTCATTGATGTACTTGTCTCTGTAGATGTTACTCATATCCGTTCCTTTCTATTCGGGAATAAACAAAAACGCCCCGAACTTAAACTGCTTTAAGTTCAGGACGAACAAAACATGTCCGCGGTGCCACCTGATTTACTTCGCCAAAAGCGAAATCTCTTTATACCGGTCTGCTGCTGGAGTTGTTATTCGCTTACGGTCTCTTTCCGCTCTGCCTTACAGCCCGGGGGCAAAGCTCTCTGAAGGCGACATACCGTTGCTACTGGGGTCTCCGTCATCGCAATTAACGGGAAGATAGTACATCATTGCGGAGGGCATTGTCAACTTCTATATCCACAGGAATTACGGTCATTTAAGCCGTCTGCGCTTTCATAATTTGCACGAAAACGCATGTTGATGTCCTTTATCTCGCATTTGCCGTCTATGTAATCCTGGTACATGTCGGCAAGTCCCGCCATGCATCCGTCGCAGGAACCGCTGATATTGCCGATCGATTCGGCAACGATCTGCTCTCTTTCTTCTTTTGTAGTGTCCTTTATCAATAAGCTCTTCATCTTCTGCCCTTTCCACCGCCTCTTCCGGATCTTCCTCCGAAGGACTTCTTTTTTCCGTCACGGCCTTTAAACGACCCGGATCTTCCGTTAGACAAAGACGGCCTGTAGGTCTTTCCCTTTTTGCCCCTGACAGGCTTCTCGCTCTTATACTTTGAACCGGGTTTATGAGAAGGTGTGTTCTCAAACTCATCTTCAAAAGCGAAATCGATGCGGTTCAGTTCGGTATCGACGTTCTCAACTACGATGCCCATTCTCTGACCGATATTGATAACGGCTCCTCCCCTGGCACCGACCGCACGGTAACGCTGCTCATCGAAATAGTAGTGGTCACTCAAAGTCCTGAACGGTACAAAGCCTTCTATCGAGCTGTCGAGCATGACAAAACATCCAGAATCTATTATCGATGACACATATCCCTCGTAGTGTTCTCCGATCTTGTCGGACATGTATTCGCACACCTTGATGTCTACCGAAGCTCGCTCCGCGTCGATCGCGTTGCGCTCCATTTCCGAAGACTGTTCGGCTGCGGCATCAACGATCCCCCCGAAATGAGAGCGTTTGTTCTCGCCATGCATCTGGCTCTTGATGATGCGGTGGATCATGAGATCAGGGTAACGTCTGATCGGACTCGTGAAATGACAGTAATACTTTGATGCTAGGCCGAAGTGTCCCAAGCATTCGGATGAATAGCGCGCCTTTGCCATTGAGCGCAAAAGAAGCTGGTCAAGCACGGGGAGCGCATTCTCATCACCTATCGTAGCCATAAAGCGGGCTATGTCGGAAGGATAGATCTTGCCTGAAAGCCTTCCCATGGCTCCGTGGTATTTCGCAACCGAAGCGAAGCGCGCGATCTTGATGGGATCCGGATCTTCGTGGACACGGTAAACAAACGGGTAGTTCATCGAAGCATAGGTCTTGGCCACGAACTCATTCGCGCAGATCATGAAAGACTCTATGATGCCGTGACAGAAATTGTCCGGCTCGGGCATGACCTCTTTGACAGTCCGGTCTTCATTCAGGATCACCTTTGTCTCAGGGAATTCAAAGCGCAGTGCGCCTCTTCTTTCCCTCATCGACTTTAAGATCTCCGCAAGAGTCTTCATCTTCTTGAGCATCGGAACTATAGGTCCGTACTCATCTTTATCGGTATCCTTTGGTTCGGTCAGTATCCTGTAGCATTCGTTATAGCTCATGCGTGCATCGCTGTGGATGACGCTCTCATAGATCTTTCCGTCAAATGTGCTTCCCTCGCGGTCAACTATCATCTCGCAAGTGAGGGTAAACCTGTCGGCCTTGGGATTCAGGCTGCAGATGCCGTTTGAAAGCTTAGGCGGAAGCATCGGAATGACACGGTCGACCAGATAAACGGAAGTGGCTCTTGAGAAGGCTTCCGCATCCAGAGCAGTTTTCTCACGGACATAATGAGACACGTCGGCAATGTGGACATAGAGCCTGAAATTGCCGTTTTTCAATTCCTCCAGGGATATTGCATCATCCAGGTCCTTTGCATCCTCACCGTCGATCGTGATCGTTAAGATGTCCCTTAAGTCGTGCCTTCCGGCAGCTATCTCTTTGTTAACCTCTGACTCGTCAAGATTTGAAGCAACAGGCTCCACTTCCTTGAGTACAGCATCCGGGAACGTCTGCGACAGTCCGAACTGGCGGAGGACCGACAGCATGCGGACATCGTTGTTGCCTATGTCTCCCAGGACTTCCTTGATCGAACCGTACAGCTCGCCCTTGCCTGCCGTAGGATTCAGTATCTCGCATACGACCGCCATATTGAAAGGCGCGCCGTTAAGGTGGTTTTTCTCAATGAGGACTGCGCCGAAATCAGATTCTTTGAACGCGGGATCAGGCATGACCACGCCTCCGCTGCCGTGGGGACGGAGTATTCCTATGACCTGATTCTTAACCTTCATAGGTCCTCTGGCCGAAAGATCGTCAATGCACTGAGGTCCGGTCTTCTCGATCGCTTTAGCCCGTATCTCGATATTTCTTCTGCGCTGGGCGGAACTCATGTTCATTGCCGAGCGCGATCTCTTCTTTCCGAAATCTCTATTTCTTTCCATACTTTTCTCCAATTATCAAACACTTTCCCTTTTTGTTATCTTACTACAAAATTCCGATAAAAAAGCCTTCCGGCAACTGACCGAAAGGCTCTTGGATATCTCTTTTCTGTCGTACTTACCAGGCCTTGGCAACTGCGAGGTAAAGCACAACCGAGACGATAGCGAAAAGAACTGCGCAGATAACAGTCCAACGCTTGAGCTGCTCGTCGAGCGTTCTGCCCTTGGCCTTGCCGTAGTAAGACTCTGAAGAGCCGCCTGCGACTACACCCATACCCTGATCGTTACCTTCCTGAACCAGGAAGAGGATAATGATCGCAATCGCAAGGATAACATCGACTATAGTAAGAACTATCTTTAAAGTGCCCATCAGTCAAAGGCCTCCTATTTATTTATCCGAATTTATTGCCGTTAGATAATAACACAGCGTTTTTACTTATGCAAACGGTTCTTTATCACCTTGAAAAGTTCGTTCAGGATGAACGGGACAAAGGCCAGCGGAACTATCACGCACCATGAAAGCGGTGAGATCATGACGTTATCAAAGATACCGTTTACTCCGGGTATGTAGATAACCGCAAGCAAAAGAATGATCGAAAGGCCGACCGAGATGTTCATCATGCGGTTGGAGAACAGTCCGAGCTTGAAGACGGATATCCTCTCAGACCTTGCCGCAAATGCCCTGAAGAGCTCTGCGCAGATCAGCGTTGCGAAAGCAACTGTCCTTGCCACGTCGATCGGCATCGCTCCCTTCCCCGTTGCTCCGGCGAAGAAGAAAGTGCTTCCCTTGTTCATGCTTGCAAGTGCGGCAAGGAATGCTGCGGCTACGGAAAGGAAGATGCCTGTCGCCTGAATGCCGACGGTAATCAGCATTTCCTTGTTGATTATCGGTTCATGCTTGGACCTCGGAGGCATCTTCATGATGCCGGGCTCGCCTTTTTCGCGGCCGAGAGCCAACGCAGGGAACGAGTCGGTTACCAGATTGAGCCAGAGCAGCTGGATGGCGGTCAATGGCGCGGCGATACCAAAGAACGGCGAACCCTGGGTGCCTCCCGGTATGAGCGAAAGGATAAAGATCACAAGGATCTCGCCGACATTGCACGAGAGCAGGAAGCTAACGAATTTACGTATGTTGGAATAGATTATCCTTCCCTGCTCGACCGCCTTGACGATGGTCGCAAAATTATCATCCATCAGGATCATGTCAGCCGAATTCTTGGAAACGTCGGTTCCGGTGATGCCCATTGCGACACCGATGTCGGCAGCCTTAAGGGCCATTGCGTCATTGACGCCGTCACCAGTCATGGAAGCGATGTGATCGTTAGCCTTGAGCGCTTCAACGATCCTTACCTTGTGCTCGGGTGAAACGCGTGCATAAACGCTTGCTGTCTCAACGACCTTGCGGAGTTCCTCATCGCTCATCCTGTTGAGTTCCTCGCCGGAGAATGCATCCATATGATTTTCGTCGCGCATCTCGAGGTTATCTGAGATCGCAACGGCGGAATCCTTGAAGTCGCCCGTGATCATGACGG
Source organism: uncultured Clostridia bacterium (assembly GCA_947304405.1). Lineage (GTDB taxonomy): Bacteria > Bacillota > Clostridia > Saccharofermentanales > Saccharofermentanaceae > Saccharofermentans. The sequence goes on from CAMZBB010000001.1 coordinate 20,361, forward strand.
CCCTGATGCCCGCTTCCTTGCAGACTGCGATGGCATCTTTAGCTTCCTTACGCGCAGGATCGATCATGCCGATCAAACCGAGACAAACGAGATCTCTTTCATCCGCGAAATCAGCCTGACATCCTGCCGGGTGCTCTTTGTACGCGAAAGCAAGAACGCGGATCGCCTTGATCGCGAAGTTATGGTTTGCTTCCTTGATCCTCTGAAGATATTCGGGCGTCATGTCATGCTCGCCGTCAACGTCAAGATACTTGGTGCATCTTGAGAATACGACGTCAGGCGCACCCTTTGTGAATGCTACCCAACCGTCCGGAGATATTCCCGAATGGTAAGTAGTCATCAGCTTACGGTCGGAGTCAAAAGGAAGCTCGGTCTCACGGGGGAAGCTGAGCATCGTCTCGCCTCTTTCCATTCCCGCCTTCATGCCGAGAGTCGTAAGGGAACCTTCGGTAGGATCTCCGATGCAGAAATACTCGCCATTGTCGTCCTTGACGATGGGAGCGTCATTACAGAGAACGGCCGATCTTATCAGCGTCGTAACGACATTGTTCAGTTCGATCGGATTGCCCTCCTGATCAACTATATCGCCCTTCGGCTCATATCCGCCGCCTTCAACATTGATCACGTCATGTCCGTCGTACATGACCTTTACCGTCATCTGGTTCTGTGTAAGGGTACCTGTCTTGTCAGAGCAGATAACATCCACACATCCTAATGTCTCGACAGCCAAAAGGCGCTTGACGATGGCATTATTCTCGGCCATAGTGGTCATACCGATCGAAAGAACGATGGTAACGACTGCCGCAAGGCCTTCAGGGATCGCGGCAACAGCCAGTGACACAGCGGTCATCATGGCGTCAGACCATTCCTGCTTCTGAACGAACATCTGGACCAAAAGGACAACGATGCAGACAACAATACACACTGCCGCAAGCACCTTGCCGAGGCTGGAGAGGCTCTTCTGAAGAGGCGTAGCCTCATCTTCGATATTTGTAAGTTTTTTCGCGATCTTTCCTAATTCAGTGTCCCTGCCGGTAGCGGTAACGATACCCTTTGCCCTGCCGTAAGTTACAACGGTGCCCATGAACAGCATGTTTTTGCGGTCACCGATTCCGCAGCCTTCAGGGCAAACAACATCGGCATCTTTGTCGACCGGCACGGATTCTCCTGTAAGTGATGACTCTTCAGCCTTAAGAGACCTTGAGGTAAGAAGCCTCATGTCTGCTGAAATCGAATCGCCGGCATCTATGGCAATGATGTCTCCGACAACGACATTCTCCGAATCGGTAAGGATGGTCTCACCGTCACGGATGACCTTAGTCTGCGGAGCGCTCATCTTCTTGAGCATCGCAAGCGCCTGATCAGCTTTGCCTTCCTGATATACGCCAAGAATGGCGTTGAGGATAACGATGGCCAGGATGACTATTACATCGATCCATTCCGTAAATCCGCCGCCGCTTCTCACGGCCATGTAAGCGGAAAGTCCTGCAGCCGCGATGAGTATTATGATCATGGCATCGGCAAACTGCTGCAAAAACCGCTTCCACAGCGGAACCTTTTTCTCCTCGCCCAATGAATTGGGGCCGTTAGTCGCAAGCCTTTGTGAAGCTTCCTGCGAAGAAAGACCTTTTACACGGTCTGTGCCAAGTTCATTCAATATTTCTTCAGTCGTTTTGGTAAAAGCGTTTTCCATAGATAATTCTCCCTTAAACGCCCACTATTATACACAAAAAGAGAAAATAGCAAATAAAAATATGTCAAAGCGATGCTTTGTACTTTGCAACGTATTCCTGATACTTTTTCTCATCGGAATCCTTACGCTGTTTGAAGTCGTGCATATAGGTGTCCGGAGCAGGAGCGCCCTCGGACTTGAATCTGTACGCGATTGCCGCGATATTGAGGCTGTGCTCCGCGATCCTGATGCAGCTGTATAGGATGTCGTTAAAAACAAATCCCTGTTCTGTCGTGCAGGCGCCGGTAGCGAGCCTTTCCACGTGGTTAGACTTAAACTTGTCGCACATCTCACCGATGACTATTCTCAAAGGTCCGATGTTTTCGGCATGAGCAGCATCATCAGACAGATAGCAGTCAAGGGCCATCGTGTAGATGTCATGTACAGCGGGTATCACCCTGCCGAGCTCTTCCTTGGCTGAATCAGAAAACTGAAGATGCTTTGTCTCTATCTCTTCAGACGAATCCGAAAGGTAGTTCGCGTGATCAGCAACACGTTCGACTTCTCCGATCGCCTGCAAGATCCTGGATGATCTGTTCTTGTCTTCAACGCTCAACTGCTGCGACGTAGTAAGCTTCATAAGATAAGATCCCAGAATGTCTTCCAAACCGTCGACCTTCTCTTCATTTTTCTTAATGAAATCAAAGTCACCGGTGTTGTATCCGTAAAGGAGCATGTTCATCGACTTATCGAGTCCTTCTTTCGCCTTACTCACCATCTTGATCATCATGTTGCGGCACTCGCCGACGGCAATGGAAGGCGTGAGCATGAGACGCTCATCGAGCTTAAACTCCTGCTCCTCGGCAGTTTCCTTGACAACGATATGGGCAAGCTTTACAAGAAGCTTGCTGAACGGGAACAAAAGGATCGTGTTAGCAATATTGAAGACGGAATGGATGGCAGCAACGCCAACTATGCTGACGGGTCTGTCCATAAAGCTGATATCAAAGATCGCGTTGGCGCCATAGAAGACGATGAGCCAGATAACAGTACCTATGAGCTTGATCGCCACGTGGATGGCAGTGACTCTTTTTGCATCCCTGTTAACGCCGATTGAAGAAAGAATGGCCGTCATACAGGTTCCGATATTTGCACCCATTACCAGAGGGATAGCCATACCGTACGTCAGCTTGCCGGTCATGGATATGGACTGAAGGATACCGATAGCGGCCGCAGAACTCTGGATGATGCCCGTAACGATCGCACCTGAGAAAACGCCGAGCAGAGGATTCTTGAAAGCCGTCATGATATTGACGAAACTGTCCATCTCCTTCAAAGGCTCCATGGAAGATGACATCATGGTCATACCCTGCATAAGGATGGAGAAACCTACGAGCATCGAACCGATATCCTTGTGACGCTGTTTCTTGGCAGCCATTATGAGGATTATTCCGATCAAAGCGAAAACGAGAGAGAAGCAGGACGGCTTCAAGAGTTTGAGCAGTATGTTATCGCCGCTGTCAATACCGGCCAATGATAAGATCCATGCGGTAAGCGTCGTGCCGATGTCAGAACCGAAGATTACACCGACTGTCTGAGGCAGCTGCATTATGCCGGAATTGACAAAGCCCACGAGCATTACGGTCATTGCCGAGGATGACTGGATCGCTATGGTGATTACCGCACCGACAGTAAGGCCCTTAAACTTGTTGTCTGTCGCCTTATTGAGAAGTTTCTCGAGTCTGCCGCCAGCAGTCTTCTTCAATGAATCAGATAACAGCTTCATTCCGTAAAGGAAGAACGCAAGTCCACCGAAAAGCGTCACAAACGAGAAAATATCCATAAAACTCTCCCCATGATAAGGATAAAACGAAACATTACAGAAACATTTTATCGTCAAATCCGGGATATGTAAAACAAAAAATGCTTACATTTTCAAACGTATAGACGCGCATCTATACGTGATGAGGAAATGCCCGTAAAGCTTGCATCCAAGCAGTTTCGTCCCTCGCTCGCCAACCCGTCCGATATTCCTTATACACAGATTCATGCTGAGCAGACAAAGCAGGATATCAATTACCAAAAGCACTGCCGAACAAGATCTTGATTATTATGGAAAATGATATGCTCCGTTCTATTTGTCAGATCCTGAAAGACGACAATCTGTCACGCTCAAGGTCTCTTTCGTTCCTGAGCAGGAACATAGGCTTTTCTTTCTCCTTGACTACATCCGTGTACTTCACGGAGAACCCGGTATCGAAATAAACTTCCGCTCCGGGAGGCGATGCAAGATCGTGAGCACTGTCCATTCCGAACACTTGCTTGTCATGTTTCTCGCGGCGTTCGAGCATTTTCGGAAGAAGCTCGATAAGGAAATACAGAACGGCGCCTACAAGCAATCCTACGATAATGAACATGACAGGATCATTAAACCCGAGTGTCAGTACGTTCTTGGGAGCGTATACTCTTCTACCACTCGCCATGAAACGAAGTGCAAAGAATCCGATAGCTCCCAATGCTCCGGGGATCGCATACAAAAGCCTCCTCAATCTGTAATTGAGGAATATCGCCTTGCCTCTTGCAGAGCGCCCCATATTCTCCATTGTTTCCCAGCCTTTTGCGTACGGGAACTCACCCGAGACTTTGCCTGTCTGGCCGTTGATCACATACTGATAGTCGCGTCCGTTGTACTCGTAGTGCAGGAACCATACAGGAAGCATGCAGTACTTGATGACAAAATTCGTGTATAGCGGCATCGGGTCATGTTCGGTTACCTTGAAAGACTTGAATCCGAAATCTGCGAACTCGCAGATCTGCATCGTATATTTATCCAAACGCCTTACGATACGGTCATTCATGTCCTTCGGCTGCTGATCGTACTTCTCGGCATAAAAGCCCTGCAGATATGCACCGGAGAACGGAACCATCCTTGAATAGTCAAAAGGCTCCGCAGCCTCCATAATGCGGTTTGCTATCTTCAACTCGCCGTCAAAAGGAACATCTATAAGTTTGAATAACACATTGCCCTTGACGTCATATCCCGTTCCGTCATTAAGTATGACCGCATCGTTTGTACCGCCGGCGCCCGCCATCATCGCACGGCCTGCGGCACGGCCTTCTTCTTTAGCCTTGTCATAGTCAGCTTCCTCATGGCCCTTGCCGATAACGTTGGCTTTAACGTTGCAGGATATGAGCCATGTCGGAACATAAAGGCCCGTAATCTTCTTTAATGTCTTAGCGGATGTAAAATCGCGCGGAAGATGCGGTATTCCTTCACAGTGCTTCTTAAAAAGTTCAATCGCATTGTTCTTGTCGATCTCAAACGGGATTATGTTATCCGGATGAAATTCCCTTGTAAGCCTTCTCGTAATCAGCGCCGGAGAACCGCAGAATGTGCAGACCGTCGATGAAGTGTTCTTATCCGTGACGATCTGAGCACCGCAGGAATTGCATACGATCTCGACCTTAGCCAGATCTTCCTCGGAAAGGACGTCATCAATACCGTATTCAAGCTCAGGATTGATCATGCCCATCGACCACTTCATATCCATGGTGTTCGGATCGAAAACACATCCGCAGCTTGAGCAGGCAAGTCCTTCAGCTCTCGGATTGAACGTCAGGTTAGCACCGCACGAAGGACATTTCTTCGCATTGGAAGAAAAAACGCTTAAAGGAGCCCCATCTTCAGTCTTGTTATCTGGTGTGTTAGCCCAGGGCGATGTTGATGCCCATGGCGCAGCAGGCTTTTCCCTGTTAACTTTAGGCTCAAAGAAGACCCTGTCCAGGTTTTTCCTCTCTTCATCTTCATTGGGTACAAAACCGGTCATGTCATTTTCAGGATCATTCCAATTTCCCATATTCCACCTCCGAATCAATCTACCTTATTCCCTGACAGATATAATAAAATATCTTGACAAAATCTTCAATAAAAATCGACGCGTTGCCTGATACGATTCATTGAAAAGGACTGACTCCCATTCAGGGAATCAGTCCTTTTGCTCAGTTTAATGCCGTAGCTTAAGATCCCTATTTCTTGATCTTAATCACTACCGTAACCGTCTTATAATCAGAAGGCAGATAATTGGAATTACCGGCAGCCTTGATCTTGACCTTGATCCTGTAAGTGCCCTTCTTTGTCTTCTTTTTGACAGTTATGTTGCCTGTTTTTGCACTTACGGTAAACTTGCCGCTTCCGCCCGCTTTCTTGAAAGACAAGGTGCCCTGGCCCTTACTGTAGTAGTAATAGAGCTTGCTTGCTTTTACCGTCTGCTTCTTCTTTTTATATTTGATCTTTGCAGTCTTACCTTTAGCCCTCAGAGAATTGGGTGCCTGAACGATCTCAAATGTGCCGGTTACCGTTCCGGTGTAAATACCGCAACCGGTAACAGTAAATTTTGCTGTTCCGATTTCAACATTGTCTTCATAAGAAACCGTATAGTCAGTACCCTTTACAAGAGTCTTTCCGTCAAAGGTCACAGTAAGATCCGGTTCGATCCCATTTCCGGTATAATGCTGGCTCTCGATCTCGGCAACTGTAGCACTGCTGATGTCCGTTGGCGCAATGATACTGAACGCCTTCTCAATCGTTCCTTCATAGTTGCCAATACCTTTAATGGTTACGGTCGCAGTACCGATAGCTGTATTATTGTCATATGAAACGGTATAATCCGTATCTCTTTCGAGAGTTTTTCCGTCAAGAGTTACTAACGGTTCCTGCGTAATCGCACTGCCGGTATAACCCATGTCATTAATGCCTGTAATTAATGCAGTACCAATGTTCGCCGGATTGATCGTAAATGTAGCATTCAAAGTTCCCGTGTAGTTGCCCTTGCCGATGAACGAGACCGTAGCTGTACCTGCATTGATGTTGTCGGAATAAGAAACGATGTAGTCGGTGGTTTCAATAAGTGTTCTTCCGTCAACAGTCAGATCATATGTCTGCGTAATACTGCTGCCGGTGTATGTCTTATCAACAATTCCCGTAACAGACCCGGTGCTGATGTCAGCTGCTGTGATCATAAATGTCTTACTGACAGTTCCCTTGTAATTGCCTTTGCCGGTAATTGTAACTGTTGCCTTTCCGACATTGGTATTGTTCTTATAGCTGACAGTAAAATCAGTGTCTTTTTCGAGAACGTTACCGTCAACGTTCACAGCAAAACTCTGTTCGATCGCGCTGCCGGTGTAAGTCTTATCTTCAATACCCGTAACAGTCGCATTGGTTACCGCTGCCTGATTGATCTTAAATGTCTTATTGATCGTATCCTTGTAATTGCCAATGCCGGTAATTGTAACCTTTGCCGTTCCGACATTGATATTGTTCTCATAGGCAACCGTATAGTCTGTTCCCTCAGTAAGCGTTTTGCCGCTGAGCGTAACACCGATAGTAAAAGTAATCTCATTGCCTGTGTAGGTCTTATCTGAAATTCCGGTTACTTTAGCTGAGCTTATGCTCTTAACCGTAGTCGTATTGTAAGTATATGTTGTGGTTCCTTCTGCTAATGTTACGCAATCTTCGTCTTCTGCCGAGACATAAACAGAGTAAGATTTTTGCTGCTTCAGTTGTCCTGAAGCAATCGCATCAGCGATTTCTTCCTGGATATTTAGAGAATTAGTTTCTTCAGAAAAGCATGCAGTATTATCTTCAGAGTCAGTAATCTCGATCCAGTAATGATCTGCGCCGGCATAATTATTCCACGTCATCACGCCATTACTGAACTTGATATTCTGGATCTCGCCGACTTCGACAGGGGTAGCTGATGACTGATAAGATATGTCACCTTTCCATTGCGCTATAACAACATCGTCGCTGTCACAAGCAGTTATTCTTATCCGATATGTATTTGTATCATCGTTTGGAATAGCTCCGCTTTTGATCAAGCTGTCAATTTCCTTTCCAACGTTATAAGAATTGGTTTCAGCTTCATTATTTCCGCAGCACTCTACTTCTACTCTATAAGATGAAGCACCGGTAAATATATCCCAGGTAAGGATTCCGTCTGTACTACATTTAGGATTTGTTATCTTGCCAACGGTGACCGGTACAGCAGTTGAATCGTATCTATAGTCACCGGACCATTCAGCGATCACTATACCATCACTGTCATATGCGCATAATCCTATACTATAATATCCGGTCTCGCTTTTACTGATCTCACCGGACTTGATCAAATAATCGATCTTTGAATCGATTGCAAACGAATTTGTATCTAAACCCCACTCATTGCCTTCAATATCTATGCCGTACTCATAAGCACCTTCATAAGGAGTCCAAGTCATCGTTCCGGAATTAAATGCGACATCTGCTATCTCGCCAACTTCGACCTGTGATGCAGAAGATTGATAATCAATATCTCCTTTCCAGCTAGCTATAACAATGCCGTCTTCATTATATGCAGTTATGATGACATAATACGTTTCGTTGTTTGGAATAGTGCCTTCCTTGATCAACCTGTCAATCGTTTTGCCAAGCTTATACGAATTTGTTCCTACAGATTCTTGTCCACAACACTCGATCTCAACGGTATAACCTGTAGCACCGGTAAACTTATCCCAAGTAAGGATTCCATCTGTACATTTGGGATTTGTTATTTTGCCGACTTCGATAGGTTCAGCAGTTGAATCGTAAGAATAGTCACCGGACCAGTTAGCGATTTCCAGTTCATCACTATCAAATGCCAATAATTCTATCGTATAACGACCATCATCGCTTTTATTGATCATTCCGGACTTGATAAAATAATCAATCTCTTTTTCGATTTCAAATGAATTTGTATCAACATAGTGTCCACATTCATTAATAGACACATGATACTCATAAGCACCTTCATAGGGAGTCCATGTCATCGTTCCGGAATCAAATTTAACATCTTTAATCTCGCCGACTACGATAGGCTCAGCACCGGACTTATAAGCAAATGAATCACTCCATTCGCCCATATGATTAAAATCGTCATCACATGAATAGACCGTTATCTCATAGGAATCGCTTTTTTCAATCTCCTCGCATTTGATCATATAATCGATCGTCTTCTTCAAATCCAGTCTTGGTGGTTCCTCATCATCACCGTACCAAAACCTTACCTGTACACCAGAAATGTACACTTCATAATACGGAACATCTTCAGCCAATGTCCATGTCAAGATACCGTCTTCTGAAATTACCGGATTAGCAATAACCCAAGACTTCTTTGCTTTGGAATTCGTAGATTCATCGGGTGTTCCTTTATCATCCGTTTCAGAAGGCTCAGTCTCTTCCGGAACATCCGTGGTTTCCGATGTGTCAGATTCCGATTCCTTAGGTGCTTCAGTTTCTGAAGACTCCGTCTCCTTCGGTTCACCGGACTCAGCAGGCTCTTCATCCTTTGATTCCTCAGGCACAGCCTTTTCTGTCTCCTTTGGCTCTTCTGTTCCCGGTTTTTCCGTTTCTTTTGTCGTCTCTTCAGGCTTTTCTGTCTCTTTTACGGTTTCTTCAGTCTGCTTTTCCGTTTCCTTTGAAGTTTCGGCAGAAGGTTTTTCCGTTTCTTTCGTTGTCTCTGTGGGTTTCTCGGTTTCCTTTATTGTCTCAGCCGCAGGCTTCTTCTTTTCCTTGGGCTTGCCGGAATCATCAGGATGTTCCTTGTCAGCGCTGCTTGTAGCTGCCGGAACATCGGTTTCTGTCTCGTCAGCAAAGACCGTCATCGGCGTCAGGCTTACGAGCATTGCCAATGAAATAATGGCAGCACTCAGTCTCTTCATCGCTTTCTTCATAACTTGCCTCCCAAACAAAAAGGTACAGCAACCAAAGGCCGCTGCACCAAAAATAGTCAACCCTGATCGCTGTGACACAGTTTACTCAGCAAACGGATGTGGACGACTCACCCCAAAATCTCGCATTACACATCTGTTGGGTTTTTATTGAATTTGTGTCTTGACAATATTCTATTCCCGCTTGGCTGTCATTTCAATCCGTTTGTCAATTATTTTTGCAAAATAATTGAATAATCCCTACCGTTACGTCATCTAAACAAATGGCTGTGAAAAATCGAACCGGGGAAAGATTCTCTTGCAGAGTGTTCCCTAGAAGTGTCACCTTTTTTCTCTTTTTAATGACACATTTCAGCAAATCCGTGTCGATTTGCTGTTTTGTGTCAGATCATTGGCTTTTTCGCTGACACTTTTAGGGAACACCACTTCTCCGGAAAAGAAATTCCGCCAGAATGCAAGGAGCACGATTAGGAACACGATTCTGCTCGATTACATGTTCCATTTTGTGAATACTGGACCGAATTCACGTTTTAGAACACGATTTTGAGGTTTTCCGTGTTCCAAACCGCAAACATAATAAAAGGGCTGTGAAATCTCAATTCATACATTGAGTTTTTCACAGCCCCATTTGTATCAGGAGGTTTTAACAGGATTGCTCAGGCATTCTTGAAAATGAATACCGTAGAGCATTCGGTGTCCTGATCACTGCCTGCAAATGAATCGTAAGAGTCTGCATAAGCCTTGACGGCATCAAATCTGTCCGAAAGCGGATCGATCGTATCGTGGATCAGGTCTGCGACTTTATTAACGGCCTTATCATCAAACTTCTTGAGACCTTCCTTCAGGTCTTTTGAACCCTTAAGCAGCTTCTCCGTGCCGTCAGAAAGAGTTGATGTACCGTTGCTTAAGTTCTTGGCACCCTTTGCGAGCTTATCTGCACCGCTGCTGAGTTCCTTGGCGCCCTTGCTTACGGACTGGGCACCGTCAGCCACCTGCTTTGCTCCCTTTGAAGCGCTTCCGACAGCCGAGACAAGCTTCGGGTATGCCTGGACCGCGCTGTTGATGCTGTCGTATCCGCTGTCAAGACCGCTTATGCCCTTTTCCAGGCCCTGGTATGTCTTATATACGCCAACGATCTGTTTCATTGTAGCCTCATCGAGGTCTCCTGATTTGACGAGCTTAGAAAGCTTCGCAGTGACGGCATCGATGTCCTTGTCAGATATCGGAACATTCTTTGTTGCCTTATGCATACTGTCGATCGTTGACTGGACCGATTTCGAACCTGCAGCAAGCTTTTTCGCATCATCTGCCGAGGGCAGAGCCTTGTTCAAAGATGCTATGCCTTCATTAAGGCTCTTGGCACCATTTGCGAGGCTTGAGCTTCCGTTGCTGAGTTTCTTTGCGCCCTTGGCAAGCGAGCCGGCACCGTTAGAGATCTTCTTGGCACCCTTCTCAAGAGTCTTGACTCCGCTGTCGACTTTCTTGATTCCTGAATGAAGGTCATTTGATCCGTCAAGGAGCTTCTTCATGCCGTCGGTCATATCATCTACGTCAGTATCGATATTGCCGACATCATATGTCTTATTGATCTTGTTGATGTCGAAAACCTTTGCTACCGTAAGAACGGAAAGCTCTTCACAATCTTTAACATCACATTCTATCGTGATGGACTCAGGAATGTCGGATCTCTCGATCTTCTTTTCTTCCTTGTCGATGCTTAAGTTGATGGTGTCAAGGCCGAGGCTGTCATAAAGTCCGGGGAAACCGATGCCCATGACGACTGTATGATCACCGTCATTTACAGCTTCTCCGTTCTTGACCGTGACGTTGCTGAACTTGGCGTTATCAAGGACCATACCCGTCGACATAATGAACGGCATGTAGATGGTGTAATCTTTTCCGTCCTTGTCCTTAACGGTCTTTGACATCTTGTTTTTGTAATTGATCTCCATTACGAGATGACCGCTTTTGCCCTTCAGTTCCGAAGCCTTTACGACGTTCCCGTCAAGTTTGTATGTAATGTCAACATCGACTGGAACTTCTTTGGAAGTGGTTCCGCGATAATAGATATCCGCACCCTGTGCATCCCATTTGATGGAGCCGCCGACATTGGATGCTATCTTTGCATCGCCTTTGACCACTTCGATATTGTCAATGCTTGCAAAATCAGTAACGGTAGCACTCCCGGAAGGATTCTTCAGCCATTCGCTGACGATAGTTTTGCTCGTACCGTCGCTGTTCTTGATTACGTAAACAGTCTCATTCTTTCCCGAGGTAGAACTGTGTTCGGCAGCTGCCATCTCTTCAGCCTTTTCCATATCGTCCGTCTCGGTATCAGACTTTTCTTCAGCCTCAGCCTTGATGACAGGTTCCGCCTGCTTGTTACCGCAGCCGGCAACACATGCTGTAACCATTGCCACGCTCAGCAAAGTAGCGCTGATCTTTTTAACATTTATCTTCATATTGATCCGTCCTTTCTTCCCTTAAATCTGGTGGGCGATCTTGCCTTCATTTTTCTTCTGTTTCTGTCTGTCAACACAGCACTTCATTCCTGCCGTAGTCCTTATGATGACCGGGTCGAATATCAACAGCAGCGCCGGAAGGAGCAGTATTACCAATACCATCGAGAGCAGCGCGCCTCTTGCGAGAAGCAGGCAGATCGATGCGATCAGATCGATGTTGGAATAGATCGCGCATCCGATCGTTGCCGCGAAGAATCCGAGTGCCGATGAGAATACGGAATTGACCGAAGTCTCAACTGCCGTCTTCACAGCCGCTTTGCGTTCCGCTCCGCCTATCCTCTCCGTCTTGTATCTGTTTGTCAGAAGTATCGCGTAATCTATCGTTGCTCCGAGCTGTATGGTCCCTACGCAGATCGATGCGATAAACGGAAGCGTCGTGCCCGTATAGTAGGAGATCGACATATTGAGATATATGGCAAGTTCAACGACCGTAACAAGGATGACCGGGATCGTAACAGACTTGAGAACGATCAGGATCAGAATGAAGATCGCGCCGATCGACACAGCGGAAACAACCTTGAAATCTCTGTCCGTTATGTTGATCAGGTCTTTGGTGGCAGGAGCTTCGCCGATGAACATCGCATTCTTGTCATAAGACTTGACGATCTTGTTGATCTCTTCACACTGCGCGTTGACCTCGTCTGTCGCGACCTGATATCTTGACGAGATCAGAAGCAGCTTATATCTGTCGCTCTTGAAGTCGCCAGCGAGATCAGATGTTATGAATTCATTCGGAACGAGCGAACCCTGAAGCGAATCGAGTCCGACTGCAAATTCAACGCCATCGACCTTTTTGATGTCATCGAGCATTTTCTTCGTATCCTTTGAAGACTGGCCGGCATCCGCAAGGATCATGCACACTGAGTTCATGTCATAACCCTGCTCAAGAGCCTTGTTCGCCTGAACACAGGAGAGCGTCTCCGGAAGGCTGTTGTCGAGCTTGTAGTATACGTTGATGTTCTTGTATCCGAAAATTGCCGGTATCCAAAGCAGCATCAGTATAATCGCAGCCGGGATGTATCCTTTGTCAAAGAACCTGGCAAGTCCTCTTGAAGGGAGCTTGAGCGTGAATCTGTGTCTCGTCTTCTCGATCGCTTTGTCGCATACGAGGATCATGGAAGGAAGGATCGTTACGCATCCGATAACACCGAAGATAACGCCCTTTGCCATTACGATGCCCATATCGAGACCGAGCGTAAATGTCATGAAACACATGGCAAGGAATCCCGCGATCGTCGTGAGTGACGAACCCGTCACGGATGTCAGCGTACGCTCTATCGCATGAGCCATGGCTTCCTTCTTGTCTTCATAGAGTTCTTTCTGTTCGACATAGCTGTGATAAAGGAATATCGAATAATCCATTGTTACGCCGAGCTGAAGGATCGCAACGAGAGCCATTGTAATGAAGCTCATCTCGCCTGCTATGAAATTGGATCCGAGGTTATAAACTATCGTCATTCCGATGTCCACAAGGAAAAGTACCGGAACGAGATAAGAATCCATCGTCAGCATAAGTACGATCAATGCAAGAACGACTGCTATCACCGTGTATATCGGAGTCTGTTCCTGTACAAGATCCTTGGTATCGGTTACAACTGCAGCCATGCTCGACAGCAGGCACTGTTTTCCTGCGACCGAGCGGATATCCTTTATAGCCTTCATGGTCTCTTCCGACGAACTCGTACTGTCGAAAAAGATGAACATCAAACAGCCCGTGCCGTCTTTTGAATAGAAAATGTTCCTGACCGTATCAGGAAGCATTTCAGCCGGAATCTCTCCGCCGGTGAGAGAACTGTAACAGATCACACTGGATACGTGATCGACTTTGGAAATCTTCTCTTCCATCTTTATCTGATCGGCAGTTGACAATCCGTCACAGACAAAGATTCCGTATGCGCCTTTCCCGAAGTCTTCCAGGAGTATGTCCTGGCCTTTCATCGTCTCGATATCATCAGGAAGGTAATACAGGATATCGTAGTTAATACGCGTATTAAAGAATCCTATTACGGACGGGATCAGCAAAAGCACCGACAGTATAAGGATGAATCCGCGAAACTTAACTACTCCTTTCCCGAATCTCAGCATTATGTGTCACCTCTCCGTTAGTATTTTTTGACCGTTGGTCATTAATTTCAGTTTCAATATATCACTTTTTGACCGTTAGTCAATATTTTTTCGGCAAATTCTTGACCGCAAGTCATTTTTTGTATATAGTGGAAACATTCATTAAACGGAGGGTTCCGGACTTTGGGCAAAGCGGAAGAAAACAAAAAACTAAAACTCAATTCCCTGCTCGCTCACTCGTATAAGCTTTTCACGACAAAGGGAATCCCCGACACCTCGATCTCTGACATCACGAGCAGTGCCGGCGTCGCTAAAGGCACCTTTTATTTCTATTTTCGCGACAAGCAGGACATAATAGATCATCTTATCGCCCGCAAGTCGGAAAACCTTTTGAAATCTGCCCTGGACAGTCTTAAAAAGCACGAAGCCGCAAACCCGGGTCTTCCCGTAGAGGAGAAGATAATCACTATTGCGGACAGCATCATCTCGGATCTTGACAAGAACCCGAAGCTTGCCCGTTTCCTCAACAGGAACCTCAATTTCGGATTCTACGTAAAAGCATATAAAGACGAGAATCTAATCCAGTCAGTAAACGTCAGAGAAGACTATGACAGGATCATTAATTCAAACGGTGATAAATGGAAGGATTCCGGCCTGATGCTCTACACGATAATCGAACTGATATCGAGCAGCGTACACGGTATCATAATAAACGGGACGCCTTGTTCCCTCGAAGAATATAAGCCTTATCTTTTCGATTCGATCAGGGCGATAGTCAATACTTTCAGAGCATGATGCCTTATCTCTTGAGGTAAGTGTTCAGCATCAGATAGACGATAACCGCAAAGAATATACTGACCGTTTTAAGAAGCTTTTTCCTTATTATCAGCCTGGTGCGGCCATCAGTAGCGTCAAGCACTTTTCTGCGGATCTTGTACTTCGTAGCAAGGATCATTATCAAAGGAACGAACGGAGTGAAGTATCTTCCCTGGATCCCGAAAATATTCCTTGAGTCAGTCGGTGTCGAACTCAGCATCATCGCAGGCGTTATTACAAGCGCTAACACGATGGCGGTGATCATAAGTCTTTTCTCGTTAACCTTAAAACGCTTATCATCTTTCTCGAAGACCTGGAAAGCAAACATTATCACGATGAGAACCGCGATTATCACGTCAGGTATGACGAAGTCTCCCCAGCTCAGCATTCCGCCGGTAAGGCCCATGAATATTCCTTCCAGTTCGTAGACATATTCATATGCCGCCATGATGAGGAATGAAAGAGGATTCTGGAACGCAAACGCCGTTGTAAGGTTGCCTTCCTCTCCTCCAAGCTGGAACAGTTCAACTCCATATGTGGCGATAACGTTAAAGATCAGGACAGAGAAAAGTCCGCAAGCCGTTATCAGGACCGGACCGATGAATGATCTGGCTTTCTTACGCGAAGCTGACATGAATGCCAGCGGTATCAGAAGGAAGAAATAACCGCCTCCCTTTACGCCCGCCAGAATGAACGCCCATATCATGCTTCTTATGAGTTCTTTCGTGAAAAGACCTGAGCCTTTACCCTCCTGCTGTTTTTCAGAAGCGGCGTTCGCAAAGCAGCTTGCCACATAACACAATGCGCAGGACACGGCCATTCCGTCATAAGAGAATGCGCCAGCTATGTGCAGCGATTCGGGAAGGAGCGCGGTAAATGCTATAGCGAACTTGCCTGAAGGCATAATCCTTATCGCGTGGAAACCTGCAATGATATAGAAAACATTCAGGAAAAGCCTCGAGATATAAAGCGCCGGGACCGTGCCGAGCCTTAAGATCCGGGCCAGTGTAAAACCCATGACTTCAGGCAGATAGCAAAGGATCGAATAGAACTTCATCTTGTCTTCGTGCCTGACGATATCAACGAGCGTGTCATCCTTGATAAACCAAGATGAAGCCGTTATCAGAGACTGATATCCCTTTGTGCCCGGAGCAGCGACATCAGGCCAGTATTCATTCATGAACTTGAGGTCATCGGAACGGGCAAGCCATTCTCCTTTGCCCATGATGAGATTCGAAAGCCTGTAAACTGCAATGAAATGAGTCTTGTTGTCAACGAAACAGTTATGAGGAAACAAGATAAGGAAGATCGCGGACAAAGGTATCGCCGTAATGAGGAAGAATTCCGCCGCATCAGGTTCTTCAGTCTTTTTGAGCCATAGCGAGAATATCACCAGGTACACCGCCAGGACCGCCATGCAGGCGCCGCCTATGGCCTTGCCGCTATCGGTTGAGATCCACGGGAAAAGATAGACAAACAGGAAAAACAGAACGGCTATTATCCCGACCAGCGATAATACCCTGTTCAAAAGGCGTCTTGTCTTAAGTCTTGGTGCAAAGCTCTTCATTTCAAAAGATTAACACAATAAACTCAGTTATTCCATTTTGAGATGAAGTAAGTTGAGGCGGCTTAAGAAAGCTTCATGTCTCCGTCTTTGATCCACTTGAGTTTTCTCATGATCTCGCTGAATACGAGCGAGAGGATTGCAGGAGCAATGATGCAGACGACCGCCATTCCGACCCATGCCATGGGAGAAAGCGTACCGGACTTTGTCATTGCGGAGAAGCATCCGATGGGGCCTACCATTCCGCAGGTTCCCATTCCGGCTGAGACTCCGGTGCACTCAAGCTTGAATACGAGTGTGGATATAGGTCCTGTGATCGCGGCTGCGAGCGTTGCCGGGATCCAGATCTGAGGATGCTTAACGATATTGGGCATCTGGAGCATTGAAGTGCCAAGGCCCTGTGATACGATGCCGCCCCACTTGTTCTCCCTGTAGGAAGCAACGGCGAAGCCGATCATCTGTGCGCAGCATCCTGCAAGTGCAGCACCGCCTGCGATACCCGTAATTCCAATGGAGGCGCAGATAGCCGCGCTGGAGATCGGGAGTGTCAGGATAATGCCTACAACAACGGATACGATTATGCCCATGATGAACGGATGGAGCTGTGTAGCGTTATTGATGAACGTTCCAAGCCAGTTCATCGCAACAGCGATTGCAGGGCATGTAAGGTAAGCTACAAGGTAACCTGCTCCCAGAGAAACGATCGGGGTGACAAGGATATCAACCTTGGTCTCCTTGGAGATCATCTTGCCGATCTCAACTGCGAAGATAACGGCAACGAAAACGCCTAAAGGGCCTGCCGAAAACGCAGGATTCGGATTCTTGATATAGATAGCGGTCTTATCGAAGATGTATCCGGGATAACCGTTTGCGAAAGCGCCGACACAGGCAGCGCACGCAGTAACAAGCATTGGTGCTTTAAGTGCCGCTGCTATACCGACCGCGATAGCCGCACCGGTAACGGGTGAGTTTGCACTGGTTATGTATCCTACGACGTGCATGAAGTGGGCAAGTCTCTGAAAGAATGCCACATCGATCATCTCGATATAGTTGGCAGCAGTCGAAAGGATCGTGCCGACAAGGAGCGAAGCGAAAAGGCCCTGGGCCATGCCGCTCATCGCATCAACGAAATATGTTTTCGCCGAGAAGTTGATATCCTTCTTCTTCAGGAATTCCTTAAAAGTGAGTTTCTCTTTTTTCTTACCCATTTTCGTCCCCTCCGCTTTTATAGCAATTCAGATTTTATTAAATCGTGATATCAACTTCAATGTGATAATCGTTTAAATATATAGGCCCGCAACCTCTTTTTTCTGTATTTTTTGTATCCGTTGAAATTATATAATTGTTGCAATTATTTTCAAATGGTGTAAAATTACACTATAAATGTCAGGAGGCGCAAAATGTCCGGAAAAAGATCACCGGCCCGCAAAGCCGTAAAGATAATCATCCTTGTTATTGCTTCATTGATCGTATTTGCCATACTGATAATCGGCGGATTGGTGATCCGTGAGACAACTCCTCACACGATGCACTTCAACAAAGTCCGGCTTGTCTCAAATAACAAGTTTGACGGTCGTTATCTTTATCACGGAAGCAACAACAGAGGAAAAGTCTTCATCCTCCGGACAGAAACAGATTTCCGCGGAAAATTAAGCACCATTGACGACAATGAATATGATTTCGGCGAACAGGATCTGACGGTCAGGGCAACCGGGATCGAAATGTTCAGAGAAGACTTGAGCGGGATATTTATATCCTATCCGACCATAGTTTACGAATACGTCAGCGAATAATGACCTGGTTTTCGATATAACCCGCGACGTCAAAATCGTAAACGGATTCAAGACATTCGGGAGTTATGACTTCCGAACTTTTCCCATCCGCAACGATCTTTCCGTTCTTGAGGAATACCGTCCTGTTGCAGACGCTCCTCGCCTGAGCAAGGTCGTGGAAAACTGCCACTACAGTATTTCTGACATCTCCATAAGGAGTAGATGTCTTGCCTTGCGCCCACTTGCAAAGATAATCACAAAGCTCTGCTCTGTATTTTATGTCGAGATTGCTTCCGGGCTCGTCAAGGAACAGGAAAGGCGTTCCCTGTGCGAAAGTCCTTGCAAGAAGTACGCGCTGAAGCTGTCCTCCCGACAGTTCGTTTAAGAGCCTGTCCCTGTATTCATATACGCCGCACGTCTCCATCGCAGACTTTGCAGCCTCTTTGTCCTCCTGATCGAAGTTTCCGAAAAGGCTTTTCGATCCGGCAAACCTGCCGAGAAGGACAGTCTGGTAAGCAGTATACTGAAAATACGTCTCGCCGGTCTGCGGCATGAGCGCAATAAGCCTTGCTATGTTCCTGCGCTTCATTTTCGAGATGTTCTGATCCGAGACGGTAACGCAGCCCTCACATTCCATAAGGCCTGACATGACGCGCAGGAGCGTAGTCTTGCCCGATCCATTGCGGCCTCCGATGAAGACCGTTTCTCCCTCACCTATCGTGAGGTTAACGTCTTTGAGGACTTCGTTGTTTCCATAGGAAGCGGATACGTTCTTTAGGATCAGTTCCATCAGGCACTCCTCCTTCCTTTCGCAAAAAACACATACGCAAAGAAAGGCGCGCCGACAAGTGCGGTAACTGCGCCTACGGGGATCTCTCTCGGAGAAAGGACAGTTCTTGCCGCAAGATCGCAGAGCGCCATAAACGCACCGCCGTATATGAAAGACATGGGGATAACGATCTTATGAGAAGGTCCGAATATCCTTCTTACGATATGGGGCGCCGCAAGATCGATAAAACCTATGACACCCGCAAACGCAACGGAAACACCGGTCAGAAGTGACGAGACAAGGATCGCTGCTATCTTGGTCTTTTTGACGTCAACTCCCATCGAACTCGCCTGAAGCTCGCCAAAAGTAAGGATGTCGAGCCTGCCCGAAAGCATCAGGAGGATGACAAGACCGGCAGCCCCGACAGCGGCAAGGATCGCGCAGTGCATCCAGTTTCTTGCAGAAAACGAGCCGGTCATCCAAAGCCAGAGCTGCTTGCTCCGGTCACCGTAGAAGGTCATCATGAGGTTCATAATACCCGTAACGAAAAGGGACAGGATCATGCCGATAAGGACTATGGTCTGATTGGAAACATTCCTGTCTATCCTTGATGCCAGAAGAATAGCAATCGCTACGGTTGCGAGCCCGAACACAAATCCGGCGGCAGGAAGCATGAAGCCTGAAAGGACAGGTATCGTTATTCCGCAAAGAAGAACGAAAGCCGCTCCCAATGAAGCTCCGGATGAGACCCCCAATGTATAGGAAGATGCCAGAGGATTCTGCAGGACTGCCTGCATGACCGCACCGCTTACGGAAAGACAGCCTCCGACCAGAAATGCAGTGATCGCGCGGGGCATCCTTATCGACCAGAAGATGGAATCGGACATAGGATCCACTTCAGCAGGCAACGGACTGCCCGTAATGTGGCTCTTGATTATCTTGAGCAGATCTGAAACCGAAATATATACGCTGCCCGATCTTATCGCGGCAAGCAATATAAACAGGCAGGCCGCCAGAGATAGCGCGATGCCAATCCCTGCGGCCTGTCTTTTTTTGGTTCTCTTTCTGATTTCAGGTACTGCCTGATTATCCATCTGTCACTTCAAGTCATGCAGCAGACTTGCTCTCCTTGGTACCTGTTAAGTCCTTGATCTTATCGACGGCATCCTTAAGCGACTTTTCAAGTGACTTGGACATCTCAGTGAAAATGTCCGGATAGATGTCCTTGAGCCACTCCATAGCAGCATCAACAACGTGATTGTTCGGCTGCATGCTCAGATTCGGATCGACCTTATAGACTGCGTTGTTCTTGACTGCTTTGACGTTCTCCCAACCCTTGAGAGTCTTGATATCCTTGACAGGATCCTCAACATAATCAACTGTTGTAAGGATAACGTCAGGATTCATGGCAATGGCATCTTCCACTGAAATGGAAACCCAGCCCTGCTGTTTGCCGCAAGCGTTTTTCGCACCGCAGATGGTAAGCATCTCGTCAAGATATGTGCCCTGACCGAAAGAATAGATCGTGGGAGCCTCAGACGTCGGGATGCTCATCATGAAAAGAACGGTCTTGCGCTTTTCTTCAGATACGGTTCCGGAAGCTGTGGAAATAAGTTTAAAAGAAGCATTCATTGCAGTTGCGAGAGCAGTAGCCTCAATTCCCTTTCCCGTGCAGTTGCCTATAAACTTGATATCCTCTTCAATGGCCGAAATGGAAGCAGAAGACGGAATGTCCGCAACACAGATTCCTGCATCGATGAGGGATTTGAAAGGCGAAGATCCGCCCACGGAACTCATTCCCGAAGTAAAGACTATGTCGGGCTTAAGAGCGGCAATCGCTTCGTTGTCGGGGTTCATCATGTCAAATGACTTGACTCCCGAAGGCAGGTATTCCTTGTAAGAAAGCGAGTTGGTGTCAACTGCAACGATCTTGAGCGCAAGGCCGAGGTCGATGAGGACTCTGGTCGTCGAAGGCGCAAGCGATACTATTGATTTGACTTCTGAAGGCACTTTTATCTCATTGCCGGCACGGTCAGCTGTCGGAACGGTTCCGCCGCCTGTGATCTCCTTGACTATGTCTTTCTCGACAGACTCAAGGCCGCTGACATCGGTATTCTTGGCAAGATCTTTGATCTGCTGAGCCCTTTCGGCGCTGCAAGCCGTAAGACCGGTGAGCGCCATGGCGCCACAGATCAAAGCAGAAACTATCTTATTTCTCATGTTTTTTCTCCTTATCCTAGAAAATCACCGCAATTATAATACATATCGTCTTTTTGAGGTATACTTTAAAAGTTATCAATAAATCACCGTTCAAGAGGCAACTATCTATGAAGATTACCGATATATTGAAAGACCCCAAGCCCACGATCTCTTTCGAGGTCTTCCCTCCGAAGCAGGAAGCAGGTCTTGAGACCGTAAAGGCTGCTGCAGGAGCAATTGCTGCCATGGGGCCCTCATTCATGTCCGTAACGTACGGTGCGGGCGGTTCGACCAGCAAGCTTACGATCGAAGTGGCTTCTGACATCAAGAATCTTCATAACGTTCCGGTCATGCCTCATCTGACCTGCGTCGCTTCCACCAAGGAACACGTCAGGAACATGATCTCACAGATTCATGAAAACAACATAGACAACGTAATGGCATTGAGGGGCGATCTGCCTAAGGACGGCATCATCTGCAATGACTATAAGCATGCATCTGATCTTATCGCCGACATCAGATCATTCGACAAAGAGATATGCATCGGCGGCGCATGCTATCCCGAAGGACATATCGAGTGCGAACACAAGGCGAATGACATTAACTATCTCAAACTCAAAGTCGATGCGGGTTGTGATTTTCTTACCACCCAGATGTTCTTCGACAACAACATCTTCTACAACTTCCTGTACCGCATCAAGGACAAGGGGATCAACGTTCCTGTCCTCCCCGGCATCATGCCTGTTACGACAGCAAAGCAGCTTTCACGTTCCGTTGCCCTTTCCGGCACAAACGTTCCCGAAAGATTCAGGGCGATCGTTGACCGTTTCGGTGATGATCCAATATCCATGCGTCAGGCAGGCATCGTCTATGCCGCAGAGCAGATAATCGATCTTATTGCAAACGGCGTGACGCATATCCACGTATATTCAATGAACAAGCCCGATGTCGCAAAAGAGATTCTCAAAATGTTAAGCGGCATCATCGGTTAAGAGGTTAAGATGCCTTTAGAAGTAACGATCCCCGAAAATGAAGTCAGACGCTACATGGGCTTTAGAGGTCCTGTCGAAGGATCACCCGAGACGGATGCCATGATAAAAAAAGCGATAGCATCCCTCGAAAAGGATTGTTCCCCCAGATACGTTTCCAAAGCATTTCCCGTAACCGTTGATGGTTACAAGGTGGAATTTGCTGATGTCGTAATCGAGAGCCGGGCTCTTGCCAGAAATCTGGCCGGCTGCACGGAATGCGTTCTTTTCGCTGCGACTGCAGGTCCTTCCTGCGACATGCTCGTTAAGCGCGCTGCCGTTACGTCTTCAGCGTATGCTTCCTGCTGTCAGGCGGCAGGAGCAGCTGCAATAGAAGCTTACTGCGACATGATCAATGATAAGATCAGGAATGAATATGAAGCGAAAGGCCTTTTCGCACGCCCGCGGTTCTCACCCGGCTACGGAGATCTTGCGCTCGCTCACCAAAAGGACTGGTTCAGGCTCCTTGACATTACAAAGAACACCGGAGTGGAACTTACTGATTCGCTCCTCATGGTGCCGACCAAATCGGTCACTGCGGTCATCGGGCTCTCGCCCAACAGACTCCCCTGCGTCAAGCAGGGATGTGAAGCCTGCACCATGGCTTCCACATGCGCTTTTTCGAGAAAGGGATAAAGAATGACGCTTAAAGAACGACTCGGTAAAGAATGGCTCTTCTGCGACGGCGGAACAGGAACGATACTTCAGGAAATGGGCCTCAAAGGCGGCGAACTGCCTGAGACATGGAATCTTTCAAGACCTGATGACATCAAGTCCGTAGCAAGATCGTATTTTGAAGCAGGCTGCAACATCGTCAACACCAACACTTTCGGCGCAAACTCTTTCAAATACAACAACTTGGCCGAGATCGTTACGGCTGCGGTAAAGATATGTCAGGAAGCAAGACATGAAGCTGGCAGAGATGATGACGCATATGTCGCGATCGACATCGGTCCGACGGGAAAACTTCTTGCGCCTATGGGAGACCTTCCGTTCAATGAAGCGGTAAAGGTCTTCTCTGAAACGATAAAGGCAGGCGTTGAAGCAGGCGGCGACCTTGTCCTCATCGAGACGATGAGCGACTCATATGAAGCAAAAGCCGCGGTAATAGCGGCACACGAGACATGCGATCTGCCCGTGATCGTTACCACCGTTTATGATGAAAGCGGAAAGCTCTTAACGGGCGGAAGCATAGAAGGAACCGTCGCAATGCTCGAAGGCCTCAGGGTCGATGCTATCGGCGTCAACTGCGGATTCGGGCCCGACAAGATGATCCCCATCGTTGAGCGTCTTGCCAGGTGCTGTTCCCTTCCCATCGTAGTAAATCCCAATGCAGGACTCCCCAGGACCGAAGGCAACAAGACAGTATTTGATGTAGGTCCGGAGGAGTTCAGCAGGGTCATGAAAGAGATTGCTGCGATGGGCGTCCAGGTAATGGGCGGCTGCTGCGGCACTACGCCTGCGCACATGAAGGCACTCATAGAAGCAGTATCTTCCCTGCCTTTCAAGGAGCCTGTCAGGAAGCATGGAACTTATGTCACAAGCTCTTCCGAATGCGTTGAGATCGGTCCCAAGCCCGTCATAATCGGCGAAAGGATCAATCCTACCGGCAAGAAGAGATTCAAGCAGGCACTGCGCGAGAACGACACTGATTACATACTTACCGAGGGACTTAAGCAGGAAGAGGCCGGCGCGCACATCCTTGACGTCAACGTAGGTCTTCCCGAGATCGACGAGCCTTCCATGATGGAGAACATCGTTTATAAGCTCCAGTCCGTAACAACTCTCCCTCTCCAGCTCGATTCAACCGACATAGAAGCATTAGATCGCGGCATGCGCATCTACAACGGAAAGCCCATGATCAACTCCGTAAACGGCAAGCGCGAAACGATAGAGGCTGTTATGCCTCTCGTGGCTAAATACGGCGGCGTCCTCGTAGGCCTTCCTTTGGATGAGGAAGGAATCCCCGAGACTTCGGACGGAAGGATACGCGTCGCGAAAAAGATCTACGAAGCCGCTGACGAATACGGCATCCCACGTGACGACATCGTGATCGACGGTCTCGCCATGACGATCTCGTCGGACTCTTCTTCTGCTGTCACGACACTTGATACCGTAAGAAGGATCAGAGATGAATTCGGCGGGCATTCGATCCTTGGCGTTTCCAACATATCGTTCGGACTTCCGGCAAGAGAACTCATCAACTCGCATTTCCTCACCATGGCAATGCAAAACGGACTTTCCTGCGCGATCATAAACCCAAACAATGACCACATGATGGCATCCTACCGCGCTTTCTGCGCTCTCATGGATAAGGACCCGCAGTGTCTCGGCTTCATCAATGCCTACGCGGAATACAAGTCTGACGGAACTTTCGGCGGAGCATCTTCGGGCATTGCAGGCACCGCTTCTTCATCTTCTGCCGGAACAGCCAAGCTCTCTCTTGCGGAAGCGATCGGACGCGGTGTCACGGGCCGTGCAGCGGAAGCAATGCAGGAAGGCATATCCGCAGGTAATGAACCGCTCGAACTGATAAATGCGGAACTCATTCCCGCGCTGGACAAAGTCGGAAAAGGCTTTGAAAAAGGCACGATCTTCCTCCCCCAGCTGCTGATGAGCGCGGATGCGGCAAAAGCGGCATTTGAAGTCGTCAAGAAATCGATGGAAGGCAAGCCCCGTCAGGTTAAGGGCAAGGTCATACTCGCCACCGTCAAGGGTGACATACACGACATCGGCAAGAACATCGTTAAGGTAATGCTCGAAAACTACGGCTACGATGTTATAGATCTCGGCAAGGACGTCGCTCCGGAGATCATCGTGGAAGCGGCGATAAAAGATGACGTCAAGGTCGTGGGATTGTCAGCGCTCATGACCACAACAGTTGTCTCAATGGAAGAGACGATAAAGCTCCTCCGTGAGAAAAAGCCTGATACAAAGGTAGTTGTCGGCGGAGCCGTCATGACGCAGGAATATGCCGACCAGATAGGTGCTGACGCTTATTCAAAGGATGCAATGCAGACAGTAAGATATTGTGACGAAGTATTTGGAGTATGAGCATGGACGATGAAAAAACACTAAAGTTCAACAAAGCAGCAGGCATTATCAGCATAATATCGGCATGCATTTTCGCCGTGACGTTTGTTTTGGGAACTTTCCTGGATTACCGGATCGCGCCCGCTCTTTTCTCGGATAAGAATTTCACCTGGCTGATCGTAACCACCTTGGGAATCTATATCTTCTGCGCCTTTTACGCATTCTTTTTCGGAGCGCTCTTAAGTCAGGCCGTAAACGTTCCCAAATCGAAAAACAAACGCACCGGATACATCATCGCAGTTACGGTCATCGGATTGATTGCCATGCTCATCTGCGGCGGTTCGGTACTGGATATCAATAACCTGGGAAGCATCATACCCGGAGTGCAAAGGGACGTTCCCCAGATGATAATAATGCTCGTTGTCGGACTGCTGCCCATCTCTCTTTTGGGATACACAGCCTGCAAAAAGAGAAGTGACGCCCTTCTTGCCAAACGCCTGATACTGGTGCTTTCGGCAATGACCGTCTCATTCCTTCTTTATGAAATGATAAAGATCGGTCTTCCCCGCCCGAGATACCGACTTCTTGCAAAAGGATATGAAGGAATCGATTTTCACAGATGGTACGACCCTATCAAGAACAAAGCCGAACTGATTGCCAAGTACGGCATCAATAAAGATGATTTCAAATCATTTCCGAGCGGCCACACATCGAACAGCATCATGAACCTTGCGCTCTTCCCCGCACTCGGACTGGTGTATCCAAGCTTAAAGAGAAGATCCATGCTGCTCCTCGTTCTCGGAGTATTCGTGGGGATCACCGTGCTTATCTCGAGAATGGTGCTGGGCGCGCACTTCCTGAGCGACGTGTCATGCGGAGGCTTCACGGCTTCGGTCGTGTCTGCCGTGTATTACCGCGTCTATAACAAGATCCGCTGATCAGCTGATCGATGTGACTTTGTAGTCCTTATCCTCAACCGCTTTCTTGAGAACATCGTCACCGACATCGCCGGAGAGCGTTACGACTGCCGTTCCGTCCTTGTGAGATACTTCAGCTGACTCAACGCCTTCAACTGATTCAAGAGCCTTCTTTACTGAAGCTTCGCAGTGTCCGCACATCATGCCTTCGATCTTCATCGTCTTTGTCATTTCTTTATCCTCCCTGCCGTTGCCGGTTTTGTTCTTTATCGCCCTGTCATGCCCCGTATCGTAAGGTTTGACAAGATTTAATCTCAATGCGTTCATACATACCGTAAAGCTCGAAATGCTCATCGCAGCAGCTCCCAGAACAGGAGACATTACAATGCCCATTGCCGAATAAGCGCCGGCAGCCACCGGTATCAGCAGGATATTGTAAAAGAAAGCCCAGAAAAGATTTTCGTGTATGTTCCTTATCGTTCTCCTCGATATCCTTACCGCTGCGCAGACATCCTTGAGAGTGGCCTTCATGAGCACTATATCAGAAGCATCGACCGCTATGTCCGTTCCTGAACCTATGGACATGCCGATGTCCGCTCTTGTAAGCGCCGGAGCGTCGTTTATTCCGTCGCCTACCATAATGACTTTTCCATGCTTCTTAAGTTTTCTGATAACAGATTCCTTGCCGTCAGGAAGGACTCCCGCGATAACCTCATCAACTCCGGCGACCCTGCCAATGGCTTCAGCGGTACGGATATTGTCACCTGTGAGCATTATTACCTTTAATCCGAGTGCCTTAAGTTCGCTGACAGCTTCGGGAGAATTCTCCCTTACTGAATCAGCTGCAACCATCATGCCGAGATATCCGTCTTCAGAAGCAAAGAACATCGGCGTCTTTCCGTCTTCCTCAGCTTTCCGGACGGCTTCTTCCTGTTCGCCGGTCAGTTTTTCGCCTATAAGGTCCAAATTGCCGCCCATATAGTTCTTCCCGTTTATCTTTCCCGAAACGCCACGTCCCGCAGTTACCTTAAAATCTTCCGCAGGCAAGACATTACCAAAGCCTTTTTTTCTGCAATAATCAGCACACGCCTTGCCAAGAGGATGTTCGCTCCCCTGCTCGAGCGCGTAAACGACCTTAAGGAGATCATCTTCTGAGATGCCGTCTGCGGTCACTACGTCGGTTATCTCGGGAACGCCCTTGGTAAGAGTTCCTGTCTTGTCTATAACCGCAATATTCGCTTTTCCCGTTTCTTCAAGCGATGAGGCCGCCTTGAAGAGAATGCCGTTTTTTGCTGAGAGTCCGCTGCCGACCATTATCGCGACGGGAGTTGCCAGACCAAGTGCACATGGACAACTGACGACAAGTACGGCGATAGCTCTCGTAAGAGCCGTCTCGACAGGAGTTCGGGTAAGCATCCAAATAATGAAGACAACTGCTGCGATAATGATAACTGCAGTAACGAAAACTCCCGCAACCTTGTCAGCGATCCTTGCGATGGGCGCTTTTGAAGAAGCGGCATCACTCACAAGCCTGATGATCTGAGATAGAGTAGTATCCTCACCAACCTTTTCCGCCCTGCACTTGATGAATCCGGACCTGTTGATAGTCGCAGCGGAGACTAAGTCTCCTTCACCCTTGTCAACCGGAACTGATTCCCCGGTCAGCGCGGATTCGTCTATTGCGGCGCCGCCTTCGATTATCACGCCGTCAACCGGAATGGCTCCGCCGGGTCTCACCAGGAAGATATCGCCGACTCTGACCTCATCTATTTGAACAGTGGTCTCTTTTCCGTCCTTAAGGAGAACGGCAGTCTTGGGAGCCAGTTTTATGAGTCCTTTAAGGGCATCGGTGGTCCGTCCTTTCGATATCGATTCGAGAAGTTTTCCGACTGTAATAAGAGTAACGATCATTGCAGCGGATTCGAAATACAGCCCGCCGTGAGCGCCTCCTTTAACAGCCATTTGAACAAGAACCGCTACGCTGTAGACAAAAGAGACACCGGCTCCCATTGCCACCAGCGTGTCCATATTAGGTGCAAGATGCAAGGCAGCTTTGATCCCGCTGGTGAAGAATCTTCCGTTGATGACCAGACAGATCGCTGCAAGGATCATCTCTATGGTTCCCATGGCAACATGGTTGCCTGTAATTCCCGCCGGCGCGGGCCAGCCAAACATCATGACACCCATCGAAAAGTACATGAGCATCAAAAGGAAGGCCAAAGACAGGATGAGCCTTCTTCTCAAACGAGGAGTCTCATTATCTTTCAGCAGGCTGCCATCATCGACCGCAGCACCGTAACCTGCTTTCTCAACGGCTTTGATCACGGAATCGGAAGGAGCCGATCCGGTAACCTTCATCGAATTCGTAAGGAGCGACACGTCACAAGATGATACGCCTTCAAGCGAAGACACGGCTTTCTCGACGTGTGATTGGCACGCCGCGCAGCTCATCCCGGTAACTCTGTATTTTGTAGTTTTCTCTGCCATAATCCGTTTCGAGTTAGAATAGCCTAACCGGTGCCGTTTCGTCAAATAGTATTTTGTAGTTATTATTGCTTATTTTCATTTTTGTTAACACAAATTTCTTTTATCTTTCGTAAGATTGAATTATAGATTCAATATTCAGGAGGATGCGGGTATGGAAAACAATAATAATGTAGCCGATCAGGCAAATGTTGTTAACGCAACTAATGAGTCAGCACAGCCTCAGGCACAACAGGTCCAGCAGCCGGCAGAGCAGCCTAAGACCGACAGAACCAAGATCACTGTCAGAGGCAAGACGATCAAGATCACTACGGTGATCAAGTGGGCCGTCATCCTTCTTGTTTTCCTCATTGCCACAAATCCGGGAATCATACCGTTCCTTCCCGAGGACGTTAAGAAAACGATCATCGACTCCTGGAGCAAGGTGTTCGGTAACGTAGAAAGGATCTCCGGAACATTCATTTTCAACTGGGCAACGATCTTCCAGGTCATCGCGATCATCATGATGATGATCCTTCTGACATCATTGATCCGTTTCATTATCCAGCACATTCATCCGAAGAGCAGCAAGGCCAAGTCAGCCCTCTCCCTGCTCAATTCCGCGATCAGCTACATTACTGCCCTCTTGTGCTTTTTCTGGTGCCTCGCAGCGATCGGCGTCAACATCACCGCCATTCTGGCCAGCGTCGGAATCGTTGCCCTGATCATCGGCTTCGGAGCACAGAGCCTCGTAGAAGACCTCGTAACGGGCATTTTCCTTGTTTTCGAGGACCAGTTCAATGTTGGTGACATAATCGAAGCAGGCGGCTTCAGAGGCGTTGTCGAATCGATCGGCATCCGCACCACATCGATCAAGGACATGGGCGGCAACATCAAGATCATCAACAATTCTGATCTTCGTAATGTCCTCAACCGTTCCAGTGCGGCAAGCTTTGCAACAACTCTCGTAAGCGTTGCTTATTCCACCGATCTCGAAGAACTCGAGCCCAAGCTCACCGCTTACCTTCCTTCCCTCAAGGCCAAGTATCCCGATCTCTTCCTCGAAGAGCCCTCATATCTCGGCGTCCAGGAGCTATCTGACAGCGGCGTTATCCTTAAGATCGGCGCGCGCGTACACGAGAAGAACATCTATAAGGCACCCCGTATACTGAACCGTGAGATCAAGGTGTTCTTTGACAAGAACAATGTCGAGATACCGTTCCCTCAGGTCGTAGTCCACAATTCAGACAAATGATCTTTTATTCCTGATCTGACAGCAGAAAGAACGATCATGGAGATCAAGAATTATGGCTGAAGATAAATACAATGCGTTCGACTATTACAACGCGGAACCTCCGCGCGAAGGTGCTTCATTGCCCCCGGAAGAAGCCGCTTTTTCCGCACCTGAAGACGAGTTTAACGAAAAGGTTCACGGCTCTGATTCCGTCAAGCGGGCGGCATCTTCCGTGAGGTCCGTCGCTCTGGCGCTGGCCGTGGGCAGCATGGCCCTTTCTTTCGTGATCTCGTCAAGCAGATTGATCCCGAAAAACGGCTTTATTCCGAATGCAGGCACCGTCACAGAGACGTCTTCATCCGAGTCCGGCAACATCAAACCGGATCCTTCCGCAACCGAGCCAACAGCAGAACCCACATCCGCTCCCACGCCCATTCCTACTCCCACTCCCGTTCCGACGGAGGATCTGGGCTTAAGGCTCGACTCTTTCAAGGCTTATCCTCTTGATAAAGGATTCCTCGGTGAAGTAACGTTTACGCTTTCGACTAACTGCGGCATCGACATTTCTTCAATATCCGGATCGGTAGATGCAAGACTGTTCGTCTACGACGGCTACAATTTCAAAAAAAACAAGATGAAGTATCACTATGAGAAACTTCACAAGGAGTTTTCCATGGATACCGCCAAAGCCGTTATCGGAAGCAGTCCGGAATCCACTGAAAATCAGTACGTTATCTATGTAAAACTCCCAAAGATCAGCAGCGAAGACAAGCTGAACGTAACTCTTACCGTTTCCAACACATTGAACGGAAAGGCTACTGAAGATAAGACTGTAACGCTGAAAAATGTTGCCACTTGGAATGAGAAGACAGACAGCTACTCCAACACCATGCTCAATGTATCGGTGGTCAAGGGTGCAAACAAGACCTTTATCGTGACCGTCACTCCTAATGACGGCAAGACGGTAACCAACTTAAAGGTCACAAATATCAACTACTTTGGTAAGACAAAGTACCTCGTAAACAAAGACTTCAAGGTTACTTATGATGGAAATAAGATCACTATCGCCTTTAAGAAACCTAAAAAAGCTCCTTCAAAAGGAAAACTGTCATTTGATGTTCTGGGAGATTTCGAGTTGACGGATTCCAATGGAACAAAGCATACCGGCCGCAGTTATACTCACAAGATGAAGTCGCTTTGATTTGCTTGCGCAGCGACAAAAGAGAACCTCCGATCGGGAGGTTCTCTTTTTCGTTGCAAGCCTAATAAGATGCTATAATAAAATATGCTTAAATATGGGAGGAGATCGCTATGTCCCAACAGATCACCTATCAGGAGAGGCCCGTCCCGTCAGTAGGCGGAAAGATCTTCCTTATCCTGGAAATGGTCTTCATGATACTCGCGCAGCTTGCGACTTTCTGCACGTTCCTCTTCACGAAACGTTACTCCATGTCCATGATCAAGTACGCCGGCGTTTTTCTCGTCTTTCTGGCAGCATACATCCTGCTTCTGATCGGCACTTCAAAGCGCAACAACATAGGCGTTCAGATTGCAGGGCTTTGCCTGTTCCTGTTACTTGAGTGGGAATCATACGTGCTGAGCTTCTCAAGCTTCCAAGGCGCTTTCAGGCGGTTCCTGACCATTCCGTGGAACTTGAACAATATCGTTATCTATTCATTCTCATTCGTGTGGATCAGCATGATAGTCCTCGCCTGCATAAAGAAGGCTCCAAAAGCGCTGTGCATAATACCGGGAATAATCGGTATCCTTTCAGGTCTCCTGCTTTTGTATATCAGGGTCATCACCATTTCGAAGTGGTCGTCTTTAAACTTCCTTCCGAGAGGCTCTTCAGTTACTACCGGTGAGATCTTCTACAGGACCGGATATGTTATCCGTACGCTCGCAATGATCTTCCGTCCTTTCTGGATATTTATGGTTTCCCACTGGCTTACTCATCCGACGGCCAGAGTCGCGATACGTCCTCAGGCTGTACCCGTCTATAACGGGGCATACTACGGGGCTAATGCCATACCGAATTATCAGCAGGTTCCCCAGCCTCAGTATCAGCCTCAATATCAGCCACAGTACCAGCCTCAGCCGCAGTATCAGCAGCCTCAATACCAGCCGCAGTACCAACAGCCTCAATATCAGCAGCCTCAGTATCAGCCGGTTACACAGACAGGCTATCAGCAGGTCCCCCAACAGGCTCCATCACAGAGTTACCCGGCATACACCCCGCCGCAGCAACTCCCTCCCCCGCAGTAAAACTGCTTAAAGACTGATCGCAAGACAGGCCGGAATGAGTCATCTCTTATTCCGGCCGTTTTCTTTGCCAATTACCGCCTTATATTATTATTTATTTTGTGATATCATTTCTCTCGGACTTTTTATTAAGCGGGAGGAATTGAAATGCCTGTAATGGATTTACTGAGACGCAACGCCAAAGAACACGGCGACGAAGTTGCGCTCGTAGAACTCAACCCCACAATGGAAGACACGAGAAAGATCTCCTTCAAGGAGTTCGATCTTGTACAGCAAACAGTAGGCAGACCCTATCGTCATGAGATCACATGGCAGATCTTCGATGAGAAGTCAAACAGAGTAGCAAACATGCTCCTGGGTCGCGGCATCAAGAAGGGCGACAAAGTTGCCATTCTTATGTTCAACTGCCTCGAGTGGCTTCCCATCTATTTCGGAATCCTCAAGACGGGCGCTATTGCCGTCCCCTTCAATTTCAGATATACCGCAAACGAGATCTCATACTGCGCTGACCTCGCTCAGGTCTCAGTAATGTTTTTCGGTCCCGAATTCGTTGACAGGATTTCAATCAACGCAGACGACATAGCAAACGGCAGGCTCCTTCTCTATGTTGGTGAAGGCCAGTCACCCGAATATGCAGAAAATTACTGGCAGCAGGTTGCCGATTACTCGAGCAGGGATCCTTATATCGAACTTACCGAAGACGATCTTGCTGCGATCTATTTCTCATCAGGCACGACAGGATTCCCCAAGGCGATCCTGCACCCTCACAGAAGCCTTACACAGGCTGCCGAGATGGAGGCTGTCCATCACGAGACAGGCAAGGACGACTGCTTCCTCTGCATCCCGCCTCTCTATCACACGGGCGCAAAGTTCCATTGGATGGGTTCTTTATGGACGTGCAGCAAGGCAGTCCTTCTCAAGGGCACAAAGCCTGAGATCATCATGAAGGCCGTCTCCGACGAGCACTGCACGATCGTTTGGCTCCTTGTACCGTGGGCTCAGGATATCCTTGACGCATTGGACCGCGGAGAGATCAAGCTCTCAGACTATCAGCTCGATCAGTGGAGACTCATGCACATCGGCGCACAGCCCGTTCCGCCTTCGCTGATCCGTCACTGGAAGGAATACTTCCCCAAGCATCAGTACGACACCAACTACGGTCTTTCCGAGTCAACCGGTCCAGGCTGCGTTCACCTTGGTCTTGAGAACACTCACAAGGTCGGCGCCATCGGTGTTCCCGGCTACCGTTGGGAGTGCAAGATCGTTGACGATGACGGCAACATCGTCAAGCAGGGCGAGGTCGGCGAGCTTTGCGTTAAGGGCCCCGGCGTCATGATCGAATATTACAGGAACCCTGAAGCTACCGCCGCAACACTCAAAGACGGCTGGCTCTTCACGGGCGACATGGCACGTCAGGACGAGGACGGCTTCTACTTCCTCGTAGACCGTAAGAAGGACGTTATCGTATCCGGCGGTGAGAACATCTACCCTGTCGAGATCGAGAACTTCCTTCAGGAATATCCGAAGGTCAAGGACGTTGCAGTCATCGGTCTTCCCGACAAGCGTTTGGGCGAGATCACGGGCGCTATCGTTGAGATCGAACCCGGCAGCAACTGCACCGTTGAGGAACTCGAGAAGTTCTGCAACCAGCTTCCCCGCTACAAGAGGCCGAAGCAGATCATCCTCGCAGACGTTCCGAGGAACGCTACCGGCAAGATCGAAAAGCCACTTCTCAGAAAGAGATACGGTGCCGAAAGACTTGTCGAACAGGAAAATCAGTCTTAAAATATCGCCTTGCACTCAAAGGTTCTCTTAAGTGCAAGGCTTTTTTATGAAATAACCGCTTTTGCCTATAGAGGTGGCAAAAGCAAAAGTGAGGAACATTTATGGACATGGCAGTAAAGATCATCTTTTTGGTTGTCTTTTTCGCCGTAATGATCGCTATCGGATTACTTACGCGCAAAAAAGCAAACAGTGTTGAAGGCTTCGTTTTGGGCGGCAGAAATGCCGGACCCTGGCTCACCGCTTTCGGTTACGGAACCTCCTACTTCTCCGCAGTTGTATTCATCGGATATGCAGGACAGTTCGGCTGGAAGTACGGTGTCGCATCCACATGGATCGGTATCGGAAACGCAGTCATTGGTTCCCTTCTCGCATGGATCATTTTGGGAAGAAGAACAAGAGTCATGACAAAGCACCTGAGTTCTAAGACGATGCCTGACTTCTTCGGCAAGAGATTTGACAGCAAGGCTCTCAGGATAACGGCCGCACTGATCTCTTTCATTTTCCTCATTCCCTACACTTCATCAGTCTATAACGGTCTTTCGAGACTCTTTGGAATGGCCTTCTCCATCGACTACAAGGTCTGCATCATCGTCATGGCAGCGCTCACATGCGTTTACGTTATCCTGGGCGGTTACATGGCAACTGTCGTAAATGACCTCGTACAGGGCATCATAATGCTCTTCGGCATTACTGCGGTTATCGTTTCGGTTCTCAACAACAACGGTGGCTTTATCGGCGCTCTCACAACGCTTTCACAGCAGCCTTCAGACCTCCCCGTCACACAGGGAATGCAGGGTGCTTTCGTTTCATTCTTCGGACCTGACCCGCTCAATCTCTTCGGTGTCATCATCCTCACTTCACTCGGTACATGGGGTCTTCCCCAGATGGTCGGCAAGTTCTATGCCATCAAGGATGAGAAATCCGTCAAGGCAGGAACTATCATCTCCACCATATTCGCATTCATCGTCGCAGGCGGCTGCTATTTCCTTGGCGGTTTCGCAAGGCTTTACAAGAACGATCCCGAGATCTACAAGGCAGACGGCTCAGTTCTCTACGATTCCATAATCCCTGAGATGCTCAAGCCCCTCCCTTCCATCCTCATCGGTGTCGTAATCGTTCTCGTTCTTTCCGCATCAATGTCCACACTGTCTTCCCTCGTTCTCACATCGAGCTCTACAGTTACATTGGACCTCATTGAGCAGATCAAGCCCAAGAAGGAAGAAGATAAAAAGAAGAAAGAAAAGACCCAGCTCATTACAATGCGTCTCCTTCTCGTTTTCTTTATCGCAGTTTCAGTACTCCTCTCCCTTAACCCTCCGACGTTCATCGCTCAGCTCATGGGTTATTCATGGGGCGCTCTTGCAGGTTCTTTCCTTGCACCGTTCCTCTGGGGTCTCTACTGGAAAAAGACAACAAAACTCTCCGTATGGGTATGCTTCATCTTCGGTGTAGGCTTCACCGTTGCCAATATGTTCCTGAAGTTCATCGCATCTCCTATCAACGCCGGTGCCATCACGATGGTCGCAGGACTTGTCATCATCCCTATCGTAAGCCTCATCACGCCCAAGCTCTCTGCCGAAAAGGTCGACGGCATCTTCTCATGCTACGATGAGAAGGTTACGATCGAGAAGAGATATTCACTTCCCGAGAACGCTCCTGCCGGCGAGGACTGATCGTAACAAATCAAACAGTAAAAGGGGTTGCATAAGCAACCCCTTTTTTGTTTTCCGGATCATTTAAGATCTATTGCAAATATCTCTCTTTTCGGCTGAAATGCACACAGATGAAGCCTTGAGATCTTTCCAATAAGAGGAGTGAATGAATCAACCACCAACGGGACTGCTTCTGCTACGGTATCCGGTTCATCGATAAGTATGGTCACGTGCGGAGTCCATGGATGAGGCTGAGGTACGTCGAAACTTAATTCCTCATGAAAACGGTTCAATTCGCAGTCTCTTTCAGGAGCGGCGAAAAGCACTCTGCCGCCGGCAAACATTCCGATATGACTTAGATGGACCGGAAACTTATAAAAATCTCCGGCTGCCTTCTTCATCGATGTTATCGCCTCTTCTTCCATTTCCAAAGGCAGGATAGCCATCGTAATGTGATAAGGAAGATCCGGTGTCTGAACGCCCTTAAAACCCGCATCCGTTAACGACCGGTACCAACTGCTCATCTGATCCTGGATATTATCATCCAGGTCAGCCATCAGGGCTAAAAACTTCTCTGCCATAGAACAATCTGCTCCTTCAACACACGAATACATATCCGTTTTCAACAGACAGATATTATCACATGACAGTCCGGTTTCAAAAACCCTTGACAATCCGCAAAACACCGCCAAACTATTGTAAGAAACATACAATATGGCCAACGGCTATAAAGGAGTAACGGGATGTATCTCAATCATGCCAAGTTAGGCGCATATAAAACGGTCAACACCATCATCATAACCGCATGCGGAATATCGGCGTTCTTCAATCTTATATTCTTGATCTTCATCATGACATCCATCCATATCGACCGGGGATTGACTGCGCTACTTCTTTGCATGATCATTTTCTCGCTCATGTCAGTAAAGATCGGGATAATCGTCTGGCGCGCGCTCCTTATGCACAGGATCACGAAGTGCAGGATCTACAACTCGATCATCGAAGAAGATCATGACGGCATCATCGCATACAGTTCGTTCGCGAAAATGACCGGCCGCCCGGAAGTCAATGTCATCAAAGACATCATGTGGCTTGTAAGAGAACGCTATCTGATAAACGTAACTGTCGGAAGAACCGCCGTCAGAGTCGATCTCCTGTCCGACGAAAGAGAATTCGTACAGGTCATCTGCCCCACCTGCGGAGCGCATAACGTCATCCGTAAGAACGGAGGCGGACGATGTGACCACTGCGGAACCTTCATGAGATTAAAGGAGAACTATAATGTATCTGAATAAAAGGCGGATGACCGTAAGTTACTATATCTGGTTTATAATCACTTTCATTAGCGTAATGCCTGCAGTGGTTTTCTGGGGCGTCTCATGTGATGGAAAGACCTATGAAAAGGTTGATGATCCGGTTCCGATGAGGATCACTTTCCTGGTCCTTGCAATTGTTTTCACCGCGCCTTTTGTCGTCATGTGGATCAAAGGCGGACAGGCCTTTTTCGTAAGACGCATAAGTGATCTTTTCACGGCCGATGCCGACGGCTTCGTGCCGGTGTCCGAACTTGCAACAGCAATGGGTATGACCGAAGACAAGATCATAAGCAAGGTCACGTCACACATGCGCCGGGGTCATATCATCAACTGCAACTACAGCGCACATCAGAAAGCATTTCTTTTGTCTGATAAGATAGGCACGCCCACAACGATGTATCAGGGAGCTCCCGTCAATCATCCTTTCATAGGCGTACACTGCCCAGGCTGCGGTGCAAGCCTCAAGATCAGGGCGAACACGCAGGGCACGTGCCCTTACTGCGGAAGGCTGATAATCGCGCCGTCCTTTGATCCGAATACGAACAAGTTCAAATAAGAAAAGGGGTTCACTTTCAAAGTGAACCCCTTATTGTTTTGCTTTGGAAATATCTTACTGCAGATCTTCCATGCCCATTGTCTTTACGCCAGCTGCGTTAAGGAGAGCTTCAACCTTTGCATTGTCATTGGTCTTAATCGCGATGGGAGCGCCCTCACCGTCAAGCGAGAGACCGTAGATATAACTGATGTTGACTCCTGCTTCGTGGATCATTGAAACGACCTTTGCAAGGCTTCCTACGGCGTCAGGAACGACAACTGCGATAACTTCATCGATACGTGCGGCAAAGCCTGCATCCTTGAGGATCTGCTTTGCATTGTCCGGATCTTTGGTAATCAGACGGAGCACACCGTATTCCATCGTATCCGCAAGGCTTGCAGAGAGAATGTCGATACCGCCCTGTGCAAGGATCTTCAAGACCTGGTCAAGTCTTCCTTCTGTGTTCTCCAAGAAAACCGATAACTGCTTTACGAACATAGTGGTACCTCCCCCGGATTATTGATAAAGCTTACGCTTGTCTGTAACATGCTTGCTCTTGCCGTCGAAATGCTCAAGGCCGTTAGGCTCAACGAGCTTGACCTTAGCATTGAGACCTATAGCCTGCTTTAACTTGTCGTGAACTGCCTTGGAGAGCTTCTCCAAAGACTTGATCTCGTCTGTGAAGGCATTCTCAGCAACCTCGACCTGAACCTCAAGAGTGTCGTTGTTGTCGATACGGTCAACAACGAGCATGTAGTGAGGCGTGAGACCGTCTACCGTAAGAAGAGCTGCCTCTACCTGTGAAGGGAAAACGTTTACGCCGCGGATGATGAGCATGTCGTCGGATCTTCCTCTGAAGCGCTGGATCCTTGCCATCGTACGTCCGCACTCACACTTGTCGTACTCGATGGATGTGAGGTCCTTGGTCCTGTAACGGATAAGAGG
The DNA here is from genome assembly GCA_947304405.1 of uncultured Clostridia bacterium. Classification (GTDB taxonomy): domain Bacteria; phylum Bacillota; class Clostridia; order Saccharofermentanales; family Saccharofermentanaceae; genus Saccharofermentans. The sequence goes on from CAMZBB010000001.1 coordinate 58,655, forward strand.
CATGCCTTCCTTGGTAAGGTTTGTGATAACGAGCTCACCGTCGGAGCCCTTGGGAAGCTGCTTTTGTGTAGCAGGATCGATGATCTCGGGAAGGAAATGATCTTCCCAGATATGAAGACCCTTATGGTATTCGCAGTCACATGCAACGCCCGGGCCCATCATCTCGGTAAGGCCGTAGATATCATATGCCTTGATGTGAAGTCTGGATTCCATCTGGTCGCGCATTTCGTTTGTCCAGGGCTCAGCTCCGCAGATGGCGCACTTAAGCTTGATTTTGTCGATAAGGCCTGCCTTCTCAAGATCCTCAGCCACATGCAGCAGATATGAAGGTGTGCATGCGATAGAAGTTACGTCGCAGTCGATCATCATGTCGATGAGTTTCTGCGTATTGCCTGTGGACATAGGGAGAACAAGTGCTCCAAGATACTCAGCACCGTAATGTGCGCCAAGACCGCCGGTGAAAAGGCCGTAGCCGTAGCCGACCTGGATAATGTCATCTCTAGTGATGCCTGCCATGGAAAGGCATCTTGCTACGCACTCAGCCCAGATGTCGATATCGCGTCTTGTATAGACGGCGATCTTCGGCTTTCCCGTTGTACCGGATGAAGCATGAACACGTACCATCTCTGATCTCGGAACTGCCGCAAGGCCAAAAGGATAAGTATCTCTCAGATCCTGATAAGTAGTGTAAGGCAGTTTATCGAGGTCTTCGATACCCTTGATGTCACCGGGCTCCAAACCTACAGCCTGCATCTTCTTGCGGTAATACTCAACGTTGTGATAAACGCGGTTTACCTGCTTGACGAGTCTTGCACTCTGAAGTGCTTCAATCTCGTCACGCGACATGCACTCCTTTGCTTCATTCCAGATCATAGACGTGTCCCTCCTTAAGCGGGATGTTATTTCCGTGCGGTCTTAAAACCGTTGACGATTATTAAAGCGAGCTCTTTGCCTTCCTTATCAAAGGCTTTGACCTCATAAAGGCAGATGAACCTTCCGTCTTTGACGATGTCGGCCGTGCAAGTCACCTTGCCGCCGTGCCAGGACCTCAAAAAGTTCATCTGCGTGGCCTGTGTAACAGTTATAGTGTCAGAATCGAGTACGCAGTTCTCCGCAACGGCAAATGCAAAATCAGCCATCGTGTAATAAACTGCGCCCATAAGGCCTCCGACGGCATTCAGATGTCTTCCGTCGGGTTCAAGGCTGACAACGCTGTGGCCCTTCTCGGCTTTCTCTATAACTATTCCGGTAGCTTCCGTGGCGTACTTGTCGCCTTCGAAAAACTTCCTGACTTCTTCCAATGTTGCCATGCTTACTTAGCCTCAAGGCCCATCTCAAAAGCCTTCATGTTGAGTTCGAGGAACTTGGCAGGAACCGAAGCTTCAACTGCCTTGATCCACTCTTCCTTGCTGATCTCAGAGATGTACTTGGAGAAGACGCCCATGAGAACGATGTTTGTAGCCTTGGATGAACCTGCCTGTTCTGCGATCGTGAGAGCGTCGATGGCATCGACTTTAGCGCCTGATGCTTCCATCTTGGAGATGAGCTCAGACGGATACTCTGCAGTACCTGCGATTACGGGCATCGGATCGATCTGCTGTGAATTGGTTACGATCTGTCCGCCGGGTTTGAGGAACTGAACGTATCTTGCAGCTTCGAGAAGCTCGAATGAGATGATGTAATCAGCCTCACCCTTGTCGATGATCGGTGAGTTGACCTTGTCACCGAACTTAACGTAGGTTACAACGCTTCCACCTCTCTGGCTCATTCCGTGAACCTCGGAGACCTTAACGTCATAACCCTTGTCCATAGCGGCTCTGCCCAATAACTTACTGGCGAGGAGCGAACCCTGTCCGCCTACGCCTACTATCATTATGCTTGTTACCATGTGATTGCCTCCCCGTTCAATGTCTCAAAAGCTCCGAACTTGCAGAGCTCGCTGCATACCTTGCAGCCGAAGCACTGCGTTACGTCAACCTTTGCGTGTCCGTCCTTGAAGGAGATTGCAGGGCATCCGAGCTTCATGCAGGCCTTGCAGGACTTGCACTTGTCGGGATTGACCTGGATAGGCTCGCCGCGCTTAACTTTCTTGAGGAGTGCGCAGGGTCTTCTGGAAATGATGACCGAAGGCTCTTCTGCCTCAAGTTCTTCCTTAACGGTCTGCTCAGATTCTGCGAGATTATAAGGATCGACTACTCTTACCCTGTTGATGCCCATTGCACGTACAAGAGCTTCGAGATCGATCTTGCCTGCCGGGTCGCCTCTGAGGTTAAATCCGGTCGTAGGATTCTGCTGATGGCCTGTCATGCCCGTAATGGAGTTGTCTAAGATGATGACCGTAGAATTGGTCTGGTTGTAAGCGATATTTGCAAGACCTGTCATGCCTGAATGCATGAAAGTGGAGTCGCCGATAACAGCAACGGTCTTCTTCTCGGCTTCAGCGCCCAAAGCTTTGTTAAAGCCATGCAGAGAGCTGATGGATGCACCCATGCACTCTGTCGTGTCGATCGCGCAGAGCGGAGGCGTAGCGCCAAGCGTGTAGCATCCGATGTCGCCCAGAACAGTGAGCTTGAGCTTGGAAAGAACATAGAACATGCCTCTGTGAGGGCATCCTGCGCACATGGCCGGAGGTCTTCCGGGAAGTCCTTCGATAGGCTTGCAAGAGGGCTTTTCGGGGAGTCCCAGTTTTGTTGCGATAAGTCCCTGAGAGAACTCGTCGATGAGAGGGAACGTATCTTTGCCGGTAACTTCAAGGCCTAAAGTCTTGCAGTGCGTCTCGATGATCGGATCAAGCTCTTCAACTACTACGAGCTTATCTACCTTTGCTGCGAAGTCCTTGATCTTCTTAACGGGCAGCGGATTGATAAGACCGATCTTAAGCACGGGATACTTATCTCCGAAGACTTCCTTAACATACTGATATGAAGTGGAAGACGTGATGATACCCATCGATGTATCAGAACCTTCTTCAATGCGGTTGAGCTTTGAAGTCTCTGCAAATTCGATGAGCTTTAACGTCCTCTCCTCAACGATGGGATGACGTTTCTTGGCATTGGCGGGAACCATTACGTACTTGCCCGCATCCTTAACGTAAGGCTTTACGGGAATGTCAGTTCTCTCGCCGAGCTCAACAACAGACTGGGAATGTGCAACTCTCGTGCACATCTTGATAAGAACGGGTGTATCGAACTGCTCGGAAATATCGTAAGCCTCGATAACGAAGTCCTTTGCTTCCTGTGAATCAGAGGGTTCCAGCATAGGCATCTTTGCAGCGATCGCGTAGTGCCTTGAATCCTGCTCATTCTGTGAAGAATGCATACCCGGATCGTCAGCCACGAGAATGACCATACCCGCATTGACACCGGTATAACTCATCGTAAAGAGCGGATCCGCAGCCACATTGAGTCCGACGTGCTTCATTGCGCAGTAAGACCTCTTGCCTGCCCTTGATGCGCCGAAAGCCGTCTCCATGGCAACTTTCTCATTAGGCGCCCATTCGCAGTAGATCTCGTTGAACTTTGCGGCTTCTTCCGTCGTCTCTGTCGACGGGGTTCCGGGATAAGAACTCGCGACGGCGACACCCGCCTCGTAAAGGCCTCTTGCGACAGCCTTATTACCCAGCATTAGTTCTTTCATAGTGGACATCTCCTAAAAACAATAGTTCAATAATGATACTACAAAGCACAATATTATTAAATAATAAGAGGAAAACTTAAAATCAACTTAAAAGACCCGGCAGTTCATTGAGGTTTTCAAGAACAATGATGTCGTCAGGATTCTTATAACTCTTGATCAGCTTGTCCAAAAGCTGCAAAAAGGTATCATCGACTGGGAAATCCAATGCCTTGAAGAGGAATATCAGACGCGGTTCCTGATCGAAAAACAGTTTCGGCGAGATCATTGCCGTGGAGGCTGTCCCGATCAAAGTATATCCGCTGTCTATGGTCTTCATGCAGACCTGTTCCCATAAGCACCCGGAATTATCGATTACCGCATTGCCTGCCGGTTTGACAGTCTCTCTGGGATGCGGCCTTCTCAATACATTCAAAGAGGACAACATCTCGAGGAGCTCGTCTTTTTTACGCTCCTGCTCTGCTCTGACCGACTCGTCACGCATCTCTACAGGATTCGTTAAGAGTATCGTCTTATGGTCGCTGTAGATCTCCGGAACAGTTCCGAAAACACGGCTCATAGCCGCATAGCGCTCTTCGGAAGCGCCTGACAGCGGCGGCAGCTGTACAAGAGGAACATTCCAGCCATCGATGAACATCGAAGCATTATTCAAATAAAGCTTTTTGGGATAAAAACGCTCCACGTTGATCCTGTAGAACTTAAACAGGAGCCTCTTTTTGCCTGTCAGATAGTTGGGACCGATCTTATACGTGTAACTGGCGATACCGTCATCGTAATAGTAGACTTCGGCATCCGGATTGGCCAGGACCATGGCCATCATAAAAGTCGTCAGATTACTCGTGAAGATCACGTTGTAAGACTGCTGCTTTAAGTCCGTATCACACAATCTCGATACGTATTTGGCAGGCGACGAGATGAAATTAAGCCTGTTAGCTGCAGATCCCGCGCGCGAATAATCGTAGATATACACATTATCGAAAATGCCTTCTTTGCTGACATTTCCGGCTACGGTCAAATACGTTTTGAACTTGCTGCCGACAAACAGATCGATCTTATAGTCAAGGAATTCTTCCCTGGCCGTCGCATAATTCATCATGGACATGACCTGATACGGCGTTTCACATAAAGCACAGATCCTCATTCTGACACCCCGCTTTCCGCCTTGTTCTCAGGCTTCTTGCCCTTATTGCGCAGCTTATCGATATAAGCTTTGATAAATCTCCTGAAAACGATCAGCATCGAGATAAAGCCGGCTGCGGCAATGCCGTAACGAAGCAGGTTGTGCTGGTATGTATAGATCAGCGGAGCCGCGATGGAACCTGTGATCAAGACAGCCGCAAACATAAAAAAGTCATTATAAAGCTTGACTTTGAGAACGAATCTCGTGATGAAGAAATGGATAAACAGCAGGCAGACATAACTGAAGCATGTTGTATATGCGGCTGCCACAAAGCCATACTGCGGTATGAAGATCGCGTTGAGTATGATGTTGACAGCTGCAGCGATGACAGTTCCGATCGAGACATATTTTGTCTTCTTGAGATGCAGCTCGATGTTAACGTAATGGGTATAGACATACTGGCACAGTATTCCCATAACGATGGGCGGAACACAGTATACGCCGGACATATACTTTTCTCCGCCGAGGATCATGACCGCTTCCGGAGCAAACGCTATACATGCCAGCCCTACATAACATCCCAGCACGATGACGTATTTGACGTTTTTGCGGATCTCCGCAAAGCTCTTAGCAAAATACTTGTCGTGGAACCACGGAAGCCATCCGTCAGCCACCGCGTTGGTTACGACTGAGATCAGGATTCCGTAATTGTACACGAGACTGTAGATGCCGACATCGGCATCAGAACAGATCTTTGCGATAAAGATCCTGTCAGACTGTGCAAGGATGTTAAGCGAGACTGTATGGAGTACCAGAGGAAGCGACAGTTTTAAGCCGTAAGCCCAGTATTCCTTGTTTGCTTTGATATTTTTCCTTTTGATCGATACGATCCAGAAACAGATCGATAGGACCACGATAGGTGCCGTGACACCGAGCATCCTCATGTGAGCCTTATCGTTGCTGAAAGCAAGCATCAGCACAAGGGAAAGGATAACAGAGGATAAGGATATGAACCAGGCGATCGCAACGTTCTCTTTATAGTGGTACCGGTATCTGAACCCGTTCTGGAAAAAGGTTATCGACGGGAAAAACAGAAGATATAAAACAAGCAGGACGACCGCGAACTTGCTTAATTCGAGCATGGATGCGACAGGCCCTAAAAATATCAGAGCAACGGCAGAAAGACAGCCGGTAACGATCAGCGACAAAAGCTGCATGGAACCGATGTAATCGTCAAGCTTGTCGGGATAATCCAGCTTAGCCCTTCCGATGCTGAATGTAAGATTTAATGTGCAAAACGTGATAAGGAGCGTATGCCAGGACGTAAATGTATGCGTAACGCCAAATTCCGCCGTGGTCATCATCCTTGAAAAAATCGGAGTGGTGATCGTAGCGACCGCTTTGACCATTACGGAGGAAATGACATACCAGGCTCCCGCCTTTAATGCTACATTCGTGCCCTTGTTTTCGCTCAAGATAACTTACCGTCCATTATCTGTTCGACAACTTCTCTTATGACGCCTTCGCCGCCTTTGGCTTTGGTAACGTAATCAGCGGCCTGTCTTGCCTCAGAACAGGCATCAGCAGGAGCACAACCGTAACCGGCAAGCTTAAGGAGCTCGACATCGTTGACATCATCGCCGATGTAGCAAACGTTACCGATGTCTATGTTATGTTCAGAGCAGATCTTCTTGACTGCAGAGACTTTGTCCTTGCATCCTGATTCAAGGATATCGAGCTTGAGCTTCTCAGCGCGTCTGCGGTTTAAGTCCACGCTTTCACTCGTGATTATTCCGGTGATGATCCCTTCCTTCCTCAGGAATGAAAAGCCCATGCCGTCTCTTGTATTGAATTTCTTGAGTTCGTCTCCGTGTTCGGAATAATACATTCCGCCGTCAGTCAGACAGCCGTCGCAGTCTGTCAGGAACATCTTGATCTCGGGGATCTCAAAGCTTCCTTCACAACCGTTCTTTTTCATCAGGGCTTCGATGATAAGCCAGTCGCTGGGCTCATCGATCTCAAAGAATGTATCCTCATTCATCTCAACTGCTTTGATATTTCCGGACACGCGGTTCTGCGCCTTGATCAGATCAGCCTTCGACGTGATATAGAAAGCACCGTTCTCAACAAGGTAACCGGAGAATTCCTGTCTTCTGGGGCGATGGAAAACATCGTAATTAGTAGGATGCGCATAACCGTTCTCATCGTTTTCCCAGTTGAAGCGCTTCTGTCTGACGACTGAAATGACGGAATCCGTTCCATTCTCATTGAATGCTTCAAATCCCCTGTCGAGGTCTCCCGAGCTGAGGAGCGGAGATGTGGCCTGTACAAGAACAATATTGTCAAAATCGTAATTGCCGGCAAACTCCAACATTGCGGATTCCGTAGAAGCGGTATCGGAAGCGGATTCGGCCGAGCGTCCGATAACGACTGCTTTGGAAAACAGACCGGATTCCGGACCGTTCTTGAAGCTTTCAACGGTCTGCTTGATCTTGTCGCTGTCTGTCGCGATATAAACAGTATCAATGTATCTGCATCCGCACGCGGCCTTAACAGTCCAGTACACAAGCGGTTTGCCGCAGATCGGCTTTATGTTTTTCAAAGGGATCGATTTACTTCCGCCCCTTACAGGAATAAAAGCAACATTCATAAACTATGCCTCCGGTATTCAGATCCTTCCGTAGATATCTTCATAACGTTTGATGTCATCTTCGCCGAAATAGTCGCCGATCTGTACTTCCGTTATGATGAGGTTCTCCGTCTCATCTGTATTCTTCAGACGGTGTTTGCAGCCCTTCGGGATATATACGGTGCTGCCGCATGTTACAGTCGAGACGGAATCATCAAGCTGAACGGTTCCCGTACCATGAACAACGATCCAGTATTCTTCCCTGTGTTCATGTGACTGGAGACTAAGCTGTCCTCCGGGTTTGATGCAGATGATCTTTCCCTGGAAGTAGTCATTCAAAACGGTCGTCTTGTAATAACCCCAAGGTCTTTGGAAGATCTCGTGATCAACGATGCTGGTATCAAGCGACAGGAAATCATAAGTAAGGTCTGCATGGATGTCCTGCAGGAGCAGTGCATGCATCTGTTCTTTGGTGATTATGTTTATCAGCTTTCCGGTCTCATCGATTACCGGAAGGAACTTGATCGACTGGTTCTTGAACAGTTCCGTAACCGTCTCGAATCCGTCTGATACCAAAACGGTCTTTGCGTTCCTTGTATAAACAGCTTCGACCGACTCGTCAATGTTGATGCCTCTGATGTATGCCCTTCTGATATCGCCGTCCGTAAGGACACCGATAACGTGGTCTTCCTGATCGACCACGATCACAAAGCCCTGTTTGTTCGAATCGATCTTTTTCAGAGCTTCTATAACCGTTTCTTTCCCGAGTACCGTGAATTTTATGAATTTCTCAACCACATCCGTCCTCGCTTTCATTGACCGGGCATGACATCAACATTCAATATCAGTGCTTTCTGTACTTAAGCTTGTCGCGCTGGACCTGTTCGATAGGAAGGATCTCAGTTGACTTATAAGTAAGCGCTTCGTGTACGGCGTTAAGATTCCTGACCAGATCTCTGATACCTTCGGGTTCAAGAGAAGCTGCGTGGTCTGTTCCCTTCCATGTGCGGTCAATAGTGTAATGGCGTTCGATATATTCAGCACCTAATGTATAAGCAGCTATATCCACGGATATGCCAAGGTGGTGGCCCGAGAAGCCGATCGCCTTAACGCGGCCTTCATACTGCTCTCTCATTCTCGTAAGCTCGAGCAGGCAGATATCCTTATAAGGAACAGGATAACCGGAAGTGCAGTTATAAAGGATAAGATCCTTTGCCCTTCCGTTCTTCTCAAAAAGCTGAACGACCTGTTCTTCCTCTTCTTTGGTGGTCATGCCAAATGAGAGCTGGATCTCGCCCTCGTAATTATCGCAGAGCCACTGGAGCATCTCGAAATGAGTATTGCATGCAGAAGGGATCTTTATGAACTTAGGATTGAGAGACGTGATCTCCTTTGCGCTGGTCAGATCCCAGACTGAAGTGGAATATACGATGCCCGCTTCCTCACACCACTTCTTGAGCTGTGCGTGCTGGTCAACGTCAAATTCAAGGAATTCACGGTGAGCACCATATGTGTCACCATATGAATTGGCGGGATTCGGGTGCGGAGCGTTGTACTGCTCGGGAGTGAGCAGTTCCTTCGGGCAGCGCTTTTGGAACTTGATAGCGTCTGCCTTGCAGTAATAAGCTGCAGTCATGATGAGATCCTTGGCGATCTCCATCTGTCCCATATGATTGCATCCTGCTTCAGCGATCACAAAAGGCTTCTTGTAAGTTGTCATAGTCTTTCCTCACTTTCAAACTCGATATCACTGTTTTGCGATATTGTTTTCAGATTATTAAGCGTGATATCCCACAACCTGTCCTGCTGCGAGATCAAGCGTTTTACCGTATCTTCCCTGTTCTTCTCATGAATGGTCTCGAATTTTCCGACAATGGTATCTTTAAGCTTTTCGGGCTCGCTGTTCAGTTCAACATACCAGTCAGTTGCATCGATATCTTCCAAAAACCACTTCATCTTATCATGTGAACCGAGAGAAATAATCTCACAATTGAGGCCAAACGGGATCATTTGTGCGTGACCGCGCATTCCGAGTACCACATCCATCTGATTGTAGAAGGACAGGATCTTATCGGGATAGTAAACCGACATGTCAACAGCCTTAAACTTCGCTTTTGCCTGCTTCAGATAAGGAATGAAAGCGTTGTCAACGCCGCAGTGCGCGGCGAAATATACCTCATACCCCTTGTCGGCGATCGCTTTTGCGGCCTGGGCAATCTGACCCAGGATCAGGTCTTTATTCTCTCCGAAACGGTTTTCGGGCCTGTCCAGAGCAATATTAAAAGCAACCTTGCCGGTCGTCTTTTTGGCGGGCAATGTATCGGCATACAGTTTCCTGATAAGAGTCGTCGTGCACGGCTGGAAAACGATGCGGTCATGGAGAGTCTCAGGCACTATCTCTTTGATGGCTTTAATGCTTCCCGTGTTCCTAAGGCCGAAAAAGCTGCTCTTTTCGAGAAGCTTAATGAGATTGCTCTCAAACAGCTCTGACGACTTCTGGCCCCTGAAATAGTTGTATCCGACGGAATATACGCAGATCGGACATGAGATATGGTCAAGCTGCTCGGGGGATATCGCCCACTGCCAGCCGCTGATCGTGTTCTTGTTCGTATCGGGAAGGAACAGTCCGCCGCCGCCGATGACAAGCAAACGGCCTGCATTTATGGAATCGACCGTGGCATCAGTTACCTCTTCGTTGACGGGAATGATATTCCAGCGCTCATTTTTGGCCGAGTGATTAATCGTCTTTCTGACACACTGCGAGAGCATCGTGTCTCCGGCATTGCCGATCGCATAATATGTGACCTGCGAAAAGACCCCGCTTCCCCCGTTGCCTTTACTCTCAACAGCAAGGAATGCCTCTTTCTTCTTTTTGAAGGCCTTTACCTTGAAATGCCGTCTGGCTCTGTATATTAAGTTGCTGCCCATCAATAGTTCCTTTATGAATTCATAAAAACGAAGCTTCCCGGTCTGGAAACTCTTGAACATTTTACCATACCTTCTTTAAGAAGATACATATAGGTTCGGGAAATATCAGGATGTTGGGCTATAGTCCTTATTTGTAGGTCGTCACGCCCTGTTTGCTCTGGAACTTGGTCTTTGACCGCTCCATCAGCCCGTAGAGCTTCAATTTCATAAGGATATACTTGATCTTGTTATTCCTGTTCAGGCTCGAAAACGGTATATGGCGGAAAACGTCGCAGAAAGGCTTTGATGTCATGTATGCCTTGCATTCTTTCCAGCGCTTATTGCCCTTTACGGGGTTATTCGGGTTATAGAACTTCTGGGTGATGCATCTTTGCATGGCAATGAAGACCCTGTAATACAACACGCCAGTAAACTCCTCGGACTTGTTGTAAGTCTTGGCAAACTTAAAGATCTCATCACAATATATCCTCTGATCCTTGTCTGCATTGCCGCGGTATCCTCTGACGAGCCCGCCTTCCGTATCTCTGTAGTGATAGATGGTCTTGGCTACATACTCGACGCAAGAAGCTTTCTCGACTGAATAAAGGAAGAATATGCTGTCTTCGCCGTATGGAACGATGGGGAACATGAGCTCTTGCTCCTTCAGATATTCCGTCCTGAAGATCTTGGCCCAGCCCGAACCTATAAACAGCGCAGACGTGCCTTTCTTCGTCGGTACAAGGCAGCACTCCTTCTGGAGTCCTTCACGCTCCTCATAGCTGACAAATCTGGTGCCGTCAGGGAATGCGGCAGAGCATTTCATTTCTCTGGAAGGATAATTCCTGTAACCGGTGTAAATGTATATATCCGCCTTCTCCTGCTGCTCTCTGATCCGTTCAAAGAAAGACTCCGCGAAGTCTTCATCAACCCAGTCATCACCGTCGACAAAAGTGACCCACTCGGTACTGCACTCAAGAAGTCCGCTGTTGCGGGCAGCTGACAGGCCGCCGTTCTTTTTGTGGATCACCCGGACCCTGGAGTCTTTTTCCGCATTGGCATCACAGATCGCTCCGCAGTCGTCAGGCGAACCGTCGTCGACAAGGATCAACTCAATATCCTTACAGCTCTGACCTAAAATGCTGTCGATGCAAAGCTGCAGAAAATCGTATTTGACCTTATAGACAGGGACAACAAACGTCAGTTTAGTCATTTTTCCTCCGAAGGATCAGGTACATATGCGTGATCCAGATCGAACTTCAAAACCTTGGATACCGGGAATCTCTTATCTTCCGGCGGCAGGCTCATATAGTCCTTATACATCATGGTGAGGAACTCGTCATACTTATTCGGAACGGAATACATCCTGCCCTCAAATTCAAGCTTCTTTACAGGCAGGAAAAGGTCCTTGTCATATACCGCTCCATAGTTCCATTTCACGTAAGACGCGTTTGCTATGTCGTACTTCTTGACCTTTCTTTCAGCCTTGCTGAAAACCTTGTAGCAGAAATGCTTATGCTTGAAGACCGGAAGAACCATCTTCGCAACGAGTTTCTTCCAACCCGGCTGGTTATGTAGAGGGACTCTCTGTGCTGCGAACAGCCCGTACAGATTTGCGTTGAAATCCTGTCTGAACCTGGCAAATCTGCCCTTCGGGGCACCGTCAAGGGGCTCGACGTCTATCTTTATGCCCTGGCAGATGTCGTATTTCTCGGAATAAGCATAAACGCATGTGGTCGAAGCATCCTTGATCTGCGTTATGTGGACTCCCGTAAGCTCGTTTTCGCCGGGCCTGCAGAGCACAAAACGTCCGTCGGGATGTTCCTTGTTCCAAAGCAAAGTCAGCTTCTCATAGTCAGGCCTTGGCAGGCATACGTCAAGGTCGTCATCCCAAGGGATGAAACCCTTGTGGCGCACTGCTCCCAGACACGTGCCGGCTGACAGGAAATATGTAAGCCCGTGTTTCTCGCAGAAATCGGCAAACTCAGAGAGGATCCCCGTGAGCTTCAACTGCAGCTTCCTCAATTCTTCGCTGCTCAAATCCTTAAAGCAGATCTCGTTTTGCATCTTTTTACCCCGTTAATTACCCCTGGTTTTCTTTTGGACAAGCTTTTTCACATAGATCCGCTTGAAATATGTAAGCATGTACAAAGGATACTGGAATATTATCAATATCCCGTCAAATCTCTTGGCAATAAGATTTACACTCACTCCGGCAGCCTTAAGCTTGCCGTTCTTCGTGTTGAATTTGGTTCTCGAGAAGACCGTTATCCCGGCAGATGAATACTTTTCGATCTCGCCTTTGAACATGTTCTCGTACTTCCACGGATATGAGACAAATCTGATGTTTCTTTCAAGCAGCCAATCAGGTGATACAAAGCCGTCCTCTTTGTCGTTATACTCGTATCTTGCGCAGTATATGATATTTCCTTCAGGCGCGCCGGAAGCAAGGCCTTCGCTCATTTCCCCGTTATATGCTTCAAGAAGGATACGGTTCCAGAGTTCGTTATCGTCTCCTGCGAACCCCTTCATTTTTTGTGCAAAATCAAAGCATTCATCCTTAGTGAAAAATCCGAAAAGATCGAACACGAAAATGCAGTCCTTATTTGCTCTTGCCGTCTCAACGCAGGTCTTCAGCGACAGCGGCGTGAGGCCTTTCGTAGATATCGAAAACAGCTTTTGGGACATGAACCATTCTTCCGTACGCTGCTCCACAGGCGGAAGATCTATTATTTCCAGCCTTCTTAAAGATTTATCTTCAACGGTATGCGCGACGGCAACATAATTCCCGTCAGCAGTCCTTGCAAAATCTATCTCGAATATCTTTATCCCTTTTCCATGCCAATACGAAAAAGCCTCCATGGTGTTAGTCTGCCTGAGGCCTTTAAACGCACCGTTTCCGTGCATGGCGTAGTTATAGGATCCTTTGAGTTCATTGATATTCATCTATGGTTCTTACGCTCTCATCAGTTGAAATATTTGAAATACGAATCCGGTATCTTGACTTCAAATTCCACGGAATGTTCAGGGACTCTCTTCTCTTCGGGCGGAAGATTCGAGAAGTCGCCGTACATCTCATTCAGAAAAACATCAGCATTCTTGAGGACCATAAGTCTTGTGCCTCTGAAATCCGCATAAGTATAACCCTCGTCATACTTCTGCTTGTTGAAACGCCTCTTAGTCTCGTACATCCTTGACGTAAACCTCGTATATATCCCGGAACCTTTTGCATTGCCGAGGCGGACGATGGAATCGTTCAGATCCCATACATCCCTTTTCCCGATATAGATGTTTGCAATGAATTTTCCGATCCCGCCAAGGACATATCGCAATGTTCTCTTTGCGCCGGAGTACTCTGTCCTTCTGTGGTTTTTTGTTCCCTGATTCGCGAAATGGCATCTGAGCATGTAAGTCATGTTCTTCTTATGCTTGAAGAGGAACTTGCTCTTCGGCATCTCGTCGTTGATAAACAGATCGATGAACTTGTCCGTGCCTGCGTATTTGGGAATAGTTACCCTGTCGAGGAAAGACAGCTTGAACATCTTTATTTCCGTGGTATGACCGATACATGCGCGGATCTTGTCATATTCCTCTCTCGTAACCATTACGTCGGCGTCATCGTCCCAGGGAATGAAGTCTCCGTGCCTTAACACGCCGAGAAGCGTACCGTCTCCAAGCGAATATGATATGCCTTTTTCGGAACAGAACTTGTCAAAAGCGACAAGTATCTCCAGAAGAGCGTCATGGTTTTCCTTAAGGCCATACTTCTCTTCATAGTGCCCGACTTCACTGTAAGGATAGGGAACTTCCATTTTATCCGTTTCCTCCGTTTTATCCCTCAACTTAAATGTATTCGCCCGCCGTGATCCTGAATGTGCTTCCTGTCATCATGGAAGAAGCATCAGACATCAGATAGACAAGTGCTTCCGTAAAGTCAGAATATTCACACATGCGCCCCATCGGGAGTATGCCGGCGGCACGCTTTTTCAGATCTTCAACGCTCTCGCCCTGGCTTATCCTGAGGCTGACTTCACCTTCAGTGGCAGTCCAGCCCAGAGTCAGATAGTTACAGCGTATATGTTCATCCGCATACTGATGCGCAATGTGTTCGTTAAGTATCCTCAATACGCCTTTCGTCATCGCATAAGCCGCCCTGTCCTTCTGACCGCCCCATGCGTGCGCAGAACCCGTGAGGACAATGCTTCCGCCGCCGTTCTTCCTCATGTAATTGACGGCAGACTGACAGCAGAAAAAAGCCGCCTTGTAATTCACGGAAGTAACAAGATCGAATGTCTCCTCGTCACATGTGTCAAGCGGACTTACCGGCGTGATTCCGGCATAGTTAAAAAATCCGTCGATCTTCCCGAACTTCTCGTAAGCGACGTCGAACAGATGCTTGCAATCTTCAACCTTGAGCAGATCCGTATGAACGAAAACGGCATCAGATCCATTGTCCCGGATAAATGCAGCCGTCTCTTCGCCGGCTGATTCATCGCGGCCGCCTATGACGACCTTGGCGCCTTCCTGTCCTGCAACTTTTGCGAAAGCATTTCCAACGCCTTTTGTTCCGCCTGAAATAACGATCACTTTATCTTTCAAACGCTTGTTTTCCATCTGCAAGACCTCTCTTTCAAACGATTTGCTCTTTTGCCCCGTCACGAAAGCTCCAATGCCTTATCGACATCAAATCCTTTAAGGAGCAGGTTGTTGCCGTTCTCATCAAGTACCTTGACGGTATCCATGTAATGCTTAAGAGCTTCAGCCAATCCGGCCTTGCTGTCGCAAACGAGATACATGCGTGTAAGCACCTGCTTTTCGTTGCCTATCCATTCAGGCAGTACGGTATCTCCTTCATGGAGCCTTACGATATTTGCGACGACACGCTCATCCTTGTCCAGTTCATCAAGACCTTCTATCTTCGCGATCTTGCCCTGCTTTAACAGGAACCAGAGAGTAGCAGCCCACTTTCCGCGGAGTTTTGTATCGTCTTCCTTTTCGAGATCGATATCGCCCTCCGAACCCGTAAGAGCGAAACGGATAAGCATCTCACGCTGATCAAAGCCGTGGATGGCCTTCATGAGAAGATGAGGTGCCTCGCCCTGGAGTCTGAAGCCTGTATCATACACATAGAACTCGCCGTTCTCATAGAATCCCGAAAGCATGAGAACGCCGTTCTCTATTCCGATCTCCTTGAAAAGCTTCAGCGCATTCGGATGCATCTTCTCGAAATACTCATCAAGATGCTTGGAAGGATAAGTGCCGCCGAGGCAGACGCGTGAAAGGCCAGGCTGCTCATCAGTCGTGTAACGGTCATAGATGCAGGATGCGGAGCAGTATCCGTCCTTGAACGTGTAGTACATTCCCATGTCATCGCACTGCATGTAACGCTCAACGATAAAACGCTTTGAATGGCTGTGTTCAAGCGCGACCTCAACGCCTTTCCTCAATTCATCCTCGTTGTATGCCACGGTCATGCCGACACCGCCGCCGTTATCGACCGGCTTTACCATGACGGGATACTTTATCGCCGCCAGATCTTCAGCTTTCATATCAGCGTCAAGCTTGTACTCCGGGATGCCGTGGACTCCGTAACGCTCGCATGTGGCCTTGAAAACATCCTTAAAGGAAAAGACGTCAACGATC
Source organism: uncultured Clostridia bacterium (assembly GCA_947304405.1). GTDB lineage: Bacteria > Bacillota > Clostridia > Saccharofermentanales > Saccharofermentanaceae > Saccharofermentans. The sequence continues at coordinate 74,584 of CAMZBB010000001.1, forward strand.
TTCTGCGTTGCATAGCAAGGGAGTCCGAGCGTGTCACAGACCTTGCAGTACATGGGGACCAGAATATCCGCAACACCGACAAGCACGCCATCAACATTTTCATCTTTTGCTATCTTGATGACCGCATCGGTATCAAGACCTTCAAAAGTATATTTCTTCCATGCATATGCCTTGGCAGCATCATTCTCTCGCGCGGATGCAACGATAGTCTTGATGCCCCAGCTGTTTGCTATCTCAACAAGCGGGATAGTCTCGGGATTGCCGCCCAGGATCAGAAGTTTCTTTCCTTCAAATTCGCTCTTCATTTTTCGTCCTTTCCAACGCTTCTTTGCGTCATCCTTTTACACCGGATAATCTGAATTCCTCACCCTGCCTCATAAGCAGGACAGGAAGTTTTTTCTCGCACATAAGATCATAAAACTGTTTTAAGTCACCGCCGTGCGAAGCACACATGCCGTAATGACAGGGGATCGTGATCCCGGGATTCAGTTTTTCCGCCAGCTTGGCCGTGTCTTCGCCGTCCATATTCCCGTACATTCCGTTGATCGGACTGATAAGAACATCGAGAGGCTGAGGTATCTCACCTGTCCTGTCGAGCCTTAAGCAGCTGTCACCGACCTCATAGATGGTCTTTCCGTCGACTTTCACGACAACACCGACAGCATCTGGCGCTCCCTCTCCGTGATCGCAATTAACGAAGGTGATATCAAAGTCGCCTGCGATCTTTCTGTCGCCGGGTCTCACATAAGTTACGGAAGAAGCGAAATGGTCAATGTTAGTCTGTTTGACCAGTTTCTCGCAATCAACCGAACAGTAAAGTTCTGCGCCGTTACTGACGATCTCGGGAACTGCTTCGATATCGAAATGATCCAGATGAGGATGAGTACATATAACCACGTCAAACGTAAGATCGGAAGGCTCCAATATCTGAGGAAGGAGTCTCTTGAATCCGATGTGGCCCTCAAACGGTTCAACGCAATTGGACAGATAAAGATCGATGGCCAGGAGCTGTCCGGAGCTGCTCTTGATGATAAAGCCGGACTGTCCCAAACTAAAAACAGAAGGGCCGGTTGACGTCAGAACTCTTGTTGCGAAATCAAGCATTTTCAGTACTCCTTATCTGTTTTTCTCCTCAGCCGCAATGGCATCAACATCGAGGAAACGGTTTAACAGGTCTTCCCTGTCCTCAGGTACGGCGACAGTAAGTATCTTCGCGCCGTCTGCCCCTAAGCCGGTCAGTCTGTCTTTTATCTTACCCGCGACCAGACTGTCAACGGTCGCGATGAGAATGTAATCGTATGAAAGGTCCGAAATGCTTTCGACCGGATCAACGTCAAGGCAGCATCTCCTGTATTCCCAATAGTCGTCATCGATCCAGGAAACTACCCTGCAATGATTCAATTCACCGAATCTTTTCACAAGCTGCTGACCGAATGTGCCGGCACTATATACGACGACGTCTTTGCCGTAATACGAAGGATCGAAAGGCGAATAATCTTCATGAGGCAGCCTTCCGCCGGAACGCATTATCGCAATGGAAAGGATGTAATCTATAACCTGCTTTTTGATACCCAGTTCCCTGTCCGTCCTGTCACTCCACTTCGTCAGGTAATCGAAAAGATACTTCAGTTTCTGGGCCTCGTTGCTGTATCCGCTGCTCTGTTTGAGCATGGAGTCTTCGCGCTGGCGGTAGTGGTAAGAGGTGTTATCGATGACCGCAACGCGTGAACAGTTAAGAAGCGCAGGATAAGTAACAGCAGCATCTTCACCGATCCCTATCCTGTCATCAACGCCAAGCTGGGGTTCTGTGAGTATCCCGCGTTTGAACAGTTTGTTCCATACGTAGGTCGAAATGCCGGGACGGTAATAGGTCCCGAATGAAGCCATGGACTTCCACAGATCCTTAAGCTTTTCGCCTTCGTATATCCCGGAAGGAAGATAATTGGTAAAGGTTGCGGACTTGGAAAACAATTCACGCGTGAATCCGGCACAGACCATATCCGCATCATTGTCCACTGCTGCCTTATAGAGTTCCCCGATAAGATCCGGTCCTATCCAATCATCACCGTCAACATAAGTGATGTACTCGCCTTTGGATTCCTTAAGGCCGGATTTGCGTGCAGACACCAGGCCGCCGTTGGTCTTGTGGATAACCTTGATCCTGGGATCTTTTGAACTGTATAGATCGCATATCTCAGCGCATCTGTCTTTCCCGCCGTCATCCACTAAGATGATCTCGAGATTCTTATATGTCTGGTTAATGATGCTTTCAATGCATAGACCGACATACCTGTCGATCATGTAGATCGGAACGATAACGCTTATCAACGGCTGATCCATCACAATCTCCTTCCGATTCACTCTCTCGGCGTTCTGCCTTTGCTCCTGCAGTAATCACGGAAATCCTCCATGGTCGCTGCTGTCTCTGAACTGATGCCTTCATGTTTGAAGACCGTTTTCACGGTATCAAGAATAATTCGACAGTCGCCGAGGAAAGTAATGCGGGATGCATAATCAACATCCATCTGAAACTTATCATCCCAATCCACGGTGTTTCTTCCGTGAGCCTGTGCATAACCCGTAAGGCCCGGTCTGACGTCGTGGCGCTTACGCTGGTCTTCCGTGTACCACGGCAGATAGTACACATGAAGCGGTCTGGGGCCTACGATCGACATGTCACCTTTGATTATGTTGATCAGCTCTGGGAGTTCATCAAGGGACGTCGCGCGAAGCTTCTTGCCAAACCCTGTAAGTCTGACCTCATCGGGAAGAAGATTGCCGTCACTGTCACGTGCATCGGTCATGGTGCGGAACTTATAGACTTTGAAAGGCTTCTCGTTTCTTCCTGCTCTCGTTTGGCAGAAGATTATCGGAGAACCGAGTTTGATCCTGACAAGAATGGCAGTTACCAGAAGGACCGGCGATAAGACGATAAATGCAAGTGTCGACAAAAACGCGTCCAAAGCCCTTTTGACAAGACGCTCATAAGGTCCGTATGACTTATGTTTTGCTCTAACCTCTGTCTCCATCACTAAATCCATCTGCGGAAAATCAACCGAAACATCTCTTGATTATCTCGATGATCCTGTCCTGCTGTTCTTCAGTCATCTTGTTGTCGCTCGGCAGACAAAGACCGCGTCTGAAAATATCAGAACCCGTATCTGAAGTCATAACGCCGTCTTTACTTGCCAAACCGGCTCTCGTGATAAAGTCGTGGGACCTGTAGATCGGCTGCATGTGCATGGGTTTCCAGATCGGACGTCCTTCGGCATTGAAGGCAGCCAAAGCACCGAGGATCTCACCCGGGCAACTCTTACCCGCTTCGCTCGTCCAATGCTCATCAAGATCACCGCGCTCAACATATTCCATGGCTTCGGGATCGATGGTGAGACAGCTCAGCCAGAAATTAGGAATGCTCTTTTCCCTGTCCCACGGATTCATCTTAACCGGAAGACCCGCAAGGCCACGCTCATAGCGCTCCCAGATCTTTCTTTTCTGGCTGATGTGTTCATCAAGATAAGGAAGCTGGCCTCTGACGACGCCTGCCACGATATTGCTCATCCTGTAGTTATAACCAAGCTCTTCATGCTGGTACCATGCTGCGGGCTCGCGGCTCTGCGTGGACCATTTACGGACTTTGTCCGCATCTTCCTTGCTGTTGGTAAGGAACATTCCTCCGGCAGATCCGGTGATTATCTTGTTTCCGTTAAATGATATGCAGCTGTACTGGCCAAGCGTGCCTGTCTCGACCCACTTGCCGTCAAGTTTGTATTTCGCTCCGAGAGACTCGGCCGCGTCTTCGACGATCAAGGCTCCGTGAGCATCTGCGATACGCCTGATCTCTTCCATCTTTCCGGGTGTTCCGTATAGATGCGCAAGAACGATAAGCTTAACGTCAGGATAGATCTCAAAGGCTTTCTCCAGGGATACGGGATCCATGTTCCACGTATCAGGCTCAGTATCAATGAAAACGGCCTCGCCGTCCTCATAAGCGACCGGGTTTACCGTAGCGTCAAAAGTCATGTCAGAACAGAAGACTTTTCTGCCTTCCAGGACTCCGTGGTGTGCCTGCGGTATTCCATAAAGTTTTTCTCCGGCCAGTCTGACAGCCAGGTGCAGCGCAGCTGTTCCTGCTGAAAGACCTACAACGTAAGATATTCCGAGATAGGATGCTATGCCCTTCTCGACTTCGTTAATGTTCTGGCCTACTGTAGATACCCAGTTCGTCAGGATCGCGTCATCGACCCATTTCTGCTCGTCTCCGTGCATGGTGGGAGATGACAGCCATACCTTTCCTTCAAACTTCTCGATACCCGCAAACCTCGGGTCTGTTAGAAAATCGTGCATTGTTGTTCTTTGTCCTCAGACTCCGAACCGGCATCAATATGTGCCGGCCTTATATGTCGGGACAACCTCCTGAACGTATTTCTTGATATTCTCGTCGTCTTCTTTACTGTCACGGTCGAGTTCATCGAGTTTTTTCTTAAACCACTCGTCATCCATATCGATCGGCTTTCCGATGAAGATGAGCTTGTTTGCAGTCGTCTGCATGCCTTCCTCTTCCATGAGCTTCTCTTCGTAAAGCTTCTCACCCGGACGAAGGCCCGTGTACTCGACCTTGATGTCAACATCGGGTCTGAGACCGGACAGTTTGATGAGGTTCCTGGCCATGTCATCGATCTTTACGGGCTCACCCATATCGAGAACGAATATCTCTCCGCCCTTCGCATAATAAGAGGCCTGAAGCACGAGAGAAACGGCTTCGGGGATCGTCATGAAGAATCTGGTAATGTCTTTATGGGTAACCGTAACAGGTCCGCCCTCGGCTATCTGCTTCTCGAAAAGAGGTATAACGGAACCGTTTGATCCCAGAACATTACCGAACCTGACGGCCACGAACGAAGTGCCGGGCGTCTCACGGTCCATCATCTGGATGATCATCTCGCATATACGCTTTGTGGCGCCCATGATATTCGTAGGGTTAACGGCCTTGTCGGTCGAGATCAGAACGAACTTCTTTACGCCTGCTTCAGCAGCGGCCTTTGCGGTCTTGTATGTTCCCATTACGTTATTCTTGATGGCTTCGTTAGGGCTTTCCTCCATGAGAGGCACATGCTTATGTGCTGCCGCATGGAAAACGATGTCGGGCTTATAGTCCTGCATTACCTTGGTGATCCTGTGGGTGTTGCGGACTGAACCGATAAGGGTGACAAGGTTCAGCTTCTTGCCCCTGTACTCTCTGAGGAGATCCTGCTGGATCTCGTAGGCATTGTTCTCATAGATGTCGAAAATGATGAGCATCTTAGGGTCATGTGATGCGATCTGACGGCAAAGCTCCGAACCGATAGAACCACCGCCGCCGGTGACCAGGACGGTCTTCCCCTTGATCATGTTGAATACTTCTTCGTTGTCGACCGTTATGGGGTCTCTTCCCAAAAGGTCCGTAAGATCAACGTTTCTGACTCCGGAAACGCTGACTTCGCCTTTTGCGAGCTGGTACACGCCCGGGATCGTTCTCAGTTTGCATCCCGTTTCCTTTGCAATGTTAAGGATCTGCTTACGGTTTGCGCCCGAAGCGGTAGGAATGGCGAAGATGATCGTGCCAATGTTGTATTCTGCGGCTTTTGAGATAATGTCGTTTCTTCCGCCTACGATGGGAACGCCAAACAGGGATCGGCCCTGCTTATTGATGTTGTCGTCAATGACGCAGACAGGCACGAGGGTTGTCTTTGTGGAATGCTGCAGTTCCTTGATAAGCACGGAACCGGCATCGCCGCCTCCGATGATCATGACTCTGTCAACATTGCTGTTCTTGTCTTTGGAGCCCATGCCCATGTCATTGTTGACCTGCCTCATCAATCTGTAGGCAAATCTTATGAATGCATGGCCCACAGCCGAACCGACGGTGCCGACCATGTAGAACGAGATCGGCATTCTCTTCTGCAGTATCAGCGAAGAGATAACGATGAGCGGCGCAACTATCAGATATGCTTTAAGTATCAGGACGGCTTCTTCCATACTGACAAAACGCCAGATGCTGTGGTACAGGCGCACCACGTAGAAAGTCACCACAAGGAACACGCTCCATATCGGGAGCAGCAACAGATAACCGTTCAAAAACCTTTCGGGAATCTCCCTGAAAGAAAAATCAAATCTGAGCAGGAGAGCCAAAAAGAACGCTCCATACATAACGACTATGTCAAGCAGCATCACAACGATGGCGTTGCGGACCCATTTCTTGCCGGCAGCAAAATGGTGCGTCATAGCCGCATCTTTTTCATTATTCTTGGTCACGAATCTTTCCTCATATTGTGTTTATCGTAATCCGGACCACTACATGGTGGCCCTGACTATAAATAATACTACAAAGAGGCAAAATTTAATAATATAAATTAAAAAATGAATCGAACTCAGACGGGTTCGCCTGCCATTACCTTCTTCATCTTGGAAACTGCTTCGGCTACGGACTTATCATCCGGCAGCATAACATAAGACTTGTTGTTCGGCGAACTGTATGTTTTCTCGGAACCGTTCCTTCCGGTTACGGCATAGGATTTGATCTTCCACTCGGCCATGTCGCCTAACTGCATCTTGACCAGCTTTTCGATATCAGATGACGGCATGCTGGTCCTGAACATGCCGGAAAGCGCGTTCATTATTCCGTTGTAATTCTTAAGGATCTTGGACTTGGATGAGGTGATCTTGTTGATCATGGCCGTCAAAACACGCATCTGGTTCTGGCCGCGCATATTATCGCCCGTAGTAAACGCATACCGCTCTCTCGTGTACGCAAGAGCCTGCTGTCCGTTCAGCGTTATCGTGCCTTTCTTGAACTTGATCCCGTTTTTGGCCGTAAACGCCTGCGGATTATCGATGGTGATCCCGCCGATCTGATCCACAAGAGTCTCAAGACCGGTGAAATTGATCTGCGCAGAGTAATTGACCGTACAGCCATAGAGGTCTCCCAGGCCCTTCATGGAGCACCCGACACCGTAAAGTCCCAGATGAGTCAGCTTATCCTTTTCTCCGGTCGCGCTTTTCGGATTCGGGATATAGTAGTCACGGGGAGTGTTCAGGAGCAGTATCTGCTTTGATTTTGGATTGACGACCATAAGGATGTTGACGTCGCTCCTCGATGTCTTGAACTGCTTGTTTCTGGTGTCAGAACCGCTTATATAGACAATGAAAGGCGTTGTCGTGATCCCTTCCTCGACGGCGTTATTATCAGCGATCAGGGATTCCTCGCTCTCCGACTCGCCCTCTTTTGAGGGGATGAAAGCAAGATCGCTGCCCGACACGTCGTATTCGCGGATCAGCCTCATGCCTTCGATCATGTCCTTATATTCTTCAGTCTCGGAAAGGATATCAAGTTGATTCGAATCGATCAGGACCGCTTGGACCTCTTCGTTGTAAAGCGCATCCAGGAGGTCGCCTTCGGAATCGTATTCCTTGGAACGGACAGCCGTTCCCGTCTCTGCCGACATCTTGTTAAGAGCAGCCTTCGCATATCTGCCTTTGGCACCTGAGACAATGCCGGTCAGATAGCTTCTGCAGTCCGCAGCCGTTTTTGCGGTATCTTCGTCAAACACATAAAGATTCATAGTGCAGATAGTCGTCTCATCAGTAACGGTCTTAGTTGAAGTTACTTCTCTGATCGCCGTTTTGACGCTGTCCATGGCCTTGTAACCTGTCAGGCTCACATAGCAAATGAGTCCCGCAAGCAAAACGGCGAATAAACGTCTGAACATTCTTGATACAGAAAACGGGCGCTTTGTTCCCACGAAGAGCATCAAGCAGCTGACCATGAGAAGAAGCCAAAGCGTGATTCCGATAAGGCACAGGTATTTTTCAGGGAAAATCCCCAGCAAAAGCGCCTTCAGAAAAAGGATCGCCGAAGCAAACGCCTGTAATGCAAAGACCACTATGGCAAAGCACTTCCAAAGCACTATGGATACTGAATTAGGGGCTTTCTCGTTATTGCTCATGAAAACACTTTTACTGGCGGCTTGACTCAGAGCTTCGTACCTTTTTTACGATCAGCACTACAAGAAGGATAAATCCGTAACCGATCAGCGCACCGAAAGTATTGCAAAGGATATCATCAAGCGTAAAAACGCCGACTTTGAGATAAAGCTGCAAACCTTCGATAACGCAGGTGAAAAGGGCTGCGAATGCCATACTTACGATAAATCTTACCAGCCGGTACACTTTCTCGTTTTTCCATGGATTTACAGGCTTCGTTTTAAGATCGATACCGCAAAGCAGCATACCGAGAGGCGTGAACAGCAAAACGTTCTCGACCATCTCACGTCTGTTACTCGAGAACAGCTCAAACGAATATTTCCTTTCATCAAACACAGTTCTCGAAAGCACGTTGGAGGTCAATATCAGATAGATATAACATATGACAAGGAACATCAGCAGTCTGTCGGCTGCCTTGCGTCCCGGGGTAATGATAACAAAAATGAGAAGCATGAAGACGAGAAGCGTGGCGGCAGGATCCATCAGTGCGCACCTGATCGCCTCATCAATATAGTTAAAAACGTCTTCAATCAATCTTTCCATGAGCCGATTATATATTAAAAAACTTAAACAAAACCAAAACAGATTGGCAAAACCGTGGCATGAGAATAAATAAATACCGTCAACTTGCTGTATTATATTATCAGAAAAGCGACGGAGGGTAAGACTATGGCGGTTCTTACGGTAAACGAATTTGAATTCTTAAGAAAGCTCATATCAATTGAAAGCACCGGCGGCACTCCCGTTCCCGGAAAACCTTACGGAGAAGGCCCTTATGCGGCACTTGAATTCTTTCTTGACGTTGCCCGTGAATCCGGCATGAGGACCGGCATGCTTGACGGCCGCGTGGGTTGGTGTGAGTTCGGTCCCGAATCATCGCCGACACTGTTCGGCATCGTTTGCCATCTTGATGTCGTTCCCAGTGGTGACGGCTGGCAGACAGATCCTTTTGATCTGACGTTCGACGGGAAGCGTTTCAAAGGCCGCGGCATCGTCGACGACAAAGGTCCGGCTGCAGCTGCCTTTTTCGCCATGAGAAGACTGATGAATTCAGATTACGAACCGCCCTGCAGGATAAGGCTGATCTTAGGAACAGACGAAGAGCGCACCTGTTCATGCGTGGAATACTATGCCGAGCATGGGGAGATCCCCACATTCGCAATAACGCCTGATGCAGAATTTCCCGTCATATATGCCGAGAAAGGCATCATGAATATCAAAGTGTCAGGACCGGCCTCGATAGTCTCTGCCGAAGCGGGAAGCGCTGCAAACATGGTTCCCGCTTCAGCCTGGATGACAACAGGAAACGGCAAAACCAAGGCCGAAGGCAGGACTGCTCATGCATCAAAACCCGAGCTTGGCATAAATGCGATCTTCGAACTGTGCAACAAACTCTCATCAAAGGGATTCGATTTCAAGAAATCCCCGCTCCTGAACTTCATCAACAATGAGATAGTTCCCTGCAAGCAATACGAATACACGGGATGCAATATCGAAGACGAATCAGGCAGAGTTACCGCCAATCCGTCGATCCTTAAATGCAGCCGAGATCTCGAGTCGCTGATAATCGATGTCAGATGCCCGATCACTTACAAGATGGAAGACATAACCTCGCATCTGGCTTCCCTTGCAAAACCATATGGCCTGAACTGCAGTACGATCAGTTCGATGGCTCCCGTCTGCAAGGACAAAAACGCCACCGAGATCAAAATACTGACAGACATCTGGAACGAGAACATGTCCAAGTACTACGGATTCGAGGAATCATTCAGGGAAAAGTATTCACAGCCCCTGGCAATCGGCGGCGGAACTTACGCACGCCACATTCCCAATACAATTGCTTTCGGACTCCAGGCGCCTTGGCAGGAAGACGTTTGCCACCAGGCAAATGAATCACGCCGGCTGTCTGATTTCGAAGCTGATATCGACGTCCTTACCGAGGCCGTTAAACGCTTGTCTTCTGCGATCTGAACTATTTATATACGCGCATCAGATATAGCGGCGCGCGGCTATTACGTCATTCTTGGTTGACAAGGATACCTTTATAACACCGGTTCTCTTATTCGATGCATGGACCAGCTTGCCGCCGCCGACGTAGATGCCAACGTGGTCAGCCTTTCCGTTATGGTCGTGATCGAAGAATATGAGGTCACCTGTCTGAAGCTTGCTAAGGCTAACTTTCCTGCCTCTGTGCATCTGCATATTCGCACCGTGAGGAAGGCTGATGTTGTAATATTTGTAGTAGCAGTACATAGTAAAGCCGGAGCAGTCAAATCCGGAAGGAGAAGAACCTCCATACACATAACGGCATCCGACATAACCGCTGACATATCTGGCAAAGCCGGAAAGTCTCATATACCTGAGCTGTGCTGCTGTAGGCTTAGGAGTAGGCGTAGGAGTTGCCTTCTTACCGGTAGCTGTCAGAGGATAATCAACGCAAAGATCCGCTTTAACATACCAACCCTTGTCTGACTTGATCCAGCCCTTTTCCTTTGAAGCTACTACTATCTCGGTTCCCGTTCTAAGAGTTGATATCTTGGAATAAGTGATTCCCGGACCGGAACGCGTGTTGAGCGAGCATGTTGCATAAACGCAGTTCTTTTTAGGCTTCGGATAATAATATCTTGACGGCTTGGGCGTGGGAGTAGGCGTACTTACATGCTTTGATGAAAGAGTCTTGGAGATCGCATATCCCTTCTTGCCGCTTGCAAGTCTGATATAAGACCATTCACCGGAATATGAGATCCTGACAAACTTGGTTCCTTTTCTGAACTGTCCGATAACTTTGGAAGTCGTGCTGGGAAGCACATAGAGTTTCGTCTTGGAATCGCTGACCCATACGTACTTACCGTCATAATTCTCCTGATTGTCATCATCGCCGCCATCTTCTCCACGGAGTTTATCGGCGATCTCTTCATAATTAGCAGGAGCGGTTATCGTGTAGTCATCAAGGTTGAACACTTCAGGATTATCAAGTCTGACGATATCCGCCTCTTCCTCGGTGTCAGCCTCCTCGGCTTTACGTTCGAACTCTTCCTCTTCTTCTCTCGTCATTACATCTGCATTTGAGTATCTGTTCGAAACGCTTGCATAAACAAGTGATGGACACTGAAGATGTATCTCATTTTCAGGCCCGTTCCTGCCGCTGCCGAAATCAAGCAGGACCAGTGTGGTGACTGCCGTAAGTATGCTTGTAATAACCTTAAGAGTACGTGTGTTCAATTATCTGATCCTTCTTACCATAAAAACATCTTTCAGCTTGCTGACGGCTACACATTTAACGCCGGTCTTGACTCCGGACGCATGGACCATCTCGCCGTTTCCGACGTATAATCCGACGTGATCCGCCTTCCCGTTATGGTCGTGGTCGAAATATATAATGTCGCCGACCTGCATGCTGTTGAAACTGACCCTTGTACCATACTTGGTCTGCATGTTAGCGCCATGCGGGAGCTTGATATTGTAATAAGTCTTGTAGCAGTACATGGTGAATCCCGAACAGTCAAAGCCTGACGGAGAAGCTCCTCCGGATACATATCTGCATCCGACAAAGCTCCTGATAAATTTTGCAAATCCGCCGGACTTATCGCCTCTCTTAACAGTAGTCTTCGGCTTAGGTGTAGGAGTATTCTTTTTCGCGGAAGGAGCCTTGCTCGAAGTAAGCGAGGCCAATATGTACCAGCCCTTCTCGGACTTATACCAACCGTTGCTGGTCTTACCCACTACCTTGATCGCAGTTCCGGATTTGACTGTCGTTACCTTGGAATATGAAATGCCGGGGCCGCTGCGCGTGTTAACGGTGCTCAACGCGTAAACGGTCTTTTTCTCTGATTTCAGTGTTATCTTCGGCTTCGGCTTCGGCTTGGGTGTCGGATCCTTCTTTTTCTTCGGCTTCGGCTTGGGTGTCGGAGTCGGAGAAGGAGTCGGCGTGGCAATTTTAGATGCGGAGATCTCAGATGAAAGCACATAGCCTTTCAAACCGCTGCCAAGTCTGACATATGACCACTCGTCCGTAAAAGAGATCCTGATAAATCTCGCGCCCTTGCTAACGTTGGCGATCACTTTTGATGAAGTATCAGCCTTGGAATATACCTTTGCTGTACCCTTTACCCAGACAGAATTACCGTCGTAGTTCTCCTTGTCCTCATCGTCTTGTTCGTCTTTCCTTAAATTGTCGGCGATCTCCTCGTAATCGGCGGGGGCCACGATGGTGTAGTTGTCAAGACTGAAGAACTCAGAGTTATATATACGGGCAGCCTCTGCTTCCTCCTCGGTATCAGCTTCCTCTGCGAGGCGGTCGGCTTCTTCCTGCTTTGCGATCACATCGGCGTTCAGATATCTTCCGGCCACGCTGACATAAACAAGCGACGGACTCTGAAGATTGATCTTCTCATCTTCAGGATTCCGCTCGTCTATGTTGAGGAAGCCCAGCGTGCATGTCGCGCTGAGAACTCCGCATAAGAATTTGGCGAAAGACCTAGACAAATCCAAACCTCCGTTAATCAGACATAGTCGATTTTATTTTAGCATTTGAGTTTTGGATTTTACCGTAAAAGTGAGGCATATAAGGGTTTTGTAACCTTTTTGACATTAAAATGCCTCAATTTCAAGGCATCTCAAAGAATAGATGCGCAGGAAATCAATAAAACAAGAGGTTTAAGCCGGGTTTATTTCATCCTCACCAATTCGTAATCACGCGTTCCTATTCCGATCTTCTCGGCATGCATGAGAGTCTCGGCCCAGGAAACGTTGGGATTGCTGTTATGCCAGTGATCACCGTGATCGTGGAAATCCGGCCTTGCCATATTGTCGCCGAGCTGGCTGTTCCTTATAGGTTCGGCTTGAGAACAAAGATCCACGCACGCCTGATCCAAAGCGACCGGATCAAACGAAGCGAGCATTCCGATATCAGGCAGGATCGGCGCGTCATTCTCGCCATGGCAATCGCAGTTGGGTGAGACATCAGTGATCAGACTTATATGGAAGTTAGTCCTGCCGCTGATCACTGCCGCGGTGTACTCGGCCATCTTGCATCCCAATATCGATGCGGCATTCCAATTGTCATTCTCGATGGCGTCAAAAGCGCAAGCTCCGATGCAACGTCCGCAGCCCTTACACTTATCAGGATCGATCCATGCTTTGCCTTCTTCATAGTAGATCGCATCAGAACCGCACTCTTTAGAGCACCTTCTGCAGCCTCTGCACCTGTCGTAGATCACATGCGGATGACCGCTCTGATGCTGCTGCATCTTGCCGGCGCGAGACCCGCATCCCATTCCGATATTTTTGATCGTTCCTCCGAATCCTGCCTGCTCGTGGCCTTTGAAGTGCGTCAGCGAAACAAATATATCCGCATCCATCACGGCACGGCCGATATAAGCCTCTTTGCAGTACTCGCCGTTCGGCACCGGAACGATTATGTCATCAGTTCCGCGGAGTCCGTCTGCAATGATTATCTGGCAGCCGGTAGTAACGGTATTAAACCCGTTGATATTGGCACAATCCATGTGTTCCAATGCGTGCTTGCGGCTTCCGGGATATAGAGTGTTGCAGTCCGTAAGGAACGGCATTCCGCCTTTTTCCTTTATCACATCCGCCACCGCCTTAGCGTAATTAGGCCTGAGGTATGCAAGATTCCCTAACTCACCGAAATGCATCTTGATGGCAACGAACTTGCCTTCAAAGTCAATGGAATCAATGCCAGCAAGCTTTATCAACTTTTGAAGCTTAACGGTAAGGGGCGTCCCCAGGCCGGTCCTAAAGTCCGTAAAATACACCTTTGACTTTTCCATTGATGCATACCCCGCTTTCAGATATTTCTGTTAGTGTAACATATACATCTTTTTGCATATTTATGCTTTACGACATCTATATTGAAAATCGAATCGGGTTTTACGGCCGTCTCCTGCAGAGTGTTACCTAAAAGTGTAACTGTTTTGCTCATTTTCCTGATACGCTTCAGCAAATCCCAGTCAATTTGCATTTATGTGTCAGTATTTTAGCTCTTTCGCTGACACTTTTAGGGAACATAATAAAAGGCCTGCGATTCTCATTTTACGCACAGAGTTTTATGCAGTCCATTTTTCAGGTTACTTATTCTTTCCGATCAGCCTCATCTTGAAATCTCTGATATTCTTTGCATATTTGCTTGTCATGACCGCTCCGACCACTGTCATGCCGAATCCTGTTCCCATGCTCATTCCCTGGATGAGATACAAGAGATGACCGTCAATCACGTCAATAAACTGTACCACCATCAGAATGGCCATAAACATCGCTGCCACAACAAATACCACATGCAGTCTCTTCACAACAACCGCCTTCTCTTCGTTTGAAAATTCCGCAACCTTCAAAACGGTTTCCTTCATTTCTTCGTCCATGTGATTTTCCTTTCTTTCTCCGTCCAGGATCTCACGAAGATCCACCTCATAGAAATCGGAAATATCAATCAGGATGTCCATGTCGGGCATATTGGATCCTGTCTCCCATCTCGAAACGGTCCTTCTGGAGACTCCCATTTTGTCTGCGAGTTCTTCCTGAGTGATATTTTTCTCTTTTCTCAGTTCCTTAAGAAATGCTCCGATTTTCACAAGATCCATCTTTTAAAACTCTCTTTCTATTGTAAATGCACCCGAATATATTAGCAGATGCTGATAATCCAAGGCTGATCGCCAGATAAGGCGTAACCTTGTCCGTCACCATCGAAATGATGACAAAGACGATAGCAGCCAAGCCCATCAGTGCCATGATAACACGGACTGCGAATAATATTGCTTTTTCGTTTTTTCTCATTTTTTGTCCTCCAAACTCTCCGCGTTCACGGTTTTCGCGTGACCTGATTGATGTCCACATGGTAGGCTCAGCCGGATCGTTTTTAAAGGACACAAAACGAGCAAACGCCCTGTTTTGCTGAATGAGACACAGTATGTCCCGCGGGATTAATTGTTCAATACTCGCTGAAAAATTCGAGCTGTTCGCCGAGAGGGCCGAAACAGAAAGCCATTCTGATCTTATATTCGGGGGCGGAATCGATTACCTTATCGCCCGGCTCGACAAAGACCTCATAACCGGCGCTTTTGACTTTTCGAACGGTCTCATCGACATCATCCGTGAGCAGAGCCAGATGGCGGATAGCGCCGAGTCGGTGTTCTCCGTCAGCATTGGTAAAAATCTCGATAAAACCGTTGCCTGTGTCGATCATCAAGCCGTCAGACCAAGTGCGGCAGATCTTAAGTCCCAAAATGTCTATGTAAAACTCTTTAACTCTGCGGAGCTCATCTTCAGTTCCGCATTTCATGGATATGTGATGAATTCCTTGGATCATAATGACGTCAGAGTATCCTTCTGACCATCAGAAAATCTTTTACGTTCTTAACGCTTACACAGATTACGCCCACACCGACACCGGAAGCGTGGACCATCTGGCCGCCTCCGACATAAAGACCGACGTGATCTGCTTTTCCGTTATGGTCATGGTCAACAAAGATAATATCTCCGACTCTCATGCTGCTCTTACTGACTCTTCTTCCGTAAGAACTCTGCATGTTTGAACCGTGCGGAAGCCTGATTCCGTAATAAGCCCTGTAGCAGTACATAGTAAAACCGGAACAATCGAAACCCGAAGGAGACGAACCTCCCGGACGGTATTTACAACCGACGAAACGCCTGATAAAGCTGCCGAAGCCACCCGATTTCTTTGATCCGGACTTTGATGTGGATTTCTTGGACGTATTCGAACTGTAATGCCTTGAAGGCTTGGGAGTAGGTGTAGGCAGATTGACCTTTTTGGAAGAGATGCTCTTTGTAAGGACGTATCCCTTCTTGCTATTTGAGAACCTGATATAAGACCATTCTCCCGAAAATGAGATCCTTATCGCCTTTGAAGCTTTCTTTAACTGGCCGACAACCTTTGAAGAGGTGCTGGGATTCTCGTAAACCTTGACACTGCCGCTCTTGGCCCAAACGAACTTGCCGTCATAGCTCTCCTGGTCTTCATCTTCGCCGTCTTCCCCGCGGAGCTTGTCGGCGATCTCCTCATAATCGGCAGGAGCAACTATCGTGTAATCTTCAAGATCGATAGAGTTTGAAATACCGTCTTTTACAGAATCGGTAAACCTCTCGCTGTCAGCCTCTTCCGCCTCGCGTTCATCTTCATCGTCATCGGGAACAACAGCCGCATTCAAGTAGCGGTTGTCCATGCTGGCATAGATAAGCGACGGACACTGGAGGTCAACGCTATCAGCGTCAAGATCACGGACATTTATGTTAAGAGTGGCCAGTGTAAAAGCGGCACTGACAACACAACAAATCGTTCTGACAATCTTTCTGGACAAATCCGAACCTCCCAAATTTAATCCATAGATTATTGACTATAACATCTATCGCCCTTGTTGGCAATTAAACTGACACATATCTGAAATCTTCTTGACATATTAAAAGCGCCGAAGCCCTGATTTCTTGGGGTTCGGCGCTAAATATCAATTATCTTTAATGTTGGTCAAGTCTTAATTCCGTAATTCATTATTGAAATTGAATCGATGGAATTGTCGACAATAATAAATTGTAATTGAGTTTTTCCATATACATAGTTTAAAAAGCCATCATCTTCACTTGTAGGCTTGCCAAAAGCACTCTTCACCGCATCAATAGTATCTCCTGTTTTGATCTTTCCACCGAGAATAATTGAAGACGTATTGCCATTTGAACTGTCAAAAAAGATCGTAATGATCTTATCTTGTGACGTAGTGATCTGTAATCCCCCATATTGATATGTAATTTCGACAGTATCACTAGAACAAGACGTTGCTTGGAATTCTTGATCCGGCGAGCCTAAAGCCTTACTTACTTCCGAAAATTTCATGCCTACTCTTATATCCGTTCCTTTAACAGTCACGTATAGTTTTTGCGGTTCGGCAGGATCAGCTACCGAACTTGTTGCCTCAGTCTCGGTAGTTGTTTGCTTCGTTGTCGTTTCGCTTGGTTGCGCAGATTTGCAGCCGGCTAAAGCGGCACATCCGATAATGGAAATCATCGTTATCAATGCCAGAACAGACACAGATCTTCTTTTGCTGATCATAAACACAAATCCTCCTTAGTTTGTTCTAGAATTTAGTCTATTACATACATTTCTCAGTTCCATTAACACCGTTTTATATAAATGTGAACATTACGCAGTCTCTTTTCCGCGCAACCAGCTCAATGAAAAGCCCTTTGTTTGCTGACTTCCGGACAAAGAAAGAGCAGAAAAACCCGGTGAGTGGTAAAATCCTAATGCCTAAACATGCGTAATGGAGACAGACAAGATGAGTTTTATGAAAGCCAAAGTAATTTCGTTCCTTTTGATCCTTGCATTTTCACTGCAGTTCACCGGCTGCCTCGGGATCGACAACGGCATTCCTTACAAGCCGGATTACACCCTTACATCACTCACAAACTCCGTCCGCAATTTAAAGAAGGACGAGTTCCTGAATATTCTCATGATCGATAAAGGTTCCTCTGTCTACAAGGAATATGACAAGCTCCTTGACCTCGACTCCTACACCTCCGACGCCGCCAAATGCTATAAGGCCGTAGCTTCCGGCATCGAAATCAAATATGACGAGTCCTCCGTTGAATCAGACTCTGATATCATCAAGATCAAGGTAACCTTCCTGATCCCCGCCTGGAAAGATCTCTTCGATGATGATTCCTTAACAGGCCACCATGCCCTCATCGAGAAACTCGAAAAAGCCGAAAAGAACAAGACCGAAATGACCCTCAGGCTTATCAAAACAAAGGACGGCTACAAGATAAAGAATCACGAAGCCCTCATGGAGATCTTTGACTTCATAGGCAAAGATATCAAGGCCGTTATTAAGGCTTCAGCTCCCACCACCGCTGCAGAATCGACCGAACCCACCGAGTCTTCCAATCACCCGACCGAGCCTTCGGAGTCCTCTTCCGAGACAAATGAGCCTAAGCCGACGTCCGGTGGAAACGCCAAAGAAGGCAACGTCGCACAGGCTTATGCCGGCTACGCAAAGCTCCTCCAGAGAAACAAGGAAGGCATCGAGTGGTACCAGAAGAACGTAAACTCCAATGCTTGCGGCCTCGTTGACATAACAGGAGACGATATCCCGGATCTGTACTTCTTTACTAAAAACGCTTCTGAAAGCACCCATGTTGCTTTATATGTTTATTCTTACGATCCCGACATGCAAAAGACTTCATTGATCCTTCTTGAGACCCTGACCGATGCCGAAAGCAATATCACCGAGTTCTTCGTGCTCAGAACCAAGGCCGGTCAGATCATCTCATACAAGGGCTATCTTGATGAAAGCGGCTCCATCACGGAGTATGGCATCTATTCAAGCAAGGGCACAGGCCATTTCATGGAATACACAGGCAAAATGTTCCTGACTCTCGGTCCCGAAGTCAAAGATAAAAACGGCAACGACCTTCAGCTCAAGGTCTGCACTGTCTCAGGAGTAGATAAGTACACCAATTCCACAAGTGTCGAGATCGACGAGTTCCGCCGCATAGAGAAATCTCTCCTCTGCGACAACGATTCGATCTTCTCCGCCAGATATCAGACGAGCTTCAACTCTGTGCCTTATCAGCTCATCGGAGGCACGAAGTCATCAGGCATCTCCTACGACGACCTGCTCAAAAAGCTTGCTTGAGAATTAATCTTTCGCGATCAATAGTTTTCTTTGACTCCGGAGCTGCCAGAAGCCAAAAAATATGCATGTTACCAATGTGGTGCGTCAAAAACCGCAGGTGGTGCTTGTTTTTATCGTGGAAAATGACACACTGAAGACAGTAAGTCGATGCGAAATGATTTCATGGTCATTGAATGGGGTGAAGCTTATGTTTAACGAAAGCGAAAATAAGAATCCGTTTTTCTTACCGGCGTTGATCATGACATTTTTCCCGAACCTGTTTTTTATCTTTCATTTTGACCCCGGTTATCTGATCTTATTGGTCATTCCGACTGTAACTATAATTCTTTCGCTTGCCGGATTAGTTACCGCAATAAATAAGCAAAAGCGCTTCATAGGTTGTTTTCTCTGTCTCGTCTTATCTATCATTCAAGTTATATTTTTCTATAAATACATGTCATTCAACATACATCATGAGTGCCCGACGATAATGACTCACAGCCTCAGTCCCGAAGAGAGCGCTTCAATAGAAAGCATCAACGAAGAGATAGACCGTGCTGTGAACGGTGACACTATCATAAGGACTACAAAATTCCCCTAAAGCCGCTAAATATCTATCTTTTCCATTGATTTTTGACCGGTATGCTTTTCACCCAGAAGATTTGCCCAATTCTCCGCATAGAAAGAAAAGTATGACTTGCCAGGTTTCTTTACCAATCCCCAAATAACGCTCGGCAAACCGACTACGAGAAAATACAATGGTCCCAGAATCAGAGACTGATAAGTGTGCCCAAACTCGTGAACCAACAGCCTGCTTTTTATCTCATCATCGCTGAGATGATATTTTTCAGAATTATAAAACCGTGCTTGGGGAGGAATAAATATGAACAAACCCAAAGATATTCCAAACGGTTTGTTCCAAAATGTTGCGACTGCCCCGTTATACCAGGCATGTCTGCTACCGGCACTTGTCAAAAACATGACAAACCCGGCAACAGTCTGGATAATGCCCCATGTGCATTGTAAAAAGATGTACGGTATATATTTCAGTTTCAATTATCCATCACAATATTAAAAAGTTTACCGTCTAAGGCAACTGCCTCTGTCCTCATTATTATATCATCGCAACAAATCCGATCCCGTGATTTCTCGCATCTATTGTTGGCTTTCAAGCGTTTTGCAATTATTCGTACTCAACAGTTCTATTGCATCTGAGAACGTTTCCGCTTTACCGGCCACGAGGAGCCGCCTCAGCATCTCTATCTTCCCGCCTTCCCGGAGACTCTCCGGGATAATGTCATTGTACTTTTGAAGCGACTCCGACTTCGCATTCTTTTGCATCCTGAGCTCATCTGTCTGACGCATCAGTTCGTCCTTGCGTTTTTTGTTATAAGCGGCTTTCTCCGCATCCTTTAAGTTAAGATCCATCATCTTCCGCTTCGCTTTTCTGTATCCGCAGACAATGATCACCGCGGGAACTGCAACATTAATGAGTAATAAGATCGCAATGGCAGCCTTCGGATAAACAGCTGGGAGATTACTTTCAAACGCTATGAAAAATATCACAAACGAAATCACAAATGTCGGGATGAGCATTACCAGAAATATGATTCCGGCAATCAGCAGATACCGCCAAAAGAATGAGATTAATCTTCTGTGCTCAGGCTTTGCTTCATTAAACTCACTGAGCAGCGTCTCGTTCTCGTCGATCTTCTTCTGTATTTCTTTGACGGCTCTATATTCCAAACAGAGCTCATTTGCCAAAGCTATGCTTTCTCCTCTGTTCATAATGCCCCTAAATTATGAGTTTATCGCCCACGCCTTCATTCCGCGATATAGTTTGAAAAACCTGAAAAAATCATAGTCTTTTCATTACCATTCTGACTATTGAGATAAGAAACAAATCTGCTATCTCCCACGATAGACATCTCCAATACCGATTACTATTTCAGGTTGATTATCCAGTTATCTCCTTCAACAATGTACTGAAACTCGTTCAGTTCAGGATCATTAAACACTTTCATAAGATCATGGAAGTCGCTGACTGTATTAATCTCAGATAGTCTGTCAGTCTCGATCCATTCCACCGTACCTTCGTCAGATGACGTGATGCTGCCCGTAAAATCTTCAACTTTGAACAGTAGAACTATGTATCTTCCGTTCTGAATAGGGAATTGTTTGATACCAACCAGTTTTGGACTAATAATGTCAAGACCGGTTTCTTCTTTCATTTCCCTTACAACTGCATCAACAAATGATTCTCCGGGCTCGACATGACCGCCGGGAAGAGTGTACCCCTTCCAGTCTTCTTTAATTCGGTTCTGAAGAAGAATCTTGCTGCCATCCTGTATTAAACACAAAACAGTCAGTTCAACGTTTTCAGTCTTATGTTCCATAGATAATCAAATCGTTTCCTGTTTCCCCAAATAGTCCATTTTGTTAAAAGTTTATGTTCTATCAAAATACAGTCCGGATTCTCTCCGGACTGCAAAAAACAACAGTTTTAGAAACTCTTCATTAAGCCTTTAAGCTCATCGTCAGACTTTCCATTAAGCTCTTCCTCCTTGAAGAGCTTGATCTGCATCATGGCTACCGCCTTGCCGTCTTTGGTAAAGACAAGATCATAATACCCTGCTGCTACTTCCTCGGGATGTAAATAATACTCACCCCAACTTCCGTTTGCTTCTTCGGGCTTGTTCAGATCCCAGCTTGCAACAGCGCCTTCACCGTTATGAGTCTTATCTACATAAACATTCGCATCTTCAGCGTGCTTATATACCAAGACCTTAAGTCCGGAAGTTTCGGCTGTATCAAGATAGAACCCGAGATATTCGTTCTGCTCAAAAATGCATCTCAGGCCGCTAACACCGGGAGCTTGGGAATTAAATTCCCCAGAACCGGCTCTGTTGCCGGATACAAAAACGCCCTTGATTACAGGACCGTTATCTCCGGTATTTACTATCTCAAGTTTTCCGGGAAGCAGGACCAATGCATCAGCAGAAGGTGCTTTAGTAGTCTCACCGCCGCCATTATTGTTATTATCCGTTGCCTGTGCCTTTGTCGTACCCTGTGAAGAAGCTCCGCCGGCCTGCCCTTTCTGTCTGCATGCGGAAAGCGAAAAGATCATCGCGCCTGCAAGAACCAAAGCTACTATCTTTTTCATTAGATCATCCTCCCGTATAAGTGTTTTCGATATATGTTTTCTTTATCAAAAAACATAGTCGACAAAGATACTCTCTGCCGACTACTATTATACATCATACTATTCCGGTTTAGCCTTTATTCTGATGTGCAAGTAACCATTGCTCATGTTCTTTCATTTCTTCCGCATTAGCTTCCCAAATAATCTTTCCGTCATTTGTGGAAAGCTTTGTGATCTTACCGGCTTCACAAAACCACATTGTATCTTCGTTGTTGTGGTATAAAGGCCAGATTATACGGTCAAAAGCCGTTTGACGAAAACTGATATACAATTCACTGCCTTCGACATCTCCGCTCGCAGTATATAGGATGGCGCCTTTACCATGGTACACGATGTAATAACCGGCTTCGCGTCTTTCCAACGTTACGTTGCTCCCGTCATAGGGAATATCGTATTCAATCTGACACATGATCAACACTGTGGATACCATGATCCCGATCACTGCGATCACACCGAACAATATCGCCAGTCCTTTGTAGCGCGTAATTATCTTTTTCAATCCCTTGAGATGCTTCGTATCATCCATCCTCAGCTCGGGACTGACAGGGATGCTGACTTTGCCGGACATGTTTTCAAACGTCTTCTTGCAGCTTTCACATTCTCCGATATGTTCTTCAACCAGTTCCCTGGACTCTTTAGAAAGAACATCATCAACATATAACGGCAGCAGGTCATTTATTACTTCACATTTAATCTTCATGTTATATCTCTCCATTCTCTGACATGTATTTCTTTATATCGTTTTTGGCTCTATAAAAGGTAACTCTAGCCCAGCTGGCACTCTTTCCAAAGATGTCACCTATCTGTTCAAAATCCAATTCACCAAAAACCCTCAGGTGGAATACTTCCTTATATGGCTCTTTCATTTCGTGAAGATACTTATGTATCAGCACCGCGCTCTCCTTGTCTGAGATAACCTCCAAGAAGTCTTGATCAGTTGACGGGGTATCTTCCGGAACCTCAACATCAGCTATCCATTTCCTCTTGCGGCACTCGCTTAAAAAGGTGTTTTTTGAAATAGTAAAAAGCCATGCTCTAATGTCTTTCGAACCATCAAAAGTGTCTATCGCGGTCAGGGCCTTTACAAAAGTCTCTTGCGCCAGGTCTTCTGCGGTTTCTTCGTTTTTCGTAAGGCTCAGGCACAGTCGGAAGACATCTTTGAAATAGTTCTCATAAATCTCTTCGAAACGCATTTCTTTCCTCCTTTCACCTTATTAACGCGCGAGTTTGGAAAACGTTACAGACTTTTTTCGCAATTCGAAAGATATGATATCAAATATAAAGCGAGATTCTTAAGTGAACCTCGCCTAAATATTTCAAACCCTCTGATACGAGCCGCTTCTAACTTAAATATTTCGTCTAACGCCTTCATTGTACTAAAATTGCTAACTAATCGTATATCGAAGGCTTGAAAGCCAAAAGCTTTCTGGCGGCAAATTGGCTACAAAAACTCGAAAAATCAAATGAATTATACAAACCAAAAGCCCGTCAAACGCAATGTTGACGGGCCTTTTCTTCTTGGTGGCTCACTGGAGGCTCGAACTCCAGACCCCTTGATTAAAAGCCAGCCCTCCCGCCGCTCGCAGCTCTACAAACTTCTTCGAAATCGCCTTATTTTATTGGGCTTTCCGGGTTTCATTGCTTCACAACTCTTCGCAAAAAATCATAGGTTTTCGAGCTTAGTGGCTACATTTTGTCTACATTCTTTCGCCGTCAGGTCTGAAAACTCGACAGTTCTTTGCCATTGAATAATTATTCAAATTGGTTCTCAGAGGCTCCTGTTGAATAAATATACATTTTGTAAAATATTTAGCCATTACCGTTTATTAGCTGTATTGCCACTCAACAGAAAAAGCGGGACATTCGTATTATAATTCTAAAAAACAGAGGTGTTCATCATGGCTGTCAGAACCAAACAACATATTTGTGATGCTTTCATATCTTTATTGGAAAATGAACCTGTCAAAAAGATAACCGTTCAAAATATAGTTGATCAGTGCAATATCAACCGGAATACTTTTTACTACCATTTCGAAGACATTCCGGCTCTTATAGAATACATAGTAGAACAGAAGGCAGATGAACTCATCGCCAGGTACCCTTCAGTCGATTCCATAAATTCAGCCATGCTCGCTGTCATGGAATTTGCAGAACAGAACAGAAAGATAATCCGGCATGTCTGCAGTTCGGCAGACAGAGCTCTTTTTGAACTGCATCTGTGGCGCATATGCGAATACGTGATCACGGAATATGGGAAAGTGATCTTCAAAACTGATGCCATATCAGAAGAAGACCGCCTGATAATCCTTCATGCTTACGAAGACGAATGCTTTGGCAAAGTTATGGGATGGATCAACCGCGGCATGAAAACGGATGAGCGCGAAAGGCTCATCCGGTTTTTGGAACTCCGTTCGGGGGTTGCAGAAATGATGCTCAACAGAGCCAAAAACACCTGATATCAGATCATGCTTTCCAGTTCTCGGTGATAAGTGTCACCTTATCATTTGTAATGTTAAGCATGCCGGCTCCGATCTCCGCTTCCGTATCATCGGATGAATCATCATAAACAATGGTGCACTTGCCTTCCCTGACGGCTGTTACAAAAGGCACGTGTCCCGCAAATATTGCAAGATCACCTTCACTGCCGCGCAGATAAAGACCTGACACCGGTTTATCGATAACAGCACCCTTGGGCGTTATGACTTTAAGAGCAAAGGTTTTCATGATCACTTAATTACCGCTTTTTGCAGCTTTAGCCACAGCCTCATCAATCGTTCCGACGAAGAGGAATGCTGATTCGGGAAGATCATCATGCTTGCCTTCTATGATCTCACGGAAACCGCGGATAGTCTCGGACAGCGGCACATATGTACCTTCGATACCCGTAAACTTCTCGGATACGTGGAAAGGCTGTGATAAGAATCTCTGGATCTTACGTGCACGTTCTACCAGCACCTTATCCTCATCTGAAAGTTCATCAAGACCCATGATCGCGATGATGTCCATAAGTTCCATATAACGCTGAATTATGCGCTGAACTTCTTTTGCTGTCTCATAGTGTTCCATGCCAAGGACCTCAGGTGACAAAAGTCGGCTTGTGGATTCCAAAGGATCTACGGCAGGATAGATACCCTGTGACGCGATGCTTCTGGACAAAACCGTTGTAGCATCAAGATGAGCAAATGTCGTTGCAGGAGCAGGGTCGGTCAGGTCATCTGCAGGAACATATACAGCCTGAACAGACGTGATGGATCCGTTGACAGTCGAGGTGATCCTCTCCTGCAGAGCACCCATCTCATTAGCAAGTGTAGGCTGATATCCTACGGCTGAAGGCATTCTTCCGAGAAGTGCCGATACCTCCGAACCTGCCTGCGTGAATCTGAAGATATTGTCGATAAACAGAAGAACATCCTGGCCTTCGTTGTCTCTGAAATATTCAGCCATTGTAAGACCTGACAGAGCCACACGCATTCTTGCTCCCGGCGGTTCATTCATCTGACCGTACACCAAGGCGGTCTTATCAAGAACTCCGGACTGCTTCATCTCGTTGAACAGATCATTTCCTTCACGTGTTC
>CAMZBB010000002.1 GCA_947304405.1 uncultured Clostridia bacterium
GTACGGTTCGCATCCGTAAGGTCGAGAGTTCGATCCTCTTCGTCTCCACCAAAACGCAAAACACCTTCAGTAACTAGTTCCGCAGGTGAGCTCCGCTCACCGAGGACCTGTTCGTATGTTACTGAAGGTGTTTTAGTTTTGATTAACAAAATCGTTACACCGGCTTTATGGTGTGCTTTCACGTTTTTCTGTAAAATTCAAATACAGGGAGGAAACGAATTGGATATTATCGGGAAGATACGTAATTATTTCTTTTACTGCGGCATTGAGAAAGATGAATACAATGCCTTGAAAAAAGACGCGTATATTTCAAACTTTAAAGTGTGGAGAATTCTTCACGTTCTTATGGCTGCAGCTTTTGGAATCTTGTTTCTGTCTTCCTTTTTTGTATCCGCGATGGCTGTTAACAGGAGCTTCTATCTGACGGCGTTTGTTTATTCCGGAATTGCCATTGTGTGCTTTTTCCTTTTGAAGAAAGATTCGATCATCGCACAGTTTTTCATATACCTTTCGATCTCGGTACTGTTCGTGTTCGGATGCATGCTGGCACAGAACAAGCCTGATTATCCGTCTGTAACCTTCATCGCTATCTTGCTGGTCGCGCCGATGTTTATGATCGACAAGCCTTTCTTCATGACGATCGAACTCTGTGCTGCGACTGCCGTGTTCCTGATATGGATGCATGGAATAAAGACGCCCGAAGCTTGGCAGGTCGATCTGCTGAATGTCATTCCATTTACGATAATCGGATGTTTTCTCAACGTCATAGCCAACTCGATCCGCATCAAGGAATTCGTCCTGACCAGGCAGATCAGGATCCAAAAAGATACGGATGAACTGACGGGCATCAGTAACAAGGGTGCTTTGACGAGGGATATCAATGAGTATCTGAATGACAGAACTACCGATAAGGGCATCATGCTTCTGCTTGATTGTGATCATTTCAAATCCATCAACGATACCTACGGCCATGACGTCGGAGACAGCGTGATCCGTCAGATTGGCCAATTTCTCGGCAAGTTGGTCAATAACGATGTGATCGCAAGCCGTTTCGGTGGAGATGAGTTTGTGGTTTTCATCAAAGGCACGAATGATCTGAATACGGCACGTAAATTTGCGGATGAGATTGCAAACGGTATCTCCGCTAACGTTCAGCTTCCTGAAAAAGACAAGAAGATAACCATAAGCATTGGTATTTCCTTTTATAAGGGTCTGGCGAAGAATTATTCTGAGATATTCAACAGATCCGATATGGCCATGTATAAGGCGAAAGCCGATCCGAACAACAGATACTGCATTTTTGACGAATCAGAGTCTTAAAGATCAAGTTTCAAGCCTGATCTTTGACCTGTAAAGCACCTTGATGCTCATATATAAATACTTGTATTTATTGCGATAAAGTGTAAAATTTGCTACATATTGCGTTTTTGTGAGGATCATATGGAAAAGAAACCCTTTGTAACCAAGGAAAAGATCGAAGAAATAGTCAAGACTTATCCCACGCCTTTTCACATCTACGACGAGGCGGGAATAAAGGCACGCTGCAAGGCTGTCAAAGAAGCATTCTCCTGGAATAAGGGCTTTTGTGAGTTTTTTGCTGTAAAGGCAACACCGAATCCGTTCATCATGGAGATCATCAGAGACGAGGGCTTCGGATTTGACTGCTCGAGCGAGGCAGAGCTTGTTCTTGCGGATGCGGTCGGAGGCCCGATCATGTTCTCGAGCAATGATACTCCTGCTGAAGAATACGCGCTTTGCGCAAAGCTCGGCGGCATCATCAATCT
This sequence comes from uncultured Clostridia bacterium, assembly GCA_947304405.1. Classification (GTDB taxonomy): domain Bacteria; phylum Bacillota; class Clostridia; order Saccharofermentanales; family Saccharofermentanaceae; genus Saccharofermentans. The sequence goes on from CAMZBB010000002.1 coordinate 1,785, forward strand.
TGATGACATCACGCACATTCCTTTCCTTGAGGGCATCATCGGTCCCGAGTTCCCCGAGATCATGAGCTGCAGATATAATCCGGGCGGAGTCTACAAGCTCAGCAACGGGATCATGGACAATCCGGGCGATTCCAAGTACGGAATGACCAAAGAGCAGCTTTTCGATGCATATGCTCAGCTCAAGGCTCACGGAGTTAAGAAGGTTGGCCTTCACGCGTTCCTTGCGAGCAACACGGTTACGAATGAGTACTATCCGAAGCTCGCGGGAGAACTTTTCGAGCTTGCTGTCGAAGCAAAGAACAAGACCGGCGTTGAGTTTGCATTTATCAATCTTTCGGGCGGCGTAGGCGTTGACTACAGGCCCGACCAGAGTGCCAACGATATTTATGAGATAGGCGAGGGCGTTAGAAAGAAGTTCGAAGAGATCCTCGTTCCTGCCGGAATGGGCGATGTAGCGATCTATACTGAGATGGGCAGGTTTATGCTTGCACCTTTCGGCGCGCTCGTTACAAAGGCGATCCACGAAAAGCACATCTACAAGGAATACATCGGTGTTGATGCGTGCGCAGCAAATCTCATGCGTCCTGCAATGTACGGCGCTTATCACCACATCACGGTCCTTGGCAAAGAGAATGCTCCCGCTGACCATAAGTATGACATAACGGGTTCTCTTTGCGAGAATAACGATAAGTTCGCGATCGACAGGATGCTTCCTAAGATCGACATGGGCGATTACCTCGTTATCCACGATGCCGGTGCGCACGGTTTCGCAATGGGATATAACTACAACGGAAGACTTTGGTCTGCTGAGCTCCTGCTCAAGGAAGACGGCTCCGTCAAGTTGATCAGACGTGCTGAGTCCCTGAACGATTACTTCTCGACATTTGATGTTACGGAATACGGTGACAAGTTGATCAGGAACTGATCAGATCTCATCAATCTCCATATCGTTAACGATATTATTGACCCATTTAAACTGCCTGTAGCGTGCAATGACCGCAGGCAGTTTTATTATCTCGTCAAGATTGATCAGGAAATAGACTACAAGGACCGGGAGCTTGAATACGAAACCTGCAATCATGCCTACGGGTACGACAAATGCCCACATAGTCAGAGTGTCACAGATAAAACCGAATTTGGTATCCCCGCCGGCTGAGAAGATGCCGCCTATAGTCGTGCAGTTGATCGAGCGGCCCAGGATGTAATAGCTGCACATCAGTATCATCACCATAAGGTAGTGTTCGGCCAGGGGAGTGAGGTTTACGAGCCTGATGACCAGAGGTGCGGAAGCTGCAGCGATAAGTCCGAGGAATATGCCTGATACAACGCAGAGCTTCATTAAGCGCTTGCCGTAATCTTTTGCTGTATCCAGACGGTTTGCACCGAGTTCGTTTCCGACAACGATGGCTCCGCCTGCACCCAATGCATAGCAGAAGGCCGATACCATGTCTTTGATCACGGTAACTATCGCATTTGCCGCAACGGCATCAGAACCCAAATGTCCCATGATGACGGTCATCATGGTAAAGCCGATGCTCCAGATTATCTGATTTAGGAAGAAGGGCGCGCTGTATTTTGAGAAACGCTGCCTTAAATGTATCCCGGTCTTCAGGATGTATTTGAACCTCAATGAGACTATGCGTTTTGAGATCAAGTAATAAACGCAGAAAACGAAACCGACAAATGCGGAGATGGTTGTCGCAAGAGCAGCTCCGGAAGCGCCCATCTTAGGCATACCGAAAAGCCCGTATATGAAAACTGCATTAAGGCCGATGTTCAGTATGACCATTACCGTGCTTGCGAATGTGCACTGCTTGACCAGCCCGACGTTTTTCAGAATGGCCTCGTAAATTATCGAAAGGCCCATGAAAACATAAGAGAATGAAGCTATGCGCAGATACGGAACGCCATTTGCGATCAAGGCCGGCTCATTGGTGTAGATCGCCATTACGCCTTCCGGCATGATCATGGTGCTGCCGAAGAAAAGAACGAGGATAGGGAGGATGAGCTTGATAGAATATCCGAAAAGTCTCTCTATTGAATCTTTGTCGCCTTTGCCCCAGAACTGTGCGGCAAACATGGAACATCCCGACGAGATGGCAAGACTAAACATGCTGAACACGAACGCGACCTGGGACGCGAGCGAGACGGATGACATGGCATCCTGATCCGATACGAGCATTATCGTGTCTGACAGCGGGACAAGCGAGAACATGAAGTTCTGCAGTGTCATCGGAAGTATCAGTGATACCAGCTTTTTACGGAAAGAACTGTTTTCTGCAATAGACATACGGGTATTATATCAAAAGGACCGGACGGTTCTTGATATATCTGTTTGAATCCGTATGATATAATTCACGAAAAATCTTAACCGAGGTATATGAATGAAAAGACCGATCAGAATAACTACGGCAGTCTTGCTTTCTTTGGGCGTGCTGGTCCTTCCTTCGTGCGGCAAAAAGGAGAAAGAGACACTGCCGACTGGTACGATACCTACATCGGCCTCAAAGGCTTCTTCTGCCGCTTCATCTGATGCCAAGGAGACGGATGATACCGCTCCGTCTGAATCCGGAACACTTCCGGCTCCTGTCTTTGCTTATACGGGACAGCTTGAAGTGATAGCGGCTGCAAAGAGCACGTGGTATGTTGAAGGTGACGGCGATATGCGTTATGCGATCACGGATCTCGACATGAACGGCCGGTATGAGATCACCGCGGCAAAGAAGAACAAAGCTTTCACCATGTATGAAGTGTCAGCAGACAACAGCGGGATCGCTAAGGTCAGGACTCCTTTCGAGGCCGGTTCTCCGGGTCCTTACATGGAAGAGGAATACAAGCTCAGGATGAATTCCGACGGCGAATATCTTTATGTGGCCAGAGAGTACGATGATGCGCTCAATGAGGGAGAGGAAACGATCTATTACTACGTCGTGTCGCTTGCTAACGGCGTTTTAAGGGCAAATCAGGTTGCTACCGAGATAAAGATCACTGACGATTCGGGAAATGTCACATCAAGATACGGTGATGACGAGTTCGAGACGTCTGCGGAAGATTTCAAGGTTAAGACAGATACCGGACTTCCGAAGATTGAGCATATACAGAAAGTGTCATGGGGTGACGGCAATTCCGTGGCCGGCATGAATGACGCGAAATCGTTGGAAGCCATCTGCTTCAAACTCACGAAATAAAAACGGTGTTGTTGTAAAAGTGACGATGCCGCTTCGTTGTGAGTCTTCCATAAAAGTCCGGAAAAGGCTGGCGACTTACTAAACACGGGAAAAACTCATTTTCGTAAGTGCGTTTTCATGATATTTGCTCAATTTCTAAAGAACTGCACTTACGAAATAAGAAAACAGCGAAAAGGCTTTTTTCGTAAGTCAACGCTTGCCGGATTAGTTTAAAAGCAAAAGGGCTGTTGCATTTTGTTTTGCAACAGCCCTTTCTTTACGGAAAGTCATAATTGGTGGAGATGAGGAGAATCGAACTCCTGTCCGAAACCGTCTCGGCCCAGACAATCTCCGGGTGCAGTCAGCGGTTAAGATATTCCCCTTGCGCATGAGCCCGCTGACGGGCTAAGGTTCCGGTAGCTTCATAGGGGGATTATAGTCGCGGATCCGGCTCAAAGCTTTGCCGGGAGGACTGCCTGCTTAACCTCTCTCAGGTGAGGTCTGCGGTGTACGTACACCCATGTGAGCAGATACACACGGGGACGGTAGCCTTAGGCTGCTACGAGCTCAGTGTTGTCTGCAATTACTTGCAATTTCCCGTTTTTTAAGGAGGCCAACGAGAATCCTCCACCCGCTTTCCGGGCTTCGGCGACCCCGTCGAAACCGGTACATCCCCATAGGGACTTTCCGCAAAGCAGACTGATATTATATATTCTCGTCCTCGAAATTCAAGTCCTTGGAAACGTCGTAGGGCTGATACTCGCGGTCAAGGATCTCCTTGGCATTTGCGATCTCGTCCTCTTCGCTCTGAACCTGTCTCTGTTCATAGTTCTCAGGCTTGCTGTGTTCGTCGAGCTCTTCAGATGTAGCTTTATCGGGCCTGTACTCGATTTCTTCGGGATCAAGTCCGTCATACTTCATGAAAGGGTTGCAGAGGAATTCGGTGCCGCAATAGTAGCACTTGAGAGTGAAGGGAACCTGTTCGAGTTTCTGCATTCCCTTGCCGCAGGAAGGGCAGTTGATGCTGTTCTTGAAGTCTTTACGGAGACTCAGCTGGGAAGCTTCCTTTAAGTGAAGGTTGAACTCAACATTGGTAAACCCGTGTTCCTTGAGCATGAGCCACATAGCGTGGAGCAGGATCTGCTGCTGGTTTACGGTATCTCTGAGGATCTCAACCTCTTTGATCGACTGGAATTCGTTCTTGATACTGCCATCGGAAGAGAGAGCCGCGTCAACCTCGTCGACATTCTTCATTTTTGACAGCTGCTTTAAAGTGTTCAGGTCTAAGTTCTCGCTCATGGCAGTACCTTCTTTCTTTTTTGTCTATGAGATTCAGATTATATTAGATTTGTCAAAAAAACAATACTAACCCTTTTTGAATGTGGCACAGAACGTAGCGATGGCCGCGCACATCTCGTATCTGTTGTTGGGATCGGCAAGCCTCTGGTCATCGTCTTTGTGTGAGAGGTAACCTAATACTATCTGGTAGGATCTGATGCTCTTGGCATAGTTCAGACCAGTATATTTGTTGGTTGCCTTGCTTCCTCTGAAATTGGTTTTGCCGGCCTTGGCCACAAGCCTGCCCAGCTTGTTTGCATATGTCTTTTTGTTCAGTTTTCCGGCGTTGGGATAATATACGCGAACGCCTTTTACTTTGCTGTTGTATCCTGCATCTGCGTGAAGCCTTAAGAAAAGTGTGGGCTTTGCTTTGACGGCGATGTTTGCACGTTCCTTGTTTGAGATGTTTACGTCATTCTCGGATCTTGTGAGGATAACGGTGGCGCCGCATTGCTCCAGATAATCCTTGAGCATAAGGGCGGTATCCAAAGTGAGTTCATATTCCTTCTGATTGGTGACAACGCCTGTGGTTCCCGAAGTGCAGCGGGGCTTGCCTGTTTTTGTGCCTTTTTTGAAAGGTTCTTTTTTGTAATCGGTCTTAGCCTGATGTCCGGGGTCGATCACGACCTTTATGCCCTTAAGGTTAGGGGCGTTGCTCTTGAGCGGAACGGAAGTCGGCTTCGGGGCTTCCGTAGGTTCGGAAGTCGTCTCGTCGGGTTCTTCTGCACGCGTGGGGAGAGGTGCAACGGTCGGCTGCGTGGTTGTCTCTGATGAAGAAGGCTGCTCGCTTTCTGTCTGTGAAACGGTTGCCGTAGTCTCAGACATGGTGGGAGCGGGCTTTGTTCCGGGGATCTTGCCGGTGACAAATGCAAATACGAGACCGCCTACAAGACCGAGAGAGAGCAGGGAAGAGATTATCACGACCGGAGCCTTGCTCTTTTTCTTCTTGACGGTATGGATCGGTGCCGCAGAAACTGTACCGGGCTTCACGGCTTCGGGCTGTCTTGTGACAACGGGAAAATCAGGAGTGTTGCTCTTTGGTGCGACGGGTGTTTCCTTGCTTGTCTGGGAGGGCGCAGGCGCTTTTTCTTGCGCGATCTTCTTTATTGATTCGTACTCGGCGATGACTTCCTTGACGAAAGACTCGCGCTCTTCCTCGGTAAGGGTTTTTAAATGATTCTCTAATATCTCGCGCTTCACGCGGGGAAGTTCAGATAATATCTGTTCAAGCTTGGAATTGTTATCGTCCGGCATGGGTGAATCTCTCCTTTAAAGAAGATAATATCATTAAATCATTTTGAGAACAAAACGATGTTTGGTAATATTCAAAAAATAGTATTGCACAATGAATAGTAGTGTGCTATATTCAATACTGACATGGGAAGAATAGCTGATGACGTGTTAGTTTTTGTCCGTGTCATTTTCGAATAAGGGGGAATAATATGAACAATCAGTTCAAGAAAGGAGTACTTGATCTGTGCGTGCTTGCGTTCCTTGACAAGGGCGACAGCTACGGCTACGACCTGGCTGACAGCCTTACGGCGAAGATGAACATTGCAGACGGAACGGTTTATCCGATCCTGCGCAAACTGGCAGCTGAAGGAAGCGTATCCACGTATCTCAAGGAATCTCAGAACGGACCGCCCAGGAAGTATTACCACCTCACGGACGAAGGCCGTAAGAGACTGCAGAGTGACAAAGCAGAATGGAAAGAGTTCTCTAAAGCAGTCGACGGCATCATCAATGAGAAACAGGGGGAAGAAGCAGATGAATAAAAAAGAATATCTTGATACGCTCGGGAAAGCTCTCGGCGCTATGCCTTATAAAGATGTAAATGAGATCCTTTATGAGATCGGAACTCATTTTTCCGAGGGCGCGCTCAAGGGCAAGACCGAGGAGGAAATAGCAGAAGGACTTGGCGATCCCGATGAACTCGCAACTCTGTACAGGGAAGGAATGAAGCTCCCTGAGATAATGAAGAAGCGCAGCAACGCTTTTACGGATACCAAGACCGGAGCTGACGGCAGAAGCAAACTCTTCGTGGTTCTTTTCAATGCGTTTGTCGGTATTGAAGTTTGGCTGTTGATCCTTTTCGCTATCTTCGTAGCGGTCGGCCTTCTGGTATCGTCGGTCGGCGGGATCGTTGCCATCATCACGGGAATCTGCACCGGAGGCATTACATACTACATGGTTCCGTTTATATTCCTGGCAGTTACCTTGCTGTTCTTTGCAATATTCCTTTTCATCCTCGTGATACTCGGAATCAAGTACTTCGCAAAGGGAACAAAGGCATATGTCAACTGGAATAAGCGGATCTGGAAAAAAGGATTCGGGGAGGCATGAATATGAGCAAAGGTGATATTAAGTTACTCATAACAGGTGTTATCTCACTGTTCCTGGCAATGGTAATGGGAGTGGTTACGCTTATAACGTTCGCTTTCGGATTTGGCGGGAAATTAAAGGAGATAGACTGGAGCAAGAAATTCGGCTGGAATAAGCAGGCTATTGAACAGCCTGTGGACTGAAGATAAAAGGATAGATTAGAAAACTTCCGGATAAGGGATTTGAGTAAGAGAGATGAGGCTGCCTCGAATGAGACAGCCTCTATCTTATTTTCCGTCATAATTGGTCTCGGGATCCCAGTGCATGTCTTCCTGGCGGTGCATCCATTCGGACAGGGCTTCGGTCATTTTGTGAGCATCATTGTCAAAATCCTTGCCGTAAAGCGGTTCACCGACGTAGATCCTGATCTTCCTTCTGTGAAAACCGTTGAGAGGGTGAGGGTGCTTTGAAGTGCGGGGCCAGATCTGATAGGCGCCTGCGATATAAACGGGAACGAGAGGAACATTTGCCTTGATGGCAAGGTAAGCAGCGCCGTCTTTCATCTCGGCGAGCTTTCCGGTGTGAGTTCTTGTTCCTTCAGGGAAAACGAAGCAGATGTTGCCCTGTTCGACTTCCTTTTTTGCTTTGATGAGACCTCTGACGGGGTTACCGTAACGGTCAACAGCTATACCGCGGCCGACGCGCATGATAAGGCGGCCGAGTTTGCCGTGGTCAGTCTCGAGATCTGAAGCGGCCAGGCAGCACATCCATTTGAAATGTCCCTTCGGCAGATAGTCGATGATGAGGACTCCGTCCGGATAGCTCTGGTGGTTGGAAGCGACGACATATGGGTTATTGGCGGGAAAATTCTCTTTCCCGATGCATTTCATGTCACACAAGATATGAGTGAGAAGAAGGAAGCCGTTCTTGGCAACGACATCCCAAAAACCTCGTTTGGTGGGATATTTCTCATCAAGCTGGCGATGGTGCTCAGCGTGGGACAGCTTCTTTTCGCCGGCATTCTCCTGAACGGATGATGCGGTATCCTTTATGTTCTCAGACATTCATTACCCCTCTTTGGCTTAATTGTCTGTAAATAAATATACCTCAGAAAGTGCCAATGTTCCAACTGATTATTCTAAACAACGATTTGTTGTAAAAAATCTAATAAGTATGTTATATTTTCTAATGCGCCAAAATGCATATGCGACGGAGGAGACTATGAATCCCGTAAAGGGCACAGCAACATATACGGCAGACAAATTTACCGATATAAGGGATCTTGTCGTTAAGACTTGCGCCAAATTCCCTGAACTTGATGCCTTTATCTTCAGAAGATCTCCGAAACTTTCCGAAGTTCACAGGACATTCTATGAATACGGCAATGACATTACCGGTCTTGCCACGTACATTCTCAACAGCGAATACGCAGGCGGAAGGCTTGCCGTAGTAGGCGAGAATGCATATGAGTGGTTCGTTTCCTACAATGCGATCCTTTCTTCCGGCGCAGTCGGCGTTCCTCTTGACAGAGCTCTGCCTGAGGAAGAGTTGATACAGCTGCTCGTAAGATCCAAGAGCAGGGTCATCTTCTACCAGCACAGGCATCACAAGATGATGCTTTCGATCGCTGAGAAGATCAAGACCGGCGAGCTCGACATTCCGCTCGAAAAGTTCGTGATCTTCTACAAAGACGGCCTTACGGGCAAGAAACCCGAAGATACATGGCCTGAGGACGATGACAGGTTCTGCGACATCTACGACTGGATCAGGGAGGGTAACGAACTCCGTGAGAAGGGCGACACCAAGTTCGAGAATACCGAGATAGACGTTAAGGCTGCGAAGATCATACTTTTCACGTCCGGTACTACCTCGATGAGCAAAGGCGTACTGCTCTCACATGACAACATCTGTTCCAACGTCTATGCGATCTCGCAGACATTGGACGTAAGAAGGGGAGACCGTGCGTTCTCCATCCTGCCTTTGCATCATACATTTGAGAATACCTGCGATTTCTTTATCCTTTCGTGCGGTGCGTGCATCTGCATGTGCGACGGACTCCGATACATCGTCAAGAATATGGAAGAGTGGAAGCCGAATGTCTGCATCTCGGTGCCTCTGCTTTTCGAGAACATATACGAGAAGATAGAAGACGGCATCAAGGCATCCGGCAAGGAGAAGGCCATAGCAATAGCCAGGCCCGTAACAAGGTTCCTCAGGCGTATCGGCATTGATGTCAGACGTAATGTGTTCCGCGACATCCTTGATAAGCTCGGAGGCAATTTCCGCATGATCGTAATCGGCGGCGCGGGAATAGACAAGAAATACATCGATGCTTTCACTGATTTCGGACTTCAGTTCTTCATGGGCTACGGCCTTACGGAGACGTCACCTGTTATTTCCGTAACCAATGAGGTCTGCAACGTCCATGGCTCGGTCGGCCGTCCGCTGCCCGGCATCACGGCTGCGATTGACGCGGAAGGCAAAGGACCGAAGGCTGTCGGCGAGATCCTTACGAAGTCCGACTGCGTTATGCTCGGATATTTCGAGAATGAAGAAGCGACGGCTGAGGCTATCGATTCTGACGGGTGGTTCCACACCGGCGACATGGGATATATCGACAAGACAGGTTCGATCCATATTACAGGACGCGTTAAGTCCATGATCGTTCTCACAAACGGAAAGAAGGCTTTCCCCGAGGAGATCGAGGCCGTCATTACTGAGATCAAGGGCGTTTCCGAGGCGTTTGTCTGGGGCAATAAGAATGACCGTGAAGCGATCGACATCTGTGCAAAGCTTCTGATCGACCGTAAGGCCATCGGCGCCGAACTTGGTCTCAAGACAGAACCTGATGATTCCCAGGTCGAGACATACCTTAATGACAAGATGCATGAGGCCAACCGCAAGATGCCTCAGTATAAGATCGTACGTAATTATGTATTCTCTGAAGAGGACATGATCAAGACGACTACTCTCAAGATAAAGCGTCCCAAGGAACAGGAGCATATCGAGGGACGTCTTTCTGAGTGCGGACGCACGATGTACGAGATGAACGGTAAGAATTTCGATAAGATGATCAAGGCGTGAGGCCTAATTTACCGTGAGTACTACCAGGATAATAGATATTGGCGGCCGTGCCGTCATTGCCTGTTTTGAACGCAAAAGGGTCAGGAATATCAATGTCCGCGTCAGGCGTGACGGGACTCTTTATGCATCCATGCCTTATTGGGTAAGTTACGCAGAGGCTGAAAGATTCATTTTGTCCAAGTCTTCGTTTTTCATAAAGGCTTTAGACGAAATATCCAGAAGAAAAGACGAAGAAGACGAGTGGAAGAATATCGACAGGGAATCTGAAGAGAGATTCAGGGAACTGATCTCGGAACTTATCAGATTTCACATGCCCTATTTTGCGGCAAGGGGAGTCTCATCTCCTTCAAAAGTGGTCATCGGGCATTACAGGTCCTTTTGGGGAGAATGCCTTAACAAGAGGGGCATATTGAAGTTTTCCACGAGGCTTATCGGTAAGGATGAAGACCTGATCGAATATGTTGTCGTCCATGAACTTGCCCATTTTCTCGTGCCTAACCACTCGGAAGCGTTCTGGAATATTGTCGGAAGCATTATTCCGGACTATAAGACGAGAAGAAAGAGACTGAATGGAAAAGGCGTAAAAAGATAAAAAATAAGTGCGTTTTTAGTATATAATTCTCTTGTATCGGAGGATGTGCCCATGGCTGAAAATACTAATGACAGAGCTTCTGTAAAATTCGATCTGTGGGAGCGAAAGCTTCTTGACCTTAGTACCCGCAACAGTCTTCTCAACTTGAAGATCAAGGGTTCATGTGTTCCTTTGTTCGTGCCCGCATTGGGCGAACTGGAAGATACGCTTGTTGAAAATAAGGAATACCGCATAATTCCGAGAAAGAGTCCTGAGAAGAAAGCTGCAAAAGAGGAAACAAAGCCTGAGAATGAGGGCAGTTCCGAAACCAAGGCAATAGAACCGGTCTCCGAAGAAAAGCCTTTGGAAGAGGCACCCGCACTTCCTAAGACTGCCGCTCCGGCAGAGCCTTTGACTGAATCCGAATCAAAGCCTGAAGTATCGGGTATCCCGGCACGCGACTATTCAATTGAAGATATCGCTAATACTGAAGAATTCAAGGAATACATCACCACGGAAACAAGCAAGGGCAAGCTTTGCTCTTCGCTTACTTCTTCTGAACTTGGCGATAAGGTCAAGAGCCTTTACCGAGCCGCAAAGACTTCCATCGAAGAGAACGGTGCGAGCACTTTGTATCTGGCGGTCGGCTTTATCAAGTGGTTTGAAAAGGATAAGCCGGATGCCTTCTACGCTCCGATAATCCTTATCCCGGTCGAACTCATAAGGAAATCTATCCTTCTCGGATATGCAATGCGCAAAAGAGATGAGGATTCCCTTATCAACATTACGATCCTCGAGAAGCTCAGACAGGATTTCGATATAGACGTTTCCGAGCTTTTGGGGGACCTTCCGACTGATGAGCACGGTATCGACGTTAACGAGGTAATGAAACTCGTTGAAGCACACATAGCCGGAATGAACGGATGGAAAGTCATCAGGTCGTGCGTGTTGGGCAATTTCTCGTTCTCGCAGTTTGTTATGTGGAATGACATGCACAGCCACCGCGAAACCATTGCCAAGAACAAGGTCGTCGATAGCCTTATCAACGGATCGCTTACATGGGATGCACGCAATCTGTCGGCTATGGAAGATGTTAATGAGAGTGAAGTGCTTCTCCCGATCACGGCTGACGGTTCACAGCTCAAAGCAATTGCGGCCGCTACGCCAACTGAGAGCTATGAGGGAGAGAGCTTTGTCCTCCACGGCCCTCCGGGAACGGGCAAGTCTCAGACGATCACTTCTATAATCGCCAACTGCTTGGCCAACGGCAAAACGGTCCTTTTCGCTGCCGAAAAGAAGGCCGCTCTCGATGTTGTCTATTCGCGTCTCGACAGGATCGGCATTGCTCCGTTCTGTCTTGAGCTTCATTCCAACAAGGTCAGAAAGAGCCACGTGCTCAATCAGCTTAAGGAAGCAAGTGAGGTAAGGTCCAAGCTGCCTTCGAGCGAGGATTTCGAAAAGCAGCTGGCTGACATAACTGCAAGAAGGAATGAACTCGACAAGTACGTGAAAGAGCTTCACGTCAGGCGCGGTTGCGGAATGTCGCTTTTCGAGCTCATTAACATGTTCGCTGCGAATGAGAATGCTCCTGATATAGCGCCTTTCGACCAGGGATTTGTAAATGAGGCCTCGGAGGCCCGCGTCAACGAGATCGAAGCTGGCTTGGGCGAGTTAGTTGCCGCGTCAGGAGATCTCGGAGGAAAGCTCTCTTTCGTCAAAGCAACCGAATTCTCTCAGGAAGCCAAGCAGAATCTCGGCAGATCCTGCGAAGCCTTCTACAACGCATATTCGCAGTTTGACGCTGCTCTCACCAATTTCATGCAGTGGACGGCTCAGGCTCAGTGCTCTGTTATGGGTGCTGAAGACACCAACCTCAAAAAGAAGACATACTTGAGGCTTGCTTCGGCTATCTATGGATTATCAACCATGGGACTTCCTGCTTCATGGCTCGGATGCCGTGACTTCAGGTCGCTTTCCGTCAGGCTTGATGCGCTTATTGCCGCAGGCAGTTCCTATCTGCAGCAGAAGAATGCTCTTTCGGCCGGTTGGGCTGACGGTTTCTTTTCCTGTGACGGCTTAAGGCTCCAGGCAGAGTTCAATGCCGCCAATTCGAAGGGCGGATTGGGAAGGTCGCTCGGTATCGGCGGCGTCTATAAACAGGTCAAGGTCTTTGATAAGACCGGTGCCGGAAAGGACAATCTTGGTCCTGCTCTTGATGCACTCGTTGCTTTCCAGAGGACGGAAGCTTCGATCAGACAGGGACTTGCGCAGGATGCCGTCTATCTGGGAGGACTTTACAATCCCCAGGCTCCATTGCCGTGTTTTGACATGAATGCCGTTCAAAGTCTTAATCAGAGGAGCCTTGCTCTCATGAACGAGGCTGATTCCTGCGATATTTCTGGTAATGCAAGATGCGTTCTTGCCGCAAACCAGGGAGCATGCGCTTGTGCATCAGCCCTTATGGCTGCAGGACAAAACCTTGAAGCGGCATACAATGTGTTAAGACAGACATACGGTTTTGAAGATGAAGTCTTCATGCCCGACAACGGTCTGCTGATCGACAAGAAGGCCATGGTCAATGAACTTGCAGAAAATGCCGATCTGTTAAGAACGAAGATCACATTCAACAGGGTTTCTTCTAAATGCCTGAACTATAAGATAAGCGGATTGATAAAAGACTATGAAGAAGGCAGGATAGAGGGCAGCCTGCTCGTTCCCGCTTTCAGAAAACAATATGCCAAGATGCTTGTAACCCTGATGATCGACAGTTCTGAAACATTCAGGGACTTCAGCGCTTCATTGTTCGAAGAGAAGATCGCAAGACTTAATGCTCTGGGAAACGAGTTCGAGAAGCTTACCCGTCAGGAGATCTACTTAAGGATCGCCAAGACACTTCCCAATCTTACAAAGGATGCCAATGCAAAGTCTGCGCTCGGCATATTGCAGCACGCCATAAAGAGCGGCGGAAGGGGAGTATCCATCAGAACGCTGTTCTCAAAGATAGGCAACATAATGCTCAAGCTTTGCCCGTGCGTTCTCATGAGCCCTCTGTCTTGTGCGCAGTATCTTGCGCCTAACGAGGATTCGCCGTTTGACGTCGTTGTTTTCGACGAGGCTTCGCAGCTGCCTACATGCAAGGCTGTCGGCGTGATCGCAAGAGGCAAGAATGCCGTTATCGTGGGTGACCCCAAGCAGATGCCGCCTACGTCATTCTTCCGTGAAATGGTCTTTGATGATGAGAATTATGAGATCGAAGACTTAGAGAGCATCCTTGATGACTGCCTCGCGATCGGAATGCCCGAGCTTCATCTGCTCTGGCACTACAGGAGCCGTCACGAGAGCCTTATCACGTTCTCAAACAAGCTCTTCTATGAAGGAAAACTCTATACTTTCCCGTCGGCCGATGACCGTAATTCCATGGTTACGCTGGAAATGGTGCAGGGAACCTTTGACAGCGGCAATTCAAGAACGAACAGGGCAGAGGCGGAGGCTGTCGTCAATGAGATGGCTGCAAGATGCCACGATCCGATACGTTCTAAACAGACTTTGGGCGTCGTAACCTTCAACATCCAGCAGCAGTCGCTTATCGAGGACCTCCTTGATGAGAAGTGCAAGACAGATCCCGAGCTTGAAAGCTGGGCGTTCAATGGTGAGGAACCCGTATTCATCAAGAACCTTGAGAACGTACAGGGTGATGAAAGGGACGTTATCCTGTTCTCTGTCGGATACGGCCAGGATGAGACGGGAAGGATGATAATGAACTTCGGTCCGCTGAACCGTGACGGCGGATGGAGAAGATTGAATGTTGCCGTTACGCGTTCGCGTCTCGAGATGAAGGTGTTTTCGTCGATTACGGCTGACCAGATCAGGATCAGCGAATCATCCTCGGAGGGCGTAAGGGCTCTCAAGCGGTTCCTGCAGTATGCTGCGGGAAGCGAAGCTTGGGATGCTATGGCTGACGGAGAGAACGTCAACACTGCATCATCCACGCCTTTGATCGACAGGAGCCTTAAGTTTACCGGCATCGCGGATGACATCTGCGACAGGCTTGCCAAACTCGGATATCAGACTGACCGTAACATCGGAAAGTCGGGTTTCAAGGTTGATATAGGCGTTGTCTCGCCTTCGGATCCGGGCAAATACTGCCTCGGCATCCTTCTTGACGGCAAGAGCTATGCTGAAGCCGGAACGACGACTTCCCGTGAGATCTCGCAGATCTCCGTGCTGAAGGGATTCGGTTGGAACGTTGTCAGAATATGGTCTCTCGAATGGTGGGAGAACCCGGATATTGTCATTTCGCAGTGCATCGAGAAGATAGATGCCGCCGAGAATGCATCTAAGCAGGCAGAAGCTACGGAAGAAACTGTTCCGGAAAAGACGGCTGAGCCTTCTGAGCCTGAGATCCCGATAATCGACGGGACCGGTCCGATAGTTGAGGAGGAGACTCCTGCTTCTGAGGATGAGGAGCAAAAAAAAACACTGAATCCGGAACAGGACTGACTCCGAATGCCCAGACATACATGAGGCTGGGCGTTCCGCTTAAGCCCATGTCGTCACAGACTTTCTGTGATCCTTTGTATACCAAGGCCCTGACTGAACTTGCCGTCAGGCTTGTTCAGGCTGAATCTCCCATCAGTTCTGACGTTATTGCCTCTGAAATGCTTGAAATGCTCGGGATAAGCAAGTCTACGGCTAAACTGAAGGCCAGATGCGACTATCTGATAAAGAATACCAGGCTGCCTTATACGGTTCAGGAGCTTGACGGGGATGAAACGCGCGAAGGAACAAAGATCTTCTGGGCTGACCGTGAATCCTCAAACGGCATATGTCCTTTCTACAGAGTGCCCGCCATTGGCGGAAAACCCAGAAAGGCAGCTGACATAGCGGTTCAGGAAGCTGCCAGGGCAGTGATAGACGTCGCCGAAGAGCAGATGGGGCTTCCGCGGGAAAGTCTCATAACCGAGGCTGCCAAGGCTTTGGGATTTGCCAGAGCGGCATCAAACACGGACTGCTACAAGCTCTGCGGGCAGGCGGTTGACTATGCTTTCGGGCTGGGGGCCTTGAAAGTGGACGACAACGGCTTCATAACGCCTTCCAAAACAAATTAATAATGTGAAAACAGTTCAAATTTAGGCCGTCTTTTTGTTGACTTGCCTAACCTTGAAAAGTATTATAAAGCGGTAATAAAAAGCGGAAGCCAAATCGGCTTTCAGTTTATTAAATAATTTAAAGGAGCGTAACGCTTATGGCATTAGTAACATCCAAGGAAATGTTCAAAAAGGCTTATGACGGCGGTTATGCAATCGGCGCTTTCAATGTCAACAACATGGAAATCGTTCAGGGCATCACCGAAGCAGCTGCTGAACTCAAATCACCTGTAATCCTTCAGGCTTCCGCAGGCGCAAGAAAGTATGCTAACAACGACTATCTTGTACACCTCGTAAAGGCTGCTGTTGAGCTTCATCCTGAAGTTCCTATGGTTCTTCACCTTGACCACGGTGCAGATTTCGAGACCTGCAAGTCCTGCATCGATTCCGGCTTCACATCTGTCATGATCGACTATTCAAGCCACAGCTTCGAAGAGAACATCGCAGAGTCCAAGAAGGTTGCTGAGTATGCTCACGATCACGGCGTAGTCGTTGAGGCTGAGCTCGGAACACTCGCAGGCATCGAGGATGACGTTAAGGTCGAGGCTGGTAATGAGTCTTACACAAGACCTGAAGAGGTTGAGGAGTTCGTTTCCAGAACAGGCGTTGACTCTCTTGCAATCGCTATCGGTACATCCCATGGCGCATACAAGTTCACACCCGCTCAGTGCACAAGAAACGAGAAGGGCATTCTCGTACCTCCTCCGCTCAGATTCGACGTTCTCGAAGAGTGCATGAAGAGAATTCCCGGATTCCCGATCGTTCTCCACGGTTCTTCTTCCGTACCTCAGGAGTACGTTGCCATCATCAACGAGTTCGGCGGCGCTATGCCTGATGCTATCGGCATTCCTGAGGAGCAGCTCCGTAAGGCAGCTCAGCTCGCAGTCTGCAAGATCAACATCGACTCTGACCTCCGTCTGGGCATGACAGCTGGTATCCGTAAGCACTTCGTTGAGCATCCTGATCACTTCGATCCCCGTCAGTATCTTGGTGACGGCCGTGCTAACGTTAAGGCTATCGTTGCTCACAAGATCAAGGAAGTTCTCGGTTCTGACAACAAGATCTGATCTTTGGAACAAAACCAATGAATTTAAGGCCCGGCAGAGATTTTTCTGCCGGGTTTTGTTATAATTCCACCTATGAAATCTAAGAAGAGCAGTCTTAAACCTTTATATGAGCGTCCCGGAAGGCTTTCGCCGGAGCGCAGCGTCCCTGTGCCCGGAAAGACTCAGCACAAGGATCTCAGGATCGATGTTCATTATGACACCGAAGAAGATATTCCGGATCCTGCTAAGGGCGTTACCCCTGAATTTACCGTCAGGTCGCTCAATGCTCTCGATCCTTTTGAAGACGAAGCACTGCTCTCGGGTGAGATCAAACCCAAGAATACCGGCAAAAAGTCGGGCGTCGAGTCTTTTGAATCGCAGATCTTCGAGGCCGATGAGGATTTCGATGATGAAGAAGAGGAGGATCCCTCAATCTTTAACAGGGACGGGCATACTTTCATGGTCAATTCCGACCTGATGGCAGGAGGCGCCGAGCCCGTTCACGCAAAGTCCGCTTTCGATGCGGGCAAGCCGTCTTTTTTCACCGATGGGAGAAAGCTGACTCTTTCGCTTATTGGACTGGCAGTACTGATCTTTGCAGAGTTTATCGGGCTGGTTATGCTTTTGAAGTAAAGATGATTTTTCAAGAATTAACAAAGGGGCTGCCTCGATGCGAGACAACCCCTTTGTCATTTGGGTATAAGATCAGATTAGTTTTTCTTTTCTTTCTTTACGGGTTCAGACATTATTATCGAATCCTTTGAATGAGATGCGTCCGACTTTTCTTCGAAGACATAGTCTTTGCCGGGGAGGAGCGCATTGAGAACGATTCCGACGATGGAACCGATTGCCAGACCTGAGAGGGAGATGACGATCTTGCCGCAAGGAATGACGATCGCACCGGCGCTGCTATAAGTTACACCGATCGAGAGTACGAGGATGAGAGCTGCGATGATGACATTTCTTGCCTTGCTGAAATCGATCTTGTTCTCAACAACGTTTCTGACACCGACAGCGGAGATCATTCCGTAGAGTACCAGTGAGATACCGCCTACGACAGGTGTAGGGATTGCGGCGATGCATGCTGCGAGCTTGGGTGAGACCGAGAAGCAGATCGCGAAAAGTGCAGCGAGTCTTACAACGAAAGGATCGTAAACCTTTGAGAGAGTAAGAACGCCGGTGTTCTCACCGTATGTTGTGTTTGCGGGAGCGCCAAAGAGGGAAGCGAGCGTTGTTGCAAGTCCGTCACCCATGAGAGTTCTATGGAGTCCGGGATCCTTGATGTAGTTCCTGCCGACAGTTGAGGAGATGGCTGAGATATCGCCGATGTGCTCAACGATTGTTGCAAGGGAGATCGGAACAATAGTAAAGATGGCGGTGATGAGAAGACCCGTATCAAGGCTTTCGCCTGTGAAGATGCTGAAAACGGTCTGGTTATACTCGAAAGGAAGACCGAACCAAGCTGAGTTCTTGATGTTTTCGATACTTGCCTGTGAGAACAGCTGGAAGTTTGCATTGCCTCCGATGCAGTAGTAACCGTCAACGATCTGACCTGATGCAAGAGTAAGGATGATGCAGAGGATGCATGCGCCTATGACTCCGAGGAGGATAGGGATGATCTTGATCATGCCCTTGCCCCAGATGTTGCAGATGACGATTACGAGGATGGCAACGATAGCTACGATCCAGTTAGTGGAGCAGCTGTTGATCGCGGTTGCTGAAAGGCAGAGACCGATCGCGATGATGATAGGTCCCGTTACGATAGGCGGGAAGAACTTCATTACGCGGTTGACACCGAATATCTTGATGAGGCCTGCCAGAACGAGATAGACAAGACCTGCAAGAGCGACACCGAAGCAGGCATAAGGCAGGAGCTCTTTCTCACCGTGAGGTGCGATTGCGAAATAACCTGCGAGGAAAGCGAAAGATGAACCTAAGAATGCAGGAACCTTTCTCTTGGAGAGAAGGTGGAAAAGAATCGTTCCCAAACCTGCGAAAAGAAGCGTTGCAGACACCGACAGACCGGTGAGAGCGGGGACAAGGACGGTCGATCCGAACATGGCGAACATGTGCTGGAATCCGAGCACGATAACACGGCCGGCACCCAGTGATTTCGCGTCATAGACAGCTCCATCCTGAAGACTGGATTTACTCATAACAAGCCCTCCGTTATGTAGTGGAATTTAGTTTATGATAGCACTCTTACGTAAAATCCAAGCAACAAATCTGACATCAGGCTGTAATAATTTTCGCGCGAGATTTGTGTGTTTTGTTGACTTAAAAATTCATTTTAATAAAATATTCAAGAGGTTGCTTTTACCCCATTTCACTTTGGTAAAAGGAGAAAAATATGCAGTACAAGGATTTTAAGAACGTTCAGGTCATGGAGCACCCGCTCATCAAGCATAAGATCTCTCTCATGAGAAGCGTTTACACCGGCAACTACGAGTTCAGAAAGCTCGTTGAAGAGGTTGCCACTCTTGAAGCTTATGAAGCTCTCAGGGATCTTCCTTTGAAGGATGTCGAGATCAAGACTCCTCTTGAGACGACCATGACACCCATGATCGACGGTAAGAAATTCGCCATCGTTCCCATCCTAAGGGCAGGTCTCGGAATGGTTCCCGGCGTTCAGGCGCTGGCTCCGCTTGCCAAGGTTGGTCATATCGGTCTTTACAGGGATCCTGAGACTCATGAACCTCACGATTACTACTGCAAGCTCCCTGATCCTATCGATCAGCGCCTTATACTCGTAGTTGACCCGATGCTCGCTACCGGCGGATCCGCTGTTGATGCAGTCAATTCGATCAAGAAGCACGGCGGAAAACATATCAAGTTTATGTGCATAATCGCTGCTCCTGTTGGTATTGAAAAGCTTGCAAATGCCCATCCTGACATTGAGATCTATGTAGGCAACGTTGACAGGGAACTCAATGATCACGCGTATATCCTTCCCGGATTAGGCGATGCCGGCGACAGGATCTTCGGTACAAAATAATAACTAAGTGCTATAATGCACATGCCATTTTGATGGCAAGAAGATTTGGAGGTATATTATGAGATTTTTTAAAGTAGTTGCAGCATGCCTCACTTCGGTCATGCTCGCAGTATCGCTTACTTCATGCGGCAAGTCTGCGTCTAAGAAATTCGTCGTCGGTTTCGATAACGAATTCCCGCCGATGGGTTATGTTGAGAAAGACGGTTCTTATGCCGGTTTCGACCTTGATCTTGCAAAAGAGTGCGCAAAGAGAATGGGCATGGAATATGTTGCCCAGCCTATTGCTTGGGATTCAAAGGATAATGAGCTTAAGTCCGGCAACATCAGCTGCATCTGGAACGGCTTCACGATCACTGAAGAGAGAAAGTCACAGTACGAGTGGACTTCTGCTTACATGAAGAACCAGCAGGTAGTAGTCGTCAAGAACGATTCTTCCGTTAAGGGCCTTGCTGATCTTGCAGGTCTCAAGGTCTGTGTCCAGAAGGATTCTTCCGGTCTCGAGGCTGTTGAAGGCAAGCCTGAACTCAAGGCAACTTTCAAGGAGCTCGTACAGGTTGATTCTTACCTCAATGCAATGATGGAACTTGAGTCCGGCAGCGTAGATGCAATCGTCATGGACGAGATCGTTGCACGTTATGAGATCCAGACATCCGGCAAGCCTTTCAAGGTCCTTGATGAAGCTATCTCTTCCGAGGAATACGGTGTAGGTTTCCTTAAGGGAAATACACAGCTCAGGGACAAGGTTCAGAAGACCCTTGAAGAAATGGCAAAAGACGGTACAATGGCTAAGATCTCCGAGAAGTGGTTCGGTTCCGACATCACAACCATCGGTAAGTAATCAGTATTTAACTTATGCATTCAAAGCCCCGTTCGTTATCTTATCGAGCGGGGCTTTAGTGTGCTATAATCCGTTGTATGAGTTTTGCAGGGATTTCATTCGATAATGGTATATTTGCTACTCTGACAGACTGCAGCATAGTGCTTGCGGTCGTGTGTCTTATTGTGTCTGAGATCATAATGAATTCACACAAGAAGCATTATCCGGTTGGTGCAAAGATCAAGAAACCGGCGTTCGTCGTGATATTGCATGCCGCAGCCGCGATCTTAGCCCTTCCGCTTGTTATCCGGATCATCTTGTCTTGCATAGGTCTTGTTACTGATGACAAGGAAAAGTTCTTTTCAACGATAAAGCTTTTAGGACAGGGATTCGGCTTCTCGTTTGGGATATTCTTCTTTACGATAATCTTCTCGCTTCCGTTAGGCTTGATCGTAGCGGCAGGGAAGATGTCGAAGATCAAGACGATTTCCGCATTCTTTACGGTATATGTCTCGATCCTCCGCGGCACGCCTTTGATGCTGCAGCTCCTTCTCGTGTACTTCGGTCCTTACTATCTTTTCGGCGTAACTACAGGCAATATCGAGATAGGACCGTTCAACTACAGATTTATTGCTTCGATTATCGGCTTCTCATTGAACTACGCCGCTTATTTTGCCGAGATCTTCAGAGGCGGGATACAGTCCATGCCCAAGGGCCAGTACGAGGCGGCCCAGGTGCTGGGATTTACCAAGATGCAGACATACTTCAAGATAATCCTGCCTCAGGTAGTCAAAAGGGTACTTCCTTCCGCGGGAAACGAGATAATCACGCTGGTCAAAGATACTTCGCTTGCACAGGTCCTGGCAGTTACCGAAATGTTCACGCAGGCATCCGCGCTTGCATCTGCCCAGGTCTCGGTTATGCCGTTCATTGTGGCAGGACTTTTCTATTACTT
The DNA here is from genome assembly GCA_947304405.1 of uncultured Clostridia bacterium. Taxonomy (GTDB): domain Bacteria; phylum Bacillota; class Clostridia; order Saccharofermentanales; family Saccharofermentanaceae; genus Saccharofermentans. Next base: position 23,227 of record CAMZBB010000002.1, read on the forward strand.
GATGAACGTGACTATCGAGACCATATTGGGCCTGTTCGAGAAATCAATGAACTATTACTCGTGAGGATATGAAATGAATATTCTTGAGATGCATGACATACATAAATCATTCAATGACCTTGATGTCCTCAAGGGTATAGATCTTTCTGTTTCCCAGGGTGAAGTCGTTGCCGTGATCGGACCTTCAGGCGGCGGAAAATCAACGCTTCTGCGCTGTGCGACCACTCTTGAGAGAATTGATTCCGGCAAGATCGTAATAGGCGGAGACGTGCTTTGCGATTCTGCTGACGGTAAGATCCATTACTGCGACAAGAATATGCTCTCCGAGATCAGATCAAAGTTCGGGCTTGTCTTCCAGAACTTCAATCTTTTCCCGCATTTCTCGGTAAGAAGAAATATCACCGAGGCATTGATCCATGTCCATAAGAAATCGAAAGAAGAAGCGAATAAGATCTGTGACGGCCTTCTTGCGAAAATGGATCTGACGGCAAAGGCTGATGAATATCCGTGCAACCTTTCGGGCGGCCAGCAACAGAGAGTCTCCATCGCGAGGGCTCTGGCCACGAATCCTGAGATTATATTCTTTGATGAGCCGACTTCGGCTTTGGATCCCGAACTTACTAAGGGCGTCCTTAAAGTAATCCGTGAGCTCGCGCAGGAAAAGATGACGATGGTCATCGTGACCCACGAGATGAGCTTTGCCCGAGACGTTGCCGACCGTATCGTCTTCATGGACGGCGGTGTTATCGTGGAGGAGGGACCTGCATATGAGCTTGTCACCAATCCGAAGCAGGAGAGGACCAAAGCATTCCTGGCTGGATATTGATCTTGAAGGTGATCATTAAGAAAAACAAAGGGCTGCCGCTTTGATTTGCGACAGCCCGTAATTGTTTAAGACTTACTTGATTATTTAGTGTTGAACTCTGAATCGTTGATCGTGATCTTGGCTATGTTATCCGTATCTACGAGTCGGTTGAACAGAACGATGAATCCTGCGTCATTTCCGCAGATATAACCGTAGCTTGCGGTGTTCTCGTTGTATACGAGGTATTCAGATCCGTCCTTATAAGTGATCTTGAGGCTTTTTACTGAATCAAGTGCTTCGCCCTTGGGTGCTTTGCCGCCTGTGGAATCCCACTGCATGGCGATAGGGGATACCTTGAGTGTACCGTTATCAGCTGACTTAAATGTCTTTGAGCCGAGCTTTTCTGCCACAGGGATCGTGACGGACTTTGAATCCTTGATGTAGTTTTTCTCGCCCTTTCCGGTATTGGACTTCTCTATGTTTGCTCTTGTATCAGTGTATTCCTGACATGTGAGCGTGATGTGGTCAGTTATTGGTGATTGTACATCAGGTCCGTAAAGGGCATGGTTATCACACATGTACTCGTAGCAATAGAGCTTCGTATCCGTTGAACGCTGAAGGTCTACCCAGATCTTGCCGACGCCTTCATCGAAGCCGAACATGATGTTCTGATCTTCGTTGAACCAGGCGCCCTTGGCCTCGTTGTCGAACTGGCTGTAATTAAAGCAGTTGACACCGGCTGCTCTCTCTACCGTGTAAGCTGCTACGATGCCCATGCCGTCACGGACAACTGTCTCAACGGTGATAGTGGTGTCGCCGATAGTGGTTGATACAGGTTTGGTCGTGTATTTGCCTGCCAGAAGGCGTGCTGCGACTTCCGGATCCTGAGCAACGTATTCGATCTTGGGCATTGTGACTTTATTGGATACCGGATTGCCTTTATCATCGATCTTGCCGCTTTCCACAACTGTAACCTGGTGGCTCGGTACATTACGCTTTCCTTCGTTGCCCCAAAGCCTGTTAAAGAGTTCTCCGCCCATTGCGGCATTAACTACAAAAGGTGATGCCACTACAATTGCGATAGCAGCTGCAGCGATCTTAGGGAACAAGCGGGTTGTATTTGCCTTTTTATTCTGTGTATATGATTTCATCATTTTTTCCTTCCTCGCCAGATATCTGTCCGAGAAAACATGATCTTCAACACCATCGGTGATGTGATCGAATTCTTCTATACTGATATCTCTGACATTTAACTCGTCGTTAAGATTGTTTTTCATAGTAATCTCCTTAAGATAAGGATTTACCTCAATTGTGAGGTTATCCGGTTTAAGCTTCCTTGCAGTTCTGACGCAGCAGCTTTTTGGCCCGTTCATATCGTTTTCTTACATTTGCCTCAGTGATGCCCAGTTTGTCTGCGGTCTGTCTGACCGAATACTCTCTTACGACAAGGCAATCGACGACATCTTGGTATTTCTCAGGAAGAGAGTTGATGAGGGGAGTGCAAACAGCGCCCTCGTTTGTAGTGATGTCCGGTTCAACGGCTTCACTGCTAATGACTTCTTCAAGATTTTCAGAGTAGCTTACGATCTTGTTTTCGTTCTTTCTTTTGTTGTATATGTTGATCGAAGCGTTTTTGATCACTGTTATGATGTACCTTTTGCAATCGTCCGAATCAGCTTTGGGGAAGAATACCTTATGCTTTATCAGCTGCAGGAAAGCATCCTGTACGGCATCTTCAGCAAGCGACTCGTCGTGCAATACGGACAATGCCACACGGAACATCTTCTGTTCGTATAGTTCATAACAGTTTTCAATGAAAGAAATTCTGTTAGTCGGCAATGCCATTTACTTTTCTCCTTGTCGTTTACTTAGGGGCCGTTTAGCTTATAGCTTTCAGGATCCTTATGTGGCCCTTCACCTCATATAACAAAACGGAATCTGATCTTGTGACAAATATCTCGTTATTTTTTTGAAATTTCCTGCCCGAAAATGAGGTTTATTAGATACAAAACCTAACTTAAGAGCATAAAAAAACCTGCCGGAGTACGGCAGGCTTTGTGTTTTGAACGGTTTAATTCTCGGGCTTGTAGCTGTCCTTGAGCGATACCGCCATGTTGAATACAAGATGACCCGGTTTGGAGTCTTTGGTATCCGCGCAGAAGTATCCGGTCCTTAAGAACTGGAATCTGTCCTGAGGCTGTGTATTCTCTAGAGACTTCTCAAGCTTGGCGCCCTTGATGATCTTGAGTGAATCAGGGTTGATGAAATCAAGGTAATTGCAGTCTGCAAGATCAGGCTGCTCGGTAGTGAAGAGCCTGTTATAGAGCCTGACCTCTGCGTCAACGGCATTGGAAGCGTCGACCCAGTGGATGGTAGACTTGATCTTTCTTCCGTCAGCGGGATCGCCGCCTCTGGATTCGGGATCGTAAGTGCAGTGGATTACCGTCACGTTGCCGTCTGCATCCTTGTCGCAGGATACGCACTTGACGACGTAAGCACCCTTGAGACGGACCTCGTTGCCGGGGAAGAGCCTGAAATACTTCGGGGCAGGTACTTCCATGAAGTCATCCTGTTCGATGTAGAGCTCTCTGGAGAATGTGACCTTGCGGGTGCCCGCAGTCTCGTCCTTGGGGTTGTTTTCTACAACTACTTCTTCGGTCTGTCCTTCGGGATAGTTGTCGATTACGAGCTTAACGGGGTTGATGACCGCCATGACGCGCTTTGCGTGCTCGTTAAGATCTTCTCTAAGACAGTATTCAAGGAAAGCAAAGTCAACTACGGAGTTAACCTTGGCAACGCCGTTTCTTGCAGAGAAATTATGGATGGAGGCAGGTGTGTAGCCTCTTCTCCTGAGACCGCAGAGGGTAGGCATACGAGGATCATCCCAGCCGTCAACGATGCCTGCTTCGATCATGGCACGGAGCTTTCTCTTGGAAAGAACGGTGTGAGTGATACCGAGTCTTGCAAACTCGATCTGACGGGGCTTTGTCTCAATGGAGATGTTCTCTACGACCCAGTTATAGAGAGGCCTGTGAGACTCAAACTCAAGAGAGCAGAGGGAGTGGGTGATGCCTTCGATCGCATCCTCGATCGGATGAGCGAAATCGTACATCGGGTAGATGACCCACTTCGTCCCGGTCCTGTGGTGGGGAAGATGGTTGATCCTGTAGATTACGGGGTCACGCATATTGAAGTTGCCTGATGCGAGGTCGATCTTTGCACGGAGCGTCATCCTTCCGTCCTCGAACTCGTCAGCTCTCATCCTTGCGAAAAGATCAAGGCTCTCTTCGATGGGCCTGTCGCGGTAGGGGCTCTGAGCGGGAGTCTGCGTGTCGCCCCTCATGTCCTTCATCTGCTCGGGCGTGAGCTCACAGACATATGCAAGGCCTTTCTTTATGAGCTCGACGGCATAACCGTACATCTGCTCGAAATAGTCGGAAGCATAGAAGAATCTGTCATCCCAGTCATGGCCAAGCCAATGGATGTCTTCCTTAATGGCTTCAACGTATTCCTCATCCTCTTTGGTGGGGTTGGTATCATCCATTCTGAGGTTGCAGAGACCACCGTATTTCTCGGCTGTTCCGAAGTCGATCTCCAAAGCCTTGGCGTGGCCGATGTGAAGATATCCGTTAGGTTCAGGTGGAAATCTGGTATGAACTTTCTGTCCGTAGCATCTTCCACCTTCAGCTAACTCTTCGTCGATAATCTGCTCTATGAAATTCTTGCTCTCTGCCATAACAAACACTCCTGATCAAAGTCTTGAATAAGCGTATTTAATTCTCTTAAGTGATTCTTCCTTGCCGAGAAGAAGCATTACTTCAGCGCATCCTCCGGGGGTTACGGCAACTCCTGCGGCTGCGATCCTTACAGGCCACATGACTACTGAGTTCTTGACCTCAAGGCTCTCGGCAAGAGTCTTCATTGCTTCGGTGATGGCATCTCTTTCCCAGGTGAGGCCCTCGAGAACGGGGATGGCCTTTTCGAGCATCTCTTTAGAAGATTCAAGGGTCGACTTGCTCTTTTTGTGCTCGAAAAGTTCAAGCTCAAAATCACCGTATTCCTTAATGAAGGAAAGCTTTTCGGCAATCTCGGTGAACTTGTTGATCCTGGGCTTTAAAAGCTCTGCAAGAAGCGCATAGCATGACGGATCAACACCTGCTTCATCGTAGTAGGGCTTTGCATGCGCAAGGAATTCATCGTCGGACATTGCCTTGATGTGCTCGGCATTGACCCATGAGAGCTTGTCGTAATCGAAAACGGCAGGCGATTTGGAGATTCCGTTGATGTCAAATGCCTCAATGAGCTCTTTAAGTGAGAAGATCTCTCTTGTATCCTTGGGAGCCCACCCGAGAAGGGCGATATAGTTGATGATGGCTTCAGGCAGATAACCTTCGTTTACGAGATCCATGAAGCCTGTTGAGCCGTGACGCTTTGAGAGCTTGGAGATGACCTCTTTGCCTTCCTCGTCGACAGACTTGCCCATGATGAGCGGCAGGTGGATGTATGTGGGGATCTCCCAGCCGAAAGCCTCGTAAAGGAGGTTGTATTTCGGCGTGGAGGAAAGGTATTCGCTTCCTCTGACGACGTGAGTGATGCCCATGGTATGGTCATCGATAACGTTTGCAAAGTTATAAGTAGGGAAGCCGTCAGTCTTGATAAGGATCTGGTCATCCAAGTCCTCGTTTGGGAACGTGATATCACCGTAAACGAGGTCATGGTAAGAAGTGGAACCAGTAAGAGGCATCTTCTGTCTGATGACGTAAGGTATGCCTGCATCTAAGTTCTTCTGGATCTCATCAGCGGAAAGATCCCTGCAGTGACGGTCGTATCCGGTTCCTTCAGGTGCGTTCTCCTTAAGGGCTTCAAGGCGCTCCTTGGTGCAGAAGCATCTGTATGCTTTGCCTTCTTCGACTAACTTTTCAGCATAAGGCTTGTACATCGGAAGTCTTTCGCTCTGGACATAAGGACCGAATTCACCGCCGATATCAGGACCTTCATCGTGCTCAAGGCCTGCAAGCTTCATTGTGTCATAGATAACCTGAGTGGCACCTTCAACATAGCGTTCGCGGTCTGTATCTTCGATCCTCAATACAAAAGTGCCGCCTTCGTGCTTTGCAGTAAGATATTCATAGAGCGCAGTGCGCAGATTGCCGACATGCATAAAGCCCGTCGGACTCGGTGCAAAACGGGTTCTGATAGTCATCGTGAGTCCTCTTTTACTATTAAATATATACGAGGCTTTATTTTAGCACTTTTGTGGTAATATACAAATTAGCTTTTGGAAGCCGGAGGTACATTTTGGACAGACTTGACTGTAACAGGAATTTTGACTGCTTCGTAGGAGCAGGTATTGCTGCTGAATTTGCGGCAGGATACATGCTCGAAGTCCTTCAGAAGGAGGAGAAGAGAGGCGGCATCAAGGTTGCCATTGTATCTGACCGTCAGGTAAGCGGATATTACTATAATCAGATAGAGAACCAGTTTGTTCTGCGTGACATCAAGCCTTATCTGATAACCATTGATGCCCAGGATGCCAATAAGGACCTTAAGACCGTGGCAACGATAATCGCCGACCTGACCGAATTTGATTTCGGTTCCTGTGACTGTGTCATCGCTTTGGGCGGCGGAGGAGTCATTGACTGTACTGCCGCAGCAGTGTCGCTTTATACCGGTCATCCGGGCTTTATCGTTATTCCGACGACATTGGGAGCCATGATCGATTCAGCCGTGTCGCTCAAGTCTTACGTCAATTCCGGCAAACATAAGGACACCGCGGCTGTGGTCAACTGCCAGAATGCCGTGTTTATCGATCCGGTTTTTCTTAAGACGGTCCCCGTCAAGTACCGTTCGAACGGTTATGCGCAGATCATACGTTACGGCGTTCTTGCAAATCCGGCGCTTCTGGCTGACCTTTCGAAAATATCCGACAGCGCACCTTCGGACATACGTCTTTTCCTGAACAGGGTATATGCGGCAAGAGCAGCACTTGAACGCAAGAATCCGCTGCTTCTTACTTTCGGTAATGAGATTGCATCTGCAATTGAAGGCTACTTCAGATTCATGAACTATTCCGAAGGCGAAGCGCTTGCGATAAGTTTGTTTTCGTCGCTGCCCGCAAAGGTCAGGGCATTGCTCGCTCCCTTGTATTCGAGTCTCGGACTTTCCGTAAAGCTTGAAGGCGTATCAGGGGGTATGATCCGCAAGGCGCTTGAAGATAATCTTGCGAAAAACAAAGATAAGACTGTCAAGGTAGTCGATTACAATACGAATGCCGACGGCAAATTGGAATGGATCATCCGTGATATCGATAAGACTGAAGCGATGAAGCTTTTTGACAAAAGGCTTTCGGTCATCAGTCTCTAGTAATTGTTGATTAGAGGTTAGAACTATAGTGAATCGTAATATCAGGCCCTCGAAGGGCGGAAAAATAGTATCTTTGGCACTTACGGCAGCAATTGCCTTAAGCTTGATGTCGTCTGTGCTGTTAACATCCTGCAAATCCGGTGGCGACAAGGATAAAAGGCCTGCTGATTACGGCAGTTACGGTTCGGATTTTGCAAGAAAGATAGCAGCGGATTTTCCTGACAGGAGACCTTACTCCTCAGGCGAGAAGTCTGCAGGTGAGGCAGTAAAGGCTGAGATGATCAATCTCAAATATGAGCCGGTAGAGCAGTCTTTCAGCGGCAATGGCGGATCTTCTGTCAATTATGTCGTAAAGATCCCCGGCACCGGTTTTTATGATGTCGGTGATGACGGGAAGGTGTCGATGAAGCACAGGATCGCCATAATCGGAGCTCATTATGACAATCTTCCTCCGGATACGAAAAAAGTTACTTCAACCGCCAAGACTGCAACAAAGACGACGGATAAGAACGGCGATAAAACTACCGAAGTGCTTGAATATTCATATGACGGTATTTCCGATAATGCATCCGGAACCGCATGCCTGCTTACAGCCATGAAGGCTTTCAAGGAATATCCGGCTTTTGCTTATGACGTTTATTTCGTTGCCTTCGGAGCGGGTAACGATGACTATGCGGGAGCAAGGGCGTTCTATAAATCGCTTTCTCCCGAAGAACAGGGCCAGATCGACGTAATGTACTGTATGGAGAGCCTTTATGCCGGAGATAAGGTGTATGCATCTTCCGGTTATCAATCGCTCGACGGCCAGAAAAAGTACAAGATGAGAAGAAAGCTCTATCAGGCTTACGATGTTTGCTTTGCCAACACTTTATATACCAACTACGGATTTGATCTTTATTACAACGAATCCGGCGTAAAAGCCGACCTGAACGGCGACAAGAAGGAAGATATCTATAATGAGGTATCTGCAAACAAGTCGGATTACGTGGTTTTCGATGAGGCGGGAATACCGATAGTCTTTTTTGACAGTTATGAATACAACTTTACAAAACTCGAAGACATGAAGGAGACCAAGAACCTGAATCTGCAGAATTACGGCGGCATCATCAGAAGAACACATGACGATTCCACGGCTTTCCTTGATTCCATGCTGGTCGAGCCCGACTATGACAGAAACAATGACGGCGAGATCGACTGCAGCGGCGACAGGCTTCAGATAAGGATCAACGCGGTTGCCTTCATTATCGTTGAGTCACTTCTCAAAGGCTCCGATTATGGTATGACACAGGCACAGTACGACGAGTATCTCCAGAAGAAAGAGAAGGAAGCGACTGCTTCCTCAACGGAGGCTTCCGGAAAGGTTACTGCTAAGCCGACAGCCAAAACATCGGAGTCCGTAACTGAGACTGACGAGGCAGAAACAACGGCTGAGACAACAACCGCAGCCACCACAAAGAAGAAAACTACTACAACAACTACAAAGAAAAAGACCTCTGCAACGACCAAAAAGAAGAAGTGATCTTATGCTTCGACTGACGAACATCAGGCTTTTTGACCGGACGGTCATCCCGGATATTGAAGTTGATGACGGAAAAGACGCGGTTGAAGATCGCGATATGGGCGATCTTACAGCTGTTCCCGGTTATTTCGATTCACATATTCACGGTTCATTCGGATTTGATTCTTCTGACGGCAGGGCAGAAGACATAGTTAAACTTGCTTCAATGCTTCCCGGTTTCGGCGTGTCGGACTTTCTGCCGACGCTTGTGACTCTTGATGAGGACCGTATCCTGAAAGCTGCGGGAGCGGTAGCGGAAGCCTCTGATAAACTCGGCAGTTTTGAAGGCCCGCATGCAAACATAGCCGGCGTGAGACTTGAAGGACCGCTTCTTTCTCCCGGAATGGCGGGAGTTCAAAATCCCGAATATCTTGTATCTGCGGATAAGTTCTCATTGATCTTAGAGAAACTGGAGAATGAATATCCCGGCCTGGTCAAAATGATAGACATCGCGCCTGAGATCGAAGGGGCGATGGATCTTGTCCATAGGTTCAGTGACAGATATGTTTTCTCACTTGCCCATTCGGACTGCGACTTTCAAAAAGCGCTGGAATTCCTAAGCTCCGGGGGAAAGTCTTTAACTCACGCTTTGAATGCCATGAGGCCCTGTCTTAAAAGAGATCCCGGACCGCTAGGCGCTGCTTTTGATAATGAAGATTCATATGTTGAGGTGATCTGTGACGGCATCCACGTTGATCCGGTCGTGTTAAAGATGATGTTCAGGCTCTTTGACGGACGGATAATAGTTATTTCGGATGCTGTCAGGGCAGCCGGCATGCCTGACGGATATTATGATCTCGGCGGCATATCCGTGGAATCGAGGGGAGGGAGGACGTTTTTCGGTCCTTCCGGCAATCTGGCGGGTTCGGTTACCTCTATGTCACAGGAAGCCGAAAGGCTATATTCTTTTGGCATTGATAAGGAGACGATAATCAGATCGATGACATGTACTCCGAGAAGAAGGCTTGGCATCTCAAAAGACAATGATCCGGGGGCTTTGAGACGCAATCTGAATTTCGTTGACGATGAAATGCGGTTAATGTGCGTGATTTCTCAAGGGAGGCTTGTATCCCCCTATGTTATGTTATAATTATTTAGTTATATAAGTTTTCCGAAGGAGCCTGATTGATGTCGACCACCACTTTTATCAGTCAGATAATCGAGTTTTTAACCGAGCTTATAAACTCTCTCAAAAGTGGTACTTTGTTCTTCGGAAGTTTTTGGGATTTTATCCGTTATACAGCTGATATACTGCTGGTAACTTTCCTTTTTTACACGATCCTTCTCTTCATAAGACAGACCCGTGCATGGCAGCTCATTAAAGGTATCGTGCTGATAGTCATATTCGTTATGTTCTGCGGCGTCATGGGACTGGACATGGTCGGCTTTATCTTCAACAGGATGCTTTATGTTGTTGCCATCCTGTTCGTCGTGTTGTTCCAGCCTGAATTGAGACGTGCTCTTGAGACTGTCGGTCTTCGTACTTCTTCGAGGTTTACTGATCCGTTCAGACATCAGGAGAAGCTAAACAGCACAGAGTTGTCGGCGTTTATCAATGAGATCTGCCTTGCCTGCAAGGAGATGGGCCGTTCCTATACGGGTGCGCTCATCCTTATCGAAAGAAAGACAAAGCTTGATGAGCTCCTTTCACAGGAGAATGTCGTCAGGTTTGATTCGTCTGTCACGAGTTCCGTCCTTCAGAGCATTTTCTATAAAGGGTCGCCTATGCATGACGGCGGCCTCCTCATAAGGGACGGAAGGATAATCGCTGCACGCTGCCATGTTCCGCTTTCGGTTACCATGCATGCGCTCGAGCGTTCCGGAACAAGGCACAGAGCTGCCATTGGCGCAAGCGAGATGGGCGATACGGTTGTAGTCGTTGTATCCGAAGAGAGAGGAAAGACTTCGATTGCTGTTAACGGCAGGCTTTTCGAGATGCATGACACGAAAGAACTCGAGGCCAATCTTTCTTATCTGCTCGGCCTTACCGCAAGTGAGTCGGGTAAGAGTGGCATTTCCAAGATCTTCGGGAGATTCCGCAGACGTCCTGCAACTGCAGAAGCAGTAGAGACCGATACCAAATCCGAACAGACGGTCAGCCAGGGTACAGAAGAGCAGCAGAATGTGTCTTCGCCTCTTATCATCAAGACGAAAGAAGCTGATCAGACAAGTAATGCACAGCGCGTCAGCGTTTCGACCAGGGTTATATTCCTGATACTTTCGTTGTTCCTTTCGCTGTTCCTCTGGCTTTATATCCAGATCGACAACAACCCTGTTGTCAGCAGGAACATCAGCGTTCCGATCTCATATCCCGAAGAACAGAATATCCGTATATCGTTCCCTATCGAAGAAGTGGAACTCAAGATCGTCGGACGAAGGAACACCATTAACTCGCTTACTTCTAAGGATATCGTAGCTACCATCGATTATGCGTCGATACCTGATGATAAGGAAGGAATCGTTGAAGTTCCCGTTGTGGTAACGAGTAAAGACAAGAACGTGTATTTCCGTGTAGACAACAAGGTCCCCGGTACACTTAAAGTAGTTAAATTCAAGTCACAATCTTAGTGAACCAATGCGGCTGCCGCCGCATTTTTATTGGAGGATAAAGGTATGTTTGAAACAAAAGAACTGATCGATCTGAGCCATACCATTGCGGCTCCGCTGTTCGAGGGTAAACAGTATCCCTGGGAAGTGCTTCCTCTCATCAAGGATTTTATTCTTAAGATAGGCCCGACCCTTGATCCCGAGGTCTATGAGAAGAGGGGAGAGGACATCTGGATCGCAAAGAGCGCCAATGTCTATGAATCAGCATATATTAAGGGCCCTGCGATCATCGGACCCGAGACCGAAGTCAGACACTGCGCATTCATCAGGGGCAATGCCATCGTCGGTACCCACTGCGTCGTAGGCAACTCGACCGAGCTCAAGAATGTCATACTCTGTGATAACGTTCAGGTTCCTCATTATAACTACGTCGGCGATTCGGTCCTCGGTTATAAGGCTCATTTAGGTGCAGGTTCGATCACTTCCAACGTAAAGTCTGACAAGAAACTGGTAAACGTTCATTATGAAGGCGGCGACATCGAGACCGGACTTAAGAAGTTTGCGGCTATCGTCGGCGATAACGTTGAGGTCGGATGCGGAAGCGTTCTTAATCCCGGAACCGTAGTCGGAAGAGGATCAAGAGTATATCCTTTATCAATGGTAAGAGGCGTAATCCCCGAGAATTCCATCTATAAGAAGGCCGGAGAAGTCGTAATGATCATTTGCGATAACTGAACCGGAAGTAAAAACAAACAAACTAAAAGGCCGTACGCTGTACGGCCTTTATAATTCATTACTTAATTAGACTACGGTGTCTTTGAGACTGTCGAAAGCGGCTTTTGCAACTTGCCTTACATTAGGATCGGAATCGGCAAATGCGAGCTTCTTGACATACTCTTCGCAATGCTTTGCGTGGATCTCGGCAGCGGCGGTAGCGGCAGCGGCACGTACTTGAGGTGAAGCATCGCGGAGAAGGGGAATGAGAGCCATGCCTGAATCATATGTAGGAATAAGGCCCATGGCAATAGCAACAGCCATTCTTACATCGTCATCGGCATCGTCAGCATACTTAATCAAAGCACCAAGTTTCTGCTTGGTACCGAGCTTTTGTATCTTGTCTCTTAAAGCATCTGAACGTCCCATAAAAAACTCCTGAATAATCTATGGTTCATCTATATTATAGTTTATTTAACAACTTTTATTATAAATAAACTGTTTCAATTATGTTAACTGCCAGTTGTATCAAAAAAGCGATTGATTTTGTATAAGTTGCTTTATAATACAGAATGATTATACATTGAATTTTGGAAATATGAAATACAATTTGATATTATAAATTTCAATTTTTTACTGAGGTGCAGAAAAAATTATGAGATCTAAAACTGTTTCACTGTTGATCGTTCTGGCCATGTCGTTGTCTTTTGCGGCATGTTCCAAGAATCTGGGTCCGGAAACTCTTCCTTCCACAACAATACCGACTACCACTGAGACAACTGAGGCTACCGAGACAACTGCAGAGACCGTTCCCTCAGAGACAGAACCGCTTCCGCCCGGACCTACGAGTACTTCATTGATCACGAAGAAGCCCGTAAAGACATACGGAAGTCTTATCGTATCCGGCGGAACCATAACCACCAAGAGCAAGACACCTGTAGTTCTCAGGGGCGTAAGCTCTGCTCCTCTTGACGAATGCGCAGGTTTCTTCGACGCCGAGACCATAAAGACTATTGCTGAGGACTGGGGTGCCGACGTATTAAGGATCGCCGTACCCGCAGATAAGGGTGAAGATACTTATATCAATAATTCAGAGAAGTACTTCAAACAGACTTGCGAGATCATTGACCTGTGCATTGATCAGGGTATCTACGTTATCGTAAACTGGCATAACAGCAAGAACGGTGACCCTAACACTTACAAAAAGAAAGCAATCTCTTTCTTTACCAGGATCGCGGGAATCTACGCGGATAAGCCGAATGTCATATATGAGATCTGCAACGAGCCTAACGGCACAAGATCCGGAGACAAGAAGAAAAGAGCAGTTGACTGGAACAATTCCGTAAAACCGTTTGCTGAAGAAGTTATTAAGTCTATCAGGACTATCGATAAGGACAACATCATTATCGTCGGTACGCCTGACTGGTGCCGTGACATCGATAAAGCAGCTGATAACCCGATCAAGGGTTCCAACATATGCTATTCAGTTCATTTCAGCGCAGCTTCTGACGGCGAGGATCTGCAGACAAAGATCTACAACGCAAGAAAGAAGGGAATCTGCGTTTTCGCTACGGAATGGAAGACCACGGATTCTTCCGGCGTAAGTTCCGTAAGTGCTGACGGCACGTCTTCCTGGCTGGATTTCCTTGAGGAAAACAAGATTGGATGGTGTAATGCATATATTTATGCTACAAATAATGCCACTTTTAACGGCCTGCTCTTTGACACTAACGGAAGATATTCGATCGAGGATATCTTTACAGGCCATTGGCCGGACGGATTGATCTCGGATTCAGGCATAATCGTACGTGACCGTCTCCTCGGAGCAAAGGGCACCAAAAAGCCTGAAGTCGTTGATGAACCTGATGAGCCGGATAAGCCGGATAATCAGGATGAACCCGATCTTCCGGACCCTGAAGAGTAGGAAGCGATGGACTATCTTATCGCTCAGAAACGTTTCAAGGGCGAGATGCTTGCGATAGAGACTGACAGGCTCAGGCTGTCAGTACTCCGCAAGAGTGAAACTGCCAGAGTTACTGAATATCTGATAAAGAACCGCGATTTCCACAAACAGTTCTCGCAGACGCACCCCGATTCGTACTTTACGGTGTCGGAACAGCGCAAATACCTCGCGTTTGATTGTGATTCCTTTTTATCAGGAAGCCTCGTTCCTTTCTGGATCACCCTGAAGGGCAGCAATGACATCATCGGCAGGGTATCTTTCTTCAATCTTGCATACGGCGGGATGATGAATTGCGCCACCGGATATCATCTCGATCAGGATCATACCGGCAAGGGATATATGACTGAAGCTCTGAACGCCTCATGCAGCTTCATGTTCAAGGAATACAAAATGCACAGGATAGAGGCTTTTATCCTTCCCGAGAACGTTCCTTCGTTAAAGCTGATAGAACGCGCCGGGTTTGTAAAAGAGGGCAGCAGGGCATCTTACATGCATATCAACGGGCAGTACAGAGACCATGAAGCATACTATCTTCTTGAACCGGATTACCGTTTCTGATGAGCCGAAAAGCCTTGAGGTTTTGTTTGTAACAAAATTAATACATTTTTTAAGAGAAAGTATGTAATAATATAAAAAATCGAGAATTCTGCGGAGGTGATTATCGTGAACAGCAAAATGGCAGCAGCCAGGATTACAGCCGGTATGCTTATCGGTGTCATGGCTTTGAGCGCTGTTGCGTGCGGTAAGAAGTCCAAGCCGACCATCGCAACTACCACATCTTCAATGATCACTACCACAACAACTACTGCTCCCACGACTTCTCTTACAGTCTATAAGGGACCTCTTACCAACGACCAGCAGGTAACATGGAAGGAGACGACCCTTGATCAGCAGGTTACTTATTATGCAAAAGTCACCAAGGGCGAGTTCCTCAACCTCAGGAAAGGCCCGGGCACTGAATATACCAAGATCGGTACTCTTTCCAGAGGCCAGACTGTAGTAGTCGTTGCCAGAACGAGCAACGGTTGGTACAAGACCATTGACGGTTTCTATTGTTCAGAGACTTATCTTTCCAAGAAACCGCCGACGAACTGATTTTAACAGTTGATTTATTTCGAACGTTAGTGTAGTATTACTTCGCTGAAAATTATTTCAGCGATTTATGCGAGTGTAGTTCAATGGTAGAACTTCAGCCTTCCAAGCTGACCACGTGGGTTCGATTCCCATCACTCGCTCCAGGGTCATTAGCTCAGCTGGATAGAGCAACAGCCTTCTAAGCTGTGGGCCGGAGGTTCGAGTCCCCCATGGCTCACCAGAAAAGCGCTTAGCTTATTGCTGAGCGTTTTTCTTTTTTACGGCATAGTTATCACATTCCCTGTTTGTTATAATATTTTTGATGTTTGAATGGGGGTGATCAAATGCCACAAACACCGTTGACGGCAGATTATGTGCTGAATAATTATTCTTCCATGTCCAAGACTGAGAGCATCGAACTCTGCGACATGCTGGGGACCAAGTATTATTCTCTCGCAAAGATGCAAAGCGAGATCGATAGTATATCCAATTCTTTAAGGAATGATGCTCTTTATCAGCCCAAACGGTATTCGGCATTCCGCTTTTTCTGGCCGTATCTGATATATGGTGCCGTTTCCTTTTCGATATGTTATATCTTGGCGCTCCTGTCGTATTCCAGTTTTCCTTTGATGTGTTTCCTTCTTATAGGGTGTTTTGTGCTGCCCATAGTTTTCGTTATTGTCGGCGGCGTAAGAGCAAGGATCCTGAGAGCACAATGTACCCGCGATGCTGAAAATAATGCTTACAGAAGAAGGGTAAAAATGGATGAGGATAGGGAAAGGCTGGACGATCTTATCTCAAGCGAGAAAAAAATGCGTGCCGAGCTGGCTCTATATGACAGCATTGTTCCTGAAAACATGAGAAACAAAAGCCGTATGGGTTATGCCAGGAAAATGCTTGAGACGGATAAAGCCAAGACGTTTGAAGAGGCAATGCATTTGATCCATTGAAGCATTGCAGAAAGGGGATAGATCTATGAACTGTATTAAATGCGGAAATCCGATAGGTGACGGCGCAAAATTCTGTAATTCCTGCGGTAATCCTGTTGAAGCTGAATCCGCACCTAAACCGGAGCCGCTTCCTTATGCAGAGCCGAAGATGGAAGGCGGAAACATCATCATTCCCGTAGGAAGAAAGTACCGCATTTTTTGTCCTGACTGCAAGACCGTAAGTGACGGCATTAAAAATGATGCGTCAGCGGGTTATCCCTGTCCCTCTTGTGGAAAAGCCTATGCATACATGGGGCAGTTGCTTATATATAGGATGGGTTCTTTTCACCCTTTATATATTGCAAGGCATATCAATATTATGATAGACGGCTTGGATTACGGTTTTATATTGAATCATGAATCCGTGAGGGTGATGCTTGCCCCGGGTTCCCATGTCTTCGGCTGCGCCAGTTATGGCCTTCGTAAACCGATGCAGTATAAGATCGAGGTATCTCCTGAACATAACAATTTTGCTTTTAAATTCAATCTGATCTACAACGGGCCTTTTACCTATCCCGGTAGAGGAACTTCCAATGAATTATTGCCGTGCAGACCCGAGGAGATACCCTATATCTGACGAGGCATCAAAAGTTTGTCAAATGAGGTTGTTCGATTATGCGGACAACCTTGTTTTATTGTGGATTTGCCCTTGAAGGATATTGAAATCTTTGTGTTATAATCGAACCAAGCCTATATAAATAATTAATAATAAGGAGTCGGATCATTTATGCCGAGTAAGAAGGATTACGGCAACGAGAGCATTTCGATGCTCAAGGGCGCTGACAGAGTCAGATTAAGGCCGGCCGTTATTTTCGGATCAGACAATCTCGAAGGCTGCATACATTCTTTTTTCGAGATCCTGTCCAATTCGATCGATGAAGCGCGTGAAGGCTACGGAGACAAGATAATCGTAACGAGGTTCCCTGACGGAACGATCGAGGTTGAGGACTTCGGACGTGGCATCCCGCTTGACTATAACGCGAAAGAGGGAAGATATAACTGGGAACTGGTATACTGCGAGCTTTACGCAGGCGGCAAGTACAACAATAACAGTTCAGGCGATTATGAGTTTTCGCTCGGACTCAACGGCCTTGGCGCCTGTGCCACACAGTATGCTTCGGAATTCTTTGAAGTAACGGTCTTCCGCGACAAGACCAAGTATTCGATGTCTTTTGCCAAGGGCAATCCCGTGACGGATCTTGTTACCGAGCCCTACAGATTCTTAAGGACCGGTACGATCCAGAGATGGAGGCCTGATACCGAGGTCTTTACCGAGACGATAATCCCGCTTGAGGTCTTCAAGGAGATAATCAAGCGTCAGTCTGTCATAAACAGCGGTATTGAATTCATACTCAAGGATGCAGAATCAGGTGAAGAATTCTCTTATATCTATCCCGAAGGCATCAAGGGTTATGTCGATGAACTTAGCGACATGAAGGGCTTTACCGATACATATACGTTCTCAGGTGAAGGCAGAGGCAGAGATAAGGAAGACCGTGACGAATATAAGGTCAGAGCTGAAGTTGCTTTCTGCTTCAACAATGAGATAAATGCTCTGGAATACTTCCATAATTCAAGCTTCCTCGAGCACGGCGGTTCACCTGATAAGGCTGTCAGGAATGCTTTTGTAGCAGAGATAGACAAGCAGATCAAGCAGCGAGACAAGTATAAAGCGAATGAGTCAAAGATCACTTTCCAGGATATTGCTGATTCTCTGATCCTTGTTACCAATACGTTCTCCACACAGACTTCATACGAGAACCAGACCAAAAAGGCGATCAACAACAAGTTCATTCAGGACTTCATGACGCAGCTCATCAGGGACAACCTTGAGATCTGGTTTATCGAGAATAAGGATTTTGCGGCTAAGACCATCGAGCAGATCCTTATCAATAAGCGTGCGCGTGAGAATGCCGAGAAGGCTAAGGTCAACATTAAGAAGACCCTCATGGGCAAGGTCGATATCAACAACAGGATCAAGAAATTCGTTGACTGCAGGACCAAGGATGTTGCAAAGCGTGAGCTCTATATCGTTGAGGGTGATTCCGCTTTGGGTTCTGTCAAGCTCGGCCGTGATGCTGAATTCCAGGCTGTAATGCCTGTAAGAGGTAAGATATTAAACTGCCTCAAGGCTGATTACGCGACCATTTTTAAGAGTGAGATCATTACGGATCTTCTTAAGGTTTTGGGATGCGGCGTCGAGATCAAGAACAAACATACAAAGGATATGAGTGCATTTAATCTTGACGATCTGAGATGGAACAAGATCATAATATGTACCGATGCCGATGTAGACGGTTTCCAGATCAGGACGCTGATACTTGCAATGCTCTACAGGCTTACGCCTACGCTTATCGAGAAGGGCTATGTCTATGTAGCGGAATCTCCGCTTTTCGAGATCACATACAGACCTAAGGGTAAGAACGCGCAGGAAGAGACTTTTTTCGCGTTTAACGAGAAGGAAAAGACCGAGATCCTTGCCAAAGTCGATCCCAAGCTCTGCACGATCCAGAGATCCAAAGGTTTGGGTGAGAATGAGCCTGAGATGATGTGGAAGACAACCATGAATCCGAAGTCCAGAAGGCTTATCAAGGCTTGTCCCGAAGATGCGATGAGGACCGCCGAGGTCTTTGATCTTCTCCTCGGAGATAACCTCGCAGGAAGAAAACTCCATATCGAGATGGACGGCAAGAAGTATCTCGATATGCTTGATTTAGGGTGATGTAAATGGCACGTAAGAAAAAAGATGATTTTAATTCAGACTCACTTAAGGCAAAGCTTACTGACAGCAATGCCAAGGACATGCCGGCAATAGACCAGCCTATTACGGAGATGCTCGAGATCAATTACATGCCTTATGCAATGAGTGTCATTGTATCCCGTGCCATTCCCGAGATCGACGGTTTTAAGCCTTCGCACCGCAAGCTCCTCTATACGATGTATAAAATGGGACTTTTGGGAGGCAACAGGACTAAGTCAGCAAACGTAGTCGGTCAGACCATGAAGCTCAATCCTCACGGTGATCAGGCTATTTACGACACGATGGTAAGGCTTACCAGAGGCAACGGTTCATTGCTGCATCCTTTTGTTGATTCAAAGGGTAACTTCGGTAAGCAGTATTCCAGAGACATGCAGTGTGCTGCGCCCCGTTATACGGAAGTCAGACTTGAGAAGATATGTGAAGAGATCTTTAAGGGTATCGACAAAGATGCCGTCGATATGATCGATAACTACGACGGCACGCTTAAGGAACCTACGCTTCTTCCTACAACATTCCCGGCAGTCCTTGTCAATGCCAATCAGGGTATAGCCGTTGGTATGGCTTCCAATATATGTTCGTTCAATCTCGCTGAAGTCTGCGCTGCTGCAGAAGCTTATCTGAGAGATCCGAACACTGATCTTTTGGAGATAATGCCGGCACCTGACTTTTCGGGCGGCGGAAAGATACTTTACGATAAGGAACAGATGAAGGCCATCTACGATACCGGTAAGGGTACTTTTTCCGTGAGAGCCAAGTATCAGGTCGATAAGGCGAAAAACCTTATTGAGATCACCGAGATCCCTTATTCCACAAGCGTTGAGGCTATAATTGATAACATCGCTGATCTTGTTAAAGCAGGAAAGGCTAAAGAGATCGCGGATATCAGAGACGAGACTGACTTGGACGGCCTTAAGATCACAATCGACTGCAAGCGCGGTACCGACCACGAGCAGCTCATGACAAAGCTCTTCAGATTTACCAAGCTCGAAGATACTTTCTCATGCAATTTCAATATCCTTATCGACGGTTCGCCCAGAGTATTGGGAATCGCCCAGATCCTTGACGAATGGCTCAAATGGAGAAGGACATGCGTTTGCCGTGAACTTGCTTTCAATCTTGATAAGATGAAGAAGAGGCTTCACCTGTTAGACGGTCTCGCGGTTATCCTTCTGGATATCGATAAAGCCATCAAGATCATCAGAGAGACGGAACTTGAAGCTGACGTTGTTCCTAACCTCATGAAGGGCTTCAGCATCGATGAAGAGCAGGCTGAATATGTTGCGGAGATCAAGCTCCGTAACATCAATAAGCAGTATATCCTGAACAGGATCTCTGACAGGGATAAGCTCAAGGCGGATATCGCTGATACCGAAGATCTTTTGGGGAGCCCGAGAAGGATCAATAATCTCATTGCCAAGACATTGAAAGAAGTTGCAGAGAAATACGGCCAGCCCAGAAAATCTGAACTTGTCGGCATGGAAGAGACAGAGACATTTGAAGAGTCTGCGGTCATTCCCGATTACAGGCTTCACCTCATGCTTACGCGTCACGGCTATCTTAAGAAGCACACCATGAAATCGCTTCAGAATGCCGGAGAGCTTAAGACAAAAGACGATGACGAGATCTTCATGGGCTTTGAGTGCGAGAACAAGTCAGACCTGCTTATCTTTACCGATAAGTGCAATCTCTATAAGACACATGTCTATGAGTTTGCAGACACGAAGCCCGGCGATCTCGGATACTTCCTTTCGAATGAGCTCGGAATGGAAGACGGTGAGAGACCTATGTTCATGATCTCTACGACAGACTATAAGGGAATACTCTTCATTGCTTTCGAGAACGGAAAAGCTGCGAGATTCCCGATCAGCGCATATGAGACAAAGCAGAACAGAAAGAAGCTTGTAAATGCTTTCTATGACGGCAGCAGGCCGGTGGGATTCAAGTTCCTTAATGAGGATGAGGATCCGGATATGGTGGCTACCAGCAGTATAGACAAGGCGGTTGTATTCAGGTCATCACTTGTTCCTCTCAAGACGACAAGGACGACGCAGGGCGTACAGCTTTTGCTCTCAAAGAAGGGTTCAGTGTTAAAGAGTCTGTCGTTGCTCGCAGAGGTCGAAGTTGAGGATTCTGAGTATTACCGTATCCGCAAGTTGCCGGCCATCGGCTATTACATAAGGGAGAAATCCCTCGAGGCAAAGCAGATAAGCTTTGATGATCTGAAGTGACGGGATTTTCGGCAGGATATCACATAAGCGAGAATGAGAAGACCGGCAGGCGCGGTTTTGGTGCCGCTGCTTTTGCCTGCGGTGCTGTGCTTATCGTTCTTGTTGTGATCATGACCGTTCTTGCCAGGCAGAATGCTTATGAGGACAGAACGATCCCGGATTTCAGCGAAGCCATAGAAATGGGCAACTATGAGGAAGCTCTCGCGATATACAGAAACGTTCAGGATGAGGTCCTTGCCGACAATCCGGATGCCAGTGACAAGACGCACGATGAGAAGATCAAGATGCTGGACAGCATGGAGGCCATCGTAAAGACTAAGGTCGATACTATCTGCGACAGAATATTGACCAGCAGATATGTTCCTCAGCACAGTGACGTTGATTTCCTTGACTCCATGCAGGAACTTACCGCATCCGTCGTCGCCAAGCGTCTTAATGAACTCTGCGAACAGTTCCTTCTCGGTAAGATAGAGAAGCCTGACGTAATCTTTGTCTTTGATCAACTCTCGCCGATCAGTAATTTCTCGGCTATCGCGGGACCGATGCTTCGAGAGATCGACTACATCGAGACTGCTACAGGTGATGTCAGGACTGCCGAGAAAGCATTGTCCAACGGTGATTATGTAACTGCAGTGCAGAGATACCAGCTGGTTAACGGCAAGTATGAGGGCTTTGTCGGTGAGTATTCATCCAATAGGATCAACGAGATAAAGACCGCGATGTATGAGCCGATGATGGAAGAAGGCGAGCACATGCTCGAGAGATATAAGTTCTACTCTGCCGAGAAGCTTTTCTCTGATATGGCGGCGATCTTTCCCGAAGACGAGAAGATCCGTTCGGACCTTCTGGCAGCTACCGGACACACCTCAAAGACTATCGAATACAGGGGACATGTTGAGGTCCTCTGCGTAAGATCTTTGATCGCAAACACTGATACTGCTTTCGGTGTCGAGTTCGGTAAGGGAGATACAGGTCTTTACCTTACCGGAAATGAATTCAATCAGATTCTTGAAAGCCTTTATAAGAAGGGCTATATCCTTGTCGATCCCGAGAACATGATGTCGGCTACCGACCCGGGATTTATCCTCGAGCGCAATCTTACGATACCTGAAGGCAAGAAGCCTCTGGTGATCATCATCGAGAATCTGAGTTATGATCCTACCGCGTATGTCTGCGGAACATGCAGGAGATTGGTCTTGAACGACGAGAAGCAGGTTTGCGGCGAATACACTATAAAGGGTAAAGACGGTGCAGAAGACGCAGTCGTTAACAGGACTGCCGAAGCAATAGGCATTTTGGACGTTTTTGTCAGCAACCATCTGGATTTTACTTATGACGGCTCTAAGGGAATCGTATCCATCGGCGGACATGATTCATGCTTCGGATACGTTGTCAGCCGAGAGCAGCTCAAAGACAGGAATTCCCAACTCAACGCCGCCAATCTTCCCCAGGAAGAATACACGGATGAAGAGATCGAGAATAACAGAAATGCCGTGAAGAACATTGTCGAAGTCCTTAAGGATACCGGCTGGAAATTTGCTTCGTGCACTTACGGTTATCTTCCTAACGCAAGGAAGACAGACCTGGCGGGCATAATGGATGATACAAATAAGTGGCTCGAACAGATCGGTTCTTTGATCCCTGACACCCACATGATCTCCTATCCGAGCGGCAACTACATCTACGGAACTGATGAGAAGGCCGTATTCTTAAAGAATAACGGTTTCCGTATCTTCTTCGGGGCAGGCCCCAAACCGTACCATATCTACGGAGACAATTATCTGTATTTTGACAGAACGATAATAAGTCCGAACGCTATGAAGAATTACGATTTTTCGAGGCTGTTCGACAAAGACGATATACTCGATCCGATAAGAAAGAACAGGAAACAGTGAGCCAATATTAATATTGTGTTTCATTTTCCGTAAAATGACACATATATTTTGGTTTTATAATATATTTGATATAAGTTCGGTATATTTTACTGATGTGCCGGCAGATACGGAGGGATCTTAGTTATGTCTAAAATTGATAGGCTTACAAATCTTACCGAAAACGAAGAGATCCTTTGGCAGGACAGAAAAAGATATCTGGGGCTTCCGTTGTCATTTACAATCTATTCTTTCAGCAAGAATAAGTTTTATCTTAAGACGGGAATCTTTAACACAAAATCGGAAGAGATCCTGCTATACCGTATCCTCGATATAACCTACAAGCAGTCGTTTGGCCAGAAGATCTTCGGAGTGGGTTCAGTCATACTTAACACAGCTGATAAGACCACGCCTATTCTTGAGATCAGAAGCATAAAGACACCTGACAGAGTCCGCAAGGCTTTGAGCAATCTCGTTGAACAGAGAAGGGATGAGAAGCGCGTAGCAGGCAAGGAAATGTTCGGTGCTGCCGCGACCTTCGACGATGTGGGTGATGGCGATTTTGATCTTGACGGTATTGTGGATCACCATTGATCACTGACCTCGTATTTGATCTGAGTGAGGAAGTTAAATGGAAACCAGGATTGACAGGCTAGGAAGCGTTAGGGAAGACAAGTTGCGTCAGCTCAAGCAGCTGATTGCTGAATCTGAATACATTGTTTTTCTTGGCGGTGCCGGTGTTTCTACTGAAAGCGGTATTCCTGATTTCAGGAGCGGTACCGGTATATACAATTCCGACAGCGGAATGAAATACAGGCCGATAGACATTATTGCCCACGACTTCTTCATGGAGCATCCTGCTGATTTCTTCGACTTTTACAAGCGTAAGCTCATATATCCCGATGCAAGGCCCAACAAGGCTCATAAGGCACTTGTAAGGCTTGAGAAGCAGGGTAAGCTCAAGGCCATAATCACTCAGAATATTGATAACCTTCATCAGGAAGCCGGAAGCAAGTGCGTCATCGAACTTCACGGTTCTGTTTTCAGGAATTACTGCATGGATTGTGGCAAGAAGTATGATCTTGAATATGTGGTTGCTCAGGAAGGCGTTCCGCACTGTGAGAAATGCGGCGGCATGGTCAGGCCTGACATCGTTCTTTATGAAGAGAACCTCAATCACAAAGACGTTGATGACGCCATCAAGGCAGTTAAGAAGTGCGACCTTCTGATCATCGCCGGAACATCGCTTACTGTTTATCCGGCCGCAACTTTTGCCCAGTTCCTTAAGCATGACAGGATAGTCATTATCAATAAGAGTTCGACTTATATGGATCTTAAGGCTTTGCTTACGATCCACGACAATGTCGGCGACGTGCTTGATGCGTGCGTTCCTAAGCGTGCAAGCAGGGCGAAGAGCGCTTCTTCTAAAACTACTAAAGCTAAATCCAAGACTGCGGCTTCAAAGACTTCTGCCAAGACTTCTGCAAAAACAAAGCCGGCTTCCAAAGCGAAAACACCGGCAAAAGAAACATCCGCCAAGACCACTGCGAAAAAAGCAGCAACTGCCAAAAAGGCACCGGCAAAGAAGGCTCCGGCAAAGAAGCCCACATCGTCTAAATCTGCAGGAAAAGTGAATGACGGCAAGGCTTAAGTTTTTCGAAGACAAGAATAAAGATATTGAACAGTCAATGATGCTGCACGGGCGCAAAAGCGTTACGTTCAGCATTTTGCGTTTTGCATTATTCATTGCAGCTGTCGTATTCCTCGTCATGGCAATAACAGGGAAGAATACTGCATTCTATTTTGTTTTTGCGGCTATTGTCATTGCTTTTACCGTTCTGTGCATCATTCACGGCAAGATCACTGCAAAGCTCAAATACTATGAAGCTTTATCAAATGTTAATTCCCGTTATATTGCAAGGATAAAGGGCGATTTTGATCTTCTTTTCGAACTTGTCTGCAAGGACCTTAAGAGGAGGGATGAGAAAGAAGAGGCCAGAAGATCTGCAGGCGGTAATGAGTTCTACATAGGCGATCACGATTACTGCATGGATCTTGACCTTTTCGGTAAGAAGTCGTTGTTCTCGCTTCTTAATGTCTCTGAAACATCATTTGGAAAAAGAGCTTTTGCAGGTGAACTCATGGGGCATGGAAATAAAGTAAGATCTGCTTCTGACATCATTGTCAGACAGGGCGCTGTTAAAGAATTATCCGATGATCCCGATTTCCTTTTGAAGTATCAGGCCACGGCTTTGTTGGGAAACATGAAAAAGGATCCGAAAGCACTTATTGATTTCGCCTCTGATAAAAAGCCCGTAAAGAAGCACTACGTTACGATATCGGTACTTCTTATTTGTCTCTGGCTTATTCCTTTAGCTTCGCTGATATTCTTTCCCGCATTTGTACGTGCTTCAGTGCTGGGCGTTCTTCTGATAAACCTTTTATCCTGGGTTTCAGGATTTAAGACAAACGCATATTATTTCACGGCTGCCGACGGTATGCCTTTGCAGGTCTCAACCATACATAAGCTTTATTCTTTGCTTGAGTCATCCGGACTTAAAGACGATTATCTGAGATCCCTTATTTCAGGAAAAGACGGCAAGGCGGTAACGTCTTCGTTATCATCGCTTTCCGTAATATTGTTCTTCTCCGGATTGAGGAGCCAGCCTTTGTTTGCTTTCCTTTTCAACAGCGTTTTGCCGCTCGATTATCTGATCTGCTATAACATGGGAAAATGGGCGGACAGTTTCGGGGACAGCCTTTATCATTCGGTTTACAATCTGGCTGAGATCGAGACTTTGATGTGCGCATCGCAGATTTCATTTATCAGCGACGTTTGCTCTTTCCCTGAGATAGAGAAAAGTGATAATCCGGAAGACAATGCCTATTTTGCAGGAGAAGATATCAAGCATCCGCTTCTTGCTCCGGATACCGCTGTCAGCAATTCCGTCACGATCAGATCTGACATAGCGCTTATAACAGGTTCTAACATGTCCGGAAAGACTACGCTCATCAGGACGGTCGGAGTTTGTTCTATCCTTGCTTATATGGGTTCGAAAGTTCCTTGCCGCTCTTTGTCTTTGGGAAGGATGAGGATAATGTCTTCCATGAGGATAACCGACAACTTAGGTGAGGACATGAGTACTTTCAAAGCTGAACTTGTCCGCATATCAGAGATCATTAAGAGTGCGAAAGAAGATGAGACGGCGCTTTTGTTCCTTATCGATGAGATCTTCCGCGGCACCAATTCAGACGACCGTACGGAAGGCGCACTGATCGTTCTTAAGAATCTGTCTTCTCCGCGCATCTGCGGAATGATGACAACTCATGATTACGCAATGATCGATAAGACAGTTGATTCATATAAGAATATCTGCTATTACCATTTCTCCGAAAAGTACACGGATACGGGTATTTCTTTTGACTATAAGCTCTCTGACGGCATAAGCCGTGAGTCAAATGCAAGATTCCTTATGAGGTTGGTTGGAATCGAATAAATCAATAAAATAATCAAATTGCCTTTAAAAGTTACTTTTTCTGTTGATTTTAGTTCAATTAAGAATTAAATTATATTGTGAGAGGTTGTTTATAAAGGGGCAGTTATGTTAGAAGAGTTAAGTGGTTATAAATCCATTTTCCTTGACTATTCAGTCCTTATAGAGTACGCAGGTACTCCGGTAATGGACGGACTTATGAGAGTCCTTGATTACGGCATGGATGTGTATGTTGATAAATCCTTCAAGGCACTTCATTATTGTACCCTGCATATAAAGGATCCCAAGGACCTCAAGGCTGCAGCTGCCATGAAGAAGATCTGTTCATATCTGCTTGCAGAGAACAGGCTGCATCTTATCAAGGAGATCGCCATCGATAAAGTCGCCGTCAATATCAATGAGATATCAGACGGTTGCTGCGTCCTGACCACGAGAAACTCGATCTTTACTAAGAGATTATATGAGAAGATGCCTTACTTGGGCTGTGATATTGCCATTATCGCAAAGGGTGTCCTCAATATCTTCGATTCGATCGATTCTTTGTGCTTCTCGTTCCCTAAGCAGGAGCCCAGCCGGCTTGCGTATAACAGTTCTTATATCGAGTCGTTCGGCAGCGCCAGCATCTCCGATGTTGTCGTTACGGATAAAGATGTCAAGTATGAGCTCGTTAAACGTCTCAGCGGCGGTGCAGAGGGCATGGTGTTTACGACCAACCGTGAAGGCCATATCGTCAAGATATACCACAAGGGCATTATCACCCCGCTCCGTTGGGCAAAGCTCAAGAAGCTTACCGAGCTCGGAATCTCCGGTAATGGTTTCTGCATTCCCAAGGAACTTGTATATTTCCGCAATTCTCCTGTCGGTTATACGATGACTCTGGGCAAGGGAACTACGCTCGGAACTGTTTTCGACGGGCCTGATGCCATGCTCGAAGCTTTCCCGGAGTGGACGAGATGTGATGTCGTTAAGACTCTTCTTTCGCTTATTGAGAAGTATATATATCTTCATATGCATGATGTCGTTGTAGGCGACATACAGTTGAAGAATGCGTTGATCGATACGTCTTCGGATGTTTATCTCATCGACATGGACAGCGTTCAGATCGGCAATCTTCCTTGTCCGGTCGGTACAGAAGAGTTTACTGATCAGAGATTATGGGGCAAGGATTTCTCCAAGTTCTTAAGGGAATTGAGGGATGAGGATTATTCGATCGCGATGCTTGTTTTCTCAGTCCTTTTCTGCGGGCTTCATCCTTATGCTACCCGTAATGGTGCTGAGACGCTCAAAGAAGAGATCGTAAACTATAACTTCCCTTACAATTTCGAGAATGAATCGGAGTTCATTCCGGTTGGCGGTTACGATCACATCTGGGAATATACTTCTGACAGACTTCGTAAGATGCTCTATGAGACGTTTAAGAACGGATGGTCATTTGACACGCTCGAATGGCTTGATGCTGTCGTTAAATACAAAGAAGATCTAGAGAACTTCGTCTACGATGATCCCGAAGCATATAAGCTTTTCCCGAAAGAGAACTATAAGCAGGCTTCAGTTGATGTGGAAGAGGCAAGAGAGAATCTGAAGCGTAATGCCGGCAAGTCCAAGCCTGCCGCACAGCCTGATCGTAATCAGGCACCTGCGCCGGTTCAGTCCGAACCTTCAGAGCCTGCAGTTTTCGGCAAGCCTATATTTGCCAGACCTGAAGAACCTGTATCTAATGCAAATTCTCCTTTCGCGAAGAAGACTTTTGCCAATGTTCCTACGGGAAAATACATTCCCAAGGATCAGCTTCACGACCAGGATGATGAGGTTGCAAAAAAGAAGAAGTTCTTCGGATTATTCTGATAATTTCCATCACATTATGTATATAATGGAACTGTTCAGATTGTTTTGATCGGAGGTCTTATTATGGGAGAGATGTTCAGTTCTGCGGATTTCGGTACAAGCACAAAAAGGAGACTTCCTATCTGTTTCGCGCTTGATACTTCCGGTTCGATGATGGGTAATCCGATAAAGCAGCTCAATATGGGTTTGCAGAACTTCCTGGCATCGATAAAGAACAATGACGATACCCGTTCATCTACTGATATAGCTATCATTACATTCGGCTCAAAAGTCGAGATCGTAATGCCTTTCGGAAAGATCGCCAAGGACAAGGGCGTTCCTGAGATCACAGCATCAACTACTCTGACTCCTATCGGTGAAGGTATCCTTACTGCTTTGGAGCTCCTCAACGCACGTAAAGAGGGTTATAAGCAGATGGGTATCAAATACTATCAGCCCTGGCTGGTAGTCATTACGGACGGAGCTCCGCAGGGCCCTAATGCCATGCAGAATATGGAGCTTGCGATCAAAGCATGTAACGAGCTTGAAGCTAACGATAAGCTTGTCATTTTTAATATCGGTGTTGGTTCTGGTGTTGATTTCGATATCTTGAGGAGGCTTTCAGTTAAGCGTGAGGAGCCTATCTCGGTCAACTCTACTGATTTTGCTAAACTGTTCGAATTCCTCGGTTCGTCTTCTTCGTCCATCGTTTCTTCGGGAATGAGCGACGACGCACTTTATCACATCAATACGGCTCCTACCGGAGATGCAGTTGGTGTTGATGATTTCATGAAGTTCATTAACGAGGATGACAACTGATGTATTCGGGAATCACCGTCGGCTGTGTTACCACCATCGGAAATAAGCATATCAACAGGCAGGTGCCTTGCGAGGATGCTTCTTTCGCGATGCAGAAGAACGGTGTTTCCGTTGTTTGTATTGCTGACGGCGCAGGCGGAAAGAAATATACACATGCCAGATTTGGTTCGGCTTGTGCAGTCAAGACGATTTCCGAGATACTTGCCGATCATTTTGACGCGCTGTACAGCGAGAACAGGGAAGCGGCCGTAAGATCTTATCTTATGGCGAAGATCAGGATCGAATTTGCGGACATAATCGCAGAGAAAGAATTGGATACCCTTGATCAGCTGTCCTGCACTTTGCTGTTTGTTGCCGTAAAAGACAGAAGAATGATCATCGGTCATTTGGGAGACGGCCTGGTAGTAAGGATATCTCCTTCGGGACTGTCGCCGTTCTCAATGCCCCAGAACGAGAAGGACGGTACGACATTCTTCATTACTGCCGGTCACGCCGCTGATTACATGCGATTCATCAAGACTACAGTTGATGACTGTCATGCCGTTGCTCTGATGACTGACGGCGTTCAGGACAACGTCTATGATGAGGATTCCGGTCTGGTCAAACCCGTTGTGGCTAAGATGACCGAGACTTTCGCGGAAGGCCGTGAGAAGGGCGAAGAACAGATCAAAGAAATCCTTGAGAAATATATCGTCGGTTCGAGCAATGTCAGTGATGACTCCTCTTTTGGCGTTCTGCTCTTTGAGGGCACCCCGGCTCCTGACGTTTCATCTCTTGAGAGCAGTGCCGGCAAGTTCGGTACTTCCGATGAGAACTTCAAGAGTGTTGCCATGTCGATCAAAGAGGATCTGATAAAGGCTTCTGAGATAATCAGTTCCGCTGCGTCAAAATCTGAAGAGGGCAAAGAAGAGGAAGCAAATAAAGAACCTGAGTCTGAGCCGGTTCCCGAGAAGACTGAACCCGAGCCTGCTATCGATCCTTCCGACGTTGCTGTTAAGTCGAGCAAATTTAATATTCCTGCCTTGATATTCGGCATTGCCTGTATAATAGAACTGATCATCATTGTTTTGCTGCTGGTTTTCTGACTTAGGAGGCTACCATGAGTGACGAAAGAAAATACGAAGTACTTCCCGGCGTAGAATTACCTGACATGAAATCTATCAATGCGGCCGCATCGGATTTCTCTGTGTCCGGAGTCTCGGATATTCAGATCAAGAGTCCCAAGCCTTCCTATACATCTGAAGGAAAGGCCGCAGACATGGCTACGGCTGAGGAACTGGCTATGCTTCAGTCCTTGGGTGACCAGGTCGCTGCTGATGAAGCCCGTGCCGCAGCAGAGAGCCGCAGACGTATGGATAACATCCTTGCCAATGCCGTCCAGAAGCCCGAATCTATCGTTGATCTCTTGAATTACAACAGGGACAAAGTCTCCGAGGAACGTATCAAAGAGAAAGAAGAAGAGTTGAAAAAGGCTGAAGAAATCAAGAAGGCTGCTGAGGAAAAGGAACGCCAGAGAGAAGAGAGAAGACAGTTGCAGCAGCGTCTGTTGATGGAGGCTCGTGAACGTGCCGCTGCAATGAGGGAGGCTGAAAAACGAGGGATCAAGGCTAATGAATCTCTTATCGAGAATAATGAAGGTGAATCAGAAGCTGAAAATGAATCCAAAAATGAAACCGAAACCAAGCCTAAGGCTGAACCCGAGGTTGCTCCCGTAAAAGAGACCGAATCAGAACCCGAAATGTCATTTGCTGATCCGGATAAGGTGTTTGCCTCTGCTCCTGCCAAGATCGAATCTGAAAAACCTGCACCGGAACCTGTCAAGGAACCAGAAAAGCAGCAGGAGATGCCTGCGCCTAAGAAACCTGAAAAGAAGATCGAGGAACCTGTTAAGCCTTCGATAGCATCTGCTGAAGAGACATTTGACGACTTCAGCGAATTCCTTGACGGCAACAAGTGATCCTCTGCCATTTTATTGGCAACGGATATTTCTTTAACTTAAGAAAACCTGTTGACTAATCGGAAAGGTGTGATAAAATAATCTGCGTTGTGCTAACGCACCTCTAGCTCAGATGGTAGAGCAACTGACTCTTAATCAGTGGGCCCAGGGTTCGAGTCCCTGGAGGTGCACCACAAGAAAGGATCTCTCACAAAGAGGTCCTTTTTTATTTTGTTTTTTTCAGTTTTGGAAATAACCCGTCATGTCGACTGTGCTGAAATCCTCGGTAAGAGGGAGCTGAACCTGACGGTTTTCTTTGGCGGATTTGTAGATGCCCATCATGGTGTCGACTGACGAATAGCCCGCATAAGCATCGGCAATAGGCTGTTTATCATTGTTTATGGAATCATACAGGTCGTTATATATTCCCATATGCGGATTGAGAGCACATTTGTAAGAGAACATGCCGCCTTCCTTGAACTGACGGCGTATGTATTTGCCGTTAAGTTTATGCGTTTTTCCGTTTTCATCTAAAGAGTAGATGGAGATATGGGGCTTGTTGGAATCGATACCCATTGAGATCATGCCTTTTTCGCAGAAAACGGTAAAATCCGCCATGTGCTTTGAAGGGAAGGTTGCAGTAGTACCTTCTATGGATGCAAGAGCGCCGTTCTCAAGCCGCAGTACGGCCATGCCGAGATCTTCGGCTTCTATATTTCTCAGACGTTGGGAGATCATTGCTTCGGCACAGACCGGTTCGGAACCCATCAGCCAGACGAGAAGATCGATCGCATGGATCGTCTGATTCATCAAAGCCCCGCCGTCGCTTTTCCAGGTTCCGCGCCAGGCGGCACTGCCGTAGTAAGATTCATCGTGTCCCCAACGTACGTTGATGTTGCCGTGGGTTACTTTTCCGAAAACGCCTTTTGCTATATCGTCACGGATGAGACCAACTATCGGGAAATATCTGTAGATATGACCCATAGCTATCTTAGCGCCTGTTTTACGGGCAAGTTCATAGATGTCACGGGCCTCGAACGCAGACATTGTCATTGGCTTCTCGAGAAGAAGATTGCTTCCGTGTTCCATCGCATAAGAAGCTATCTGATAGTGAAGACCCGAAGGTACCGTAACGGATGTGATATCAGGCTTGACCTTATCTATGGCTTCTTTGTAATCGGAATAAACGGGAGTTGCGGAAAAACCCTTAACAGAACCCAAAAGGCGCTTTGCTGATTCTTCGTTAGTATCAACTACTGCAGCAAGACTAAGGCCCTTAAGTTTTGAGATAGCCTTGAGGTGTTTGACCGCAACGCGGCCGCAACCGATGATTATTACTGATAAAGGCTTGCCGGCTTCAGCCATTTCGTCCTCCGGATTTTTCTTCTTGTCTGCAATAGTTTAGCACTTTGAAGCATGTTTGGGGTATTCTTATTTATATATGTGCCTGTGAGGTAACGATGATGAACATACTGGATATTATTCTTGAGAAAAGATACGGCAGGGAATTGTCCGATGAGCAGATAGCTTTTTTCGTAAAAGGCGTAACGGACGGTTCGATCCCTGATTATCAGATATCTCCTTTGCTCATGGCGATCGTCTTAAACGGCATGTCCGAGCGTGAAATGACCACGCTGACTCTTGAGATGGCAAAGTCGGGAGATGTAAATGATCTCTCTTATCTGGAGGGCATTCCTGTTGATAAGCACAGCACTGGCGGTGTCGGAGACAAGATCACGCCTTTGCTTTTGCCTTTGCTGGCAACTTACGGGATCCAGAGCGTAAAGCTCAGCGGCAGAGGTCTCGGATACACGGGCGGTACGGTAGATAAGTTTGAATCTATTGAAGGCTTTGACTGCGAGATCGCAAGAGCAAGATTCCCCGAGCTCATAAAGAAGACAGGCATGGTCATTTCCGGACAGACTCCGGATCTTGCACCGGCGGACAAGATCTTATATTCGTTAAGGGACGTAACGGGAACAGTAGACTCTATCCCGCTGATCGCTTCGAGCATAATGAGCAAGAAGATAGCAGGAGGCGCTAAAGCTCTCGTATTGGACGTTACATGCGGCTTTGGCGCGTTCATGAAAGAAGAGAGCCGCGCAAGAGAGCTTTCTGCCGCCATGATAAGGATAGGAGAAGGTGCAGGCATCAAGACCCGTGCGGTAATAACCGACATGGATCAGCCTGTGGGTAACAGAGTCGGCAATACGCTTGAGATGCAGGAAGTCTATGACACGCTTTGCGGCAAAGGACAAAAAGACGTTGAGGCAGTCGTTACCGCGCTTGCTTTCCAACTTGTAAGACTTGCCGGAAAGGCGATGGAGCTTGATGACAACGAGCTTAAGGCGGATCTTTTGCAAAGGCTTACTGACGGCAGGGCTCTTGAAGAATACAGAAAGCTCATAAGATCCCAGGGCGGCGTGATCGATGAGGAAGGATCGCCTAAATATGTTGACTATCCGTTTGATGTGATGCACGTCAATGCGACCGAAGACGGATACATTACTAATGTACGGGCTAACCTGATAGGCAGGGCTTCTTGCACGATGGGCGCAGGAAGATTTGAAAAGCGCGACAAGATAGATTTCGGCGCCGGCATCATCCTGTGCGTAAAGAAGGGCGACAAGGTAAAGAAGGGTGACGTGCTCTGCGCGCTTTGCCAGGGTGAGAAAGCAGAGCTTTCCGATGACCGCCTTTACGCGGCGTTTGATCTTGCAAGTTCGGCTTTTGAGATAGGTCCGAATCCTCCGAAAGAAAAAGATCCCGTAATTGCGGTATTGCCTAAAAAGCCTTTTGGTGTAAAATAAGAACAAATGTTTGAGAGGACTGTTTTTTGATGCCTGAGAAAAAGACCCAGAGGATCATCGGTATAGACCCGGGATATGCCATTACAGGTTACGGCATTATAGATAAATCAGGTAACAAGTTCTCCGTTGTTGACTACGGCGTGATCGAGACCAAGCCCAAGACTGATTTCCCGTTGAGGCTTCTTACGATAAGCGAGAAGGTTAAATTCTTGCTGGAACAGTTTAAGCCGGACTATCTTTCAATAGAAGAGCTTTTCATGGGCAAGAACCATACGACCGTCATTGGTACGGCACAGGCAAGGGGAGCCGTCCTTGTTGAAGCTGCAAGAGCCGGCATTGATGTTTATGAATTCACTCCCGGACAGGTCAAGCTTGCGATCACGGGGTACGGCGTTGCAGAGAAAAAGCAGGTCCAGCTAATGACCAAGTCCATTCTCGGGCTTAAGGAGATACCCAAGCCGGATGATGCCGCTGACGCTTTGGCGCTTGCCATATGTCTTGCCAATACCGGAACCGGATTTGCAGGCAAGGCAGTTTCCGGCTATCAGTACGGACGTTACGGATACAAGGACCGCAATGGATTCCGTTGATGAACGATAATATGAGATAATATCTTCCGGAGGAAGGTTCAATGTACGCATATATAAAAGGAAAGATCATATCAAGGAACGATTCCCAGCTGGTCATCGAGAACAACGGTATCGGATACCTTATCAACTGTCCGTTCGCCATTTCTTCGGAGTTGGGTCATAACGGCGAGGATGCGACCGTATACGTATACCAGAGCGTAAGAGAAGACGATATCTCTCTTTACGGGTTTGCTTCCGCCGATCAGAAGGAGATATTCCTCAAGCTGATCACTGTATCCGGGATCGGTCCCAAAGTAGCACATAATATATGTTCCGCTCTTACACCGGAGCAGATCGCTCTTGCGGTTATGGGCAATAACGTTTCAATTCTTTCCGGAGTAAAGGGTTTGGGCAAGAAGACTGCGGAGAAGATAATAATCGAGTTAAGGGATAAGCTTAAGGGCCAGACAAAGAGCAGTTCAGGATCTTCAGGCGTGTTGATCATGGATCCTTCAAGCAAAGCAAAGACAGCCATGGGATCTGTTGCTGATGATGCCATTGGCGCGCTCATGGTACTTGACTACAAGGAACAGGATGCGGCAGAAGCTGTTGCTGCCGCTTATGAAGAAGGCATCACATTGGAAGTGCTTATCAAGAAAGCTCTCAAGATCGCTTCGGGGAGTAAGTTCTCATGATGGATAATTTCGGTTACGGCGCTGAGGAAGACCGCATCATCGGAAGGGTACAGCAGCCCTCTGATATCGATGAGAGGACATTGAGGCCTTTAAGACTTGAGGATTATGCCGGTCAGGACAAGATCAAGCAGAATCTCAAGATCTTTATCGAGGCTGCCAAGAAGCGCGGTGAATCCTTAGACCACGTTCTTTTATACGGTCCTCCGGGATTGGGAAAGACCACGCTTGCGGGCATCATTGCCAACGAGATGGGCGTGGGCATGCACATCACCACGGGACCTTCAATCGAGAAGACGGGTGATCTTGCGGCCCTGCTTACCAATCTTGAAGAGAATGAAGTGCTTTTCATCGATGAGATCCACAGACTCAACAGAAACGTCGAAGAGATCCTTTATCCTGCGATGGAGGATTACAAGCTCGATCTCATGATCGGCAAAGGTCCTGCGGCCAGGTCCATGCGACTTGATCTTCCGCGTTTTACTCTTATCGGAGCAACTACAAGGGCAGGAATGATCTCATCTCCTTTAAGAGACAGGTTCGGCATGATCCACCATCTTGAACTGTACGAGACCCCTGAACTTATGCAGATACTTAAGCGTGATGCCGGTCTGCTTAATATAAACATCAGTGAAGACGGACTCCGTAATATCGCATCGAGATCTAGAGGAACGCCCCGTATCGCTATCAGGCTTCTTAAGAGGATGCGTGATTTCGCGATGTACATGGAGAAAGACATCATCGATAAGGAAGTATCTGATTTCGGCTTGAAGCAGCTTGATATCGATGAGATCGGTCTGGACAATATCGACCGTAAGATGCTCATGACGATCGCCGATGTTTTCGCCGGCGGGCCTGTGGGACTTGATACGCTTGCAGCCACCACAGGAGAGGACCAGGGAACTATAGAAGATGTTTATGAGCCGTTCCTTCTTCAGAATGGTTTTATACAGAAGACTTCCAGAGGAAGAATGCTTACAATGAGGGCTTTTAACCATCTGGGACTGACTCCGCCGACTTCATTTATTGCGGGAGGGAAGCCTTCTTCAGCGCCTTCATATCAGAATATATCCATTGAAGACTGGCAAAGCAGCAATGGGGAAGACGTCTGATGGAAGATTTTCCTGAGACTTTGGAGATACCTTCGTTAGATCCTTCTGAATGCGGCAGGCTCCTTCTTCATTGCTGCTGCGGACCTTGTTCCATGTATCCGCTTAAGCTTTTGACTTCACAGGGGATCACGCCTGACTGTTTCTGGTTTAATCCCAATATCCAGCCCCAGTTTGAATTTGACAGGCGTTATGAGAATCTTTCCAAAGCCTGCGATTCTTACGGCCTTCGTTTGTTTAAGGAAGGCGACGCTTGTGAGGAAGAGTACTGGCGTTCCAAAGACTATCTTGATCAATACGGTTCGAGGTGTGAGATGTGCTATGACAAGCGCATGGAAGCATCTGCCAGATATTGCGCAGATCACGGGTACGATTCCTTCTGCACGACGCTTCTGGTCAGCCCTTACCAGCAGCATGACAGGATAACGGCCATCTCGGAAGAAAAAGCGTCCAAATACGGCGTTAAGTTCTATTATCTGGACTTCAGGCCCGGGTTTTATTACGGACAGAGACTTGCAAAAGAGATAGGTCTTTACAGGCAGAAATACTGCGGCTGCTGTTTCTCTTTGGATGAATCGGAATTTAAGGAAAAGATAATCAGGAGCTTTGAGTCTTAAGAGAGACGTTCATCAGGTTCTTTTGAATCCACCAATACAGAATAGTAGTTCTCGTAAATGACCATGCCGGGTTTAGCGCCCGGTATTTTCTTTACGTGTGAGACCGGGCAGTAGTCGACTTCTGCCTTGAGCTTGCCGGCTCTCGAGCCTTCTGCGGCATTGTGTTCTTCCAGGATTATGCTCTTGGAGAAAAAGGCGGCGAGGGAAGCTGCTTCAAGGATCGACGAATCTGAAGGCATATCCTCGTCCGAAAAAGGCTTAAGTATTACATGTGTACCCGGAAGGCCTTTGACATGGAACCACCAGTCGGTCTTTCTGGAAGCCATGGTGAAAGTAAGCTTGTCGTTTTGTATGTTGCTTCTTCCGCATATGATCTCATGGCCGTCAGATGACTTGTAACGGCGGAAGGGAAGAGCTTTATCGGAAGATTTGGAAGCTTTGGAAGACTTCATGGCGTTTGCACGCTTTGCGGCTTCGCGAAGGGCTCTTGAAGAAGCCTTTCCCGATTTTGCGATGCCGACCATCTTGTTGGGGTCACCTGACTTAAAGTCTTTAGAGGCGGATCTGACAGAATGGGAACCGTTTACTTCGGCCTTGATCTCTTCGTTTATGGCATCGAGGTCTTCGGAAGTGGTAGCAGCATCGATCGCGGTCTTTACGGATCTCAGGTATAAGATCGCAAGATCGTCTTCTTTGATGTATTCTTCTGACATTTCAGCCTTGCGCTTTGCTTTGCGGAACTTTTTGTAATATTCCTGGGCATTTCCGGAAGCGTCTAAAGAAGGATCAAGGCTGATGGATATCTGAGAAGGCGGGTCGGTAGTGTAATCTTCGGTGTTGAGCACAGTGTCCTGAGGCTTGATCATGTACTTGTAAGTCAAGATCACGTCTCCGCAGTGTTTGTAATGGTCAGCTTTTGCGCCTTCGGCGCTGTCTGCTTCATGGACTTCCTTTTTCTTGATGACTTTTGAGAGCGCGCTGTCCGTGATCTGTCTTAACCTGTGTTTTCCGGCTTCGAGATCCATTTCAGAGAATTTGGCACCGTAATAGAGGCTTATTGCATCTGAAATCGAAGACATTTCCTTGGAACTGCTGTATCCGGACAGTTCCATCGGTGCAAATTCAGAAGGTATCTTGCATTCGTCAAAATACACTTTCGGTATATAGGTCCCGGTGGTTATCCCGGTAAGGAAATCATCAAGCCTTGTACAGAGCCTTGTGCGTGAAGGTTCGTCAAGAAGAGCAAGCGTCTTGCGTTCATCAACATCAGACTGAAGGCAGATCTGTCTCGAAAGAACGGGCGAAAGGCCCTTGATTGAATTGATGAGAGCCTTGCCTATCGGACGCGATATCTCTTCATCGATGATCGGTAATTCTCCTGACCTGACGGTATTAAGGGCTTCGTCAGGGGTCATTTTGTTCTGTGCGGGAGGATAGCTGTATATCCTGGCAGGCATGATTTCCCTGAGCTTGGAGACTTCAAAGTCAACATGGACAGAAGAATCCAATATCTTTCCGCTCCCGTTAACGAGGATTATGTTGGAAAAACGGCCCATAAGCTCGATGATGAGCCTGTAATCTTTTACATCCCTTAATTCATCGGTATTTGTGCAGTGGATTTCTATTACGCGCTCATAGCCGGGATTTTTAACGGCCGTGATCCTTGCGCCTGCGATGTATTTCCTAAGGAGCATGCAAAAAGAGGGCGGAAGGGCGGGGTTGTCCTTGACGTCATCGGTGATCATGACCCTGGGAAGACCGGGGTCAGCGCAGATAAGGAGCTTTTTGATGCCGTTTTGCGTTCTGATGTGAAGAACGACAGAATGTCTGTCCGGCATGAAGATCTTGTCGATCCTGCAGCCTGTCAGGGTGTTGTTCAGGTCATCTGCAAGAAGCTGGCAGGTAATTCCGTCAAGAGGCAAAGTTTTATACCTCGGAGATGCTGTTGTCGTTCTCGTCTGAAGATCTGGACTTGTTGAAGACAAGTTTAAGGATCCATACTACGACGGCAACGAGAAGTTCAATTCCAAGGAGCTTGAAAAAACCGTTGAAATCATTCCATGTGATAAGAAGATCAATCCCGACGATAACAAGAATTACCGCGATAAAGATGATGGGCATGGACAAGCGCCTCATCAGCGGACTCGAAATGAACTTTTCGAGAAAACTGCGGCTGGGGGGCGGAGGTGTCTGCCTGGACGATCTGCCGCGTCCGGAACTGCTCTGCCTTCCGTTTCCTGCAGGTTTTCTTGTTGAAGAAGCTTTCCTGGTACCTGTTGCCATATCTTTTAACCGATGTTCTCCTTGGTCTTAAGGAGTTTCTTGATCTTCTCGGTAGGATTGATGAGGTTGGACAAAGATGCGTCGTGATTGATGGCATCAATGAGGAGTGCAACGAATTTGCAGAGATTAACGTCAGCGAACCAGGGAGCCTGGAGAAGTTCGGGACGTCTGTAGATGAGGTTTGTTGCGAAGACCTTTGTGATTATGCCTTCCTCGTAAGCCTGATTGAACTTGTCGATGCCTTCTGTGAAGAGACCGAAAGTAACGGCGCAGAGAACTCTGTTTGCGCCTCTGTCTTTCATTGCGCGAGCGATATCGAGAATGGAATCACCGGAAGATATCATGTCATCGATGATGAGGATGTCTTTGCCCTCTACGGAATCACCGAGGAATTCGTGGGCAACGATAGGGTTACGGCCGTTGACTACGGTCGTATAGTCTCTTCTCTTATAGAATGTTCCGAGAGGAACGCCCAGGATCGAAGCATAGTACATAGCTCTGGAGATACCGCCTTCATCAGGGGAGATGATCATAAACTTGCCGTTAGAGAAGCTCAGGTCAGGTATCTGACGGTACATTTCCTTGATGATCTGATAGGTGGTGGGTAAGCTCTCAAAGCCTGCAAGAGGGATAGCGTTGGCAACACGCTCGTCGTGAGCATCGAAAGTAATGATGTTCGCTACGCCAAGCTCATAGAGCTCTTCAAGAGCAAATGCGCAGTCCAAAGACTCTCTGGCATTTCTCTTGTGCTGACGTCCCTCATAAAGATAAGGCATGATTACGTTAATACGTCTTGATTTACCGGAGCAGGCGAGAATGACGCGCTTTAAGTCCTGATAGTGATCGTCAGGGCTCATCCTGTTGTCCTGTCCAAACATCTTATATGTGCATGAGCAGTTCATGACGTCGCTGATCAGATAAAGGTCATGGCCTCTGACCGTGTTCTTGACGACTGCCTTGCCTTCGCCGGAAGAGAATCTCGCGTTCTCGAGCGGGATCGTGTAGTCCTCACGGAAGAATCCGGGATAAGTGTTGACGAATTGCTCCTTCTGATACTCAGAACGTCTCTTGTGCAGATAGAAGTTGACCTTCTCGGTGAACTCCTCGCTGCCTTTGAGCGCTAAGAGGCCGATAGGACCAACCGGTGCCATCGGGTTGTCACCGTATTGATCGTAACGTGAATAAGCTCTTTCATCAGCTGCTGAGGTCATAATGTTAAGCCTGCCTTTCTTATATTGCTGTTTCCTTTATTCTTCGATCATACCAAGAAGATCACCGATCCTCATCTGGCTGGTAAGGTCGGTAAGTCTCGAGGTGGAGTTGATGAGGTCAAATATCGATTCGTCGAGATTCAGCGCATCGATGATCCTAGCTACATAAGGGATCATGTCAGCTTCGACAAACCATCCGCGCTTGCGCAGCTCGGGAGTCCTGTATATCAGGTTGGTGCAGCAAATGGCTTTGATCGTTCCTTTATCATAGGCGTTGTCAAAGACTTCGAGGCCTTCTGTGAAAAGACCGTAGGGAGCAAGGCAGTAGATGTCGTTTGCACCCTTGTCCTTAAGCGTCTTTGCCGTACGTAGCATAGTGTTGCCGGAGTTGATCATATCATCGATAAGAAGGATGTCCTTGCCGGTGACGTCATCTCCCAAATACTTAAACTCCTTGATGGGATGCTCTCCGTTGACCTTGACGGTGTAATCCCTGTCGCGGTAGAAGATCCCGAGGGGGAGATTCAGGTGAGAAGAGTAAAAAATAGCCCTTGAGACACCTGTCTCGTCAGGGCTTACAACGATAGTACTATCCTTGTTGAGTTTGAGAGAATCGAAGCGTGAGAGAAGGGCAGCGGTCATCTTAAACTGGCATCTCGGATATTCGATGCTCATCAGCGGCACTGCATTCTCGATCCTGCCGTCATGAGGGTCAAATACTATAAGGTTGGAAATGCCGAGTTCAAAGAGTTTCTGGAGCATTTCGGCGCAGTCCCAGGATTCACGGTGTGAGTCAAGTTTCTCGCGCCTTCCTTCGTAAACGAAAGGCATGATGACGTTGATGCGCTTGGCCTTGCCCTTAAGAACGGTAATCATCCTGATTAGATCCCTGTAATGATCGTCAGGGCTGATAACATGCTCGCCTTCGACAAGTTCATAGCTGTAGCTGCGTGCGAGAACGTCGGTAATGATGAACATATCGTGGCCGCGGACGCTTTCGAGAAGGGAAAAGGTGCCTTCTCCGTTGTCATATCTGTTAAGGGCCGAATCGATTATATAGTCTGATCTGCAATAACCGGGACTGTTTACGTAGGAATTGCTCTTTTTCTCAACGCGGGCGGACCTTTTCTCGAAAAGGACGTCCGAAACTGATCTGACAAAGTCCTTATTAGCTGTGTGTGAAATGATCCCGATAGGACCGAAAGGGGGCAAAGATGCCTGATCAAAACCCGAACTGACATACAGATCGCTCATCGCAGACCATAACCCTCCTTGCTAATATTTAAATATTATAAGAAAGTTCGGCTAATTCAAATGGAATAAATATGAATTTTTGCACGAAATGAAAAAGGAAAGTTGTGTCTTTTTTTGTTATTGCTAAATAGAGATAGCATTTGCCATATAAAATTTGCTGCTTTTAGCATAAAAAAGCCCCGCGATATTCTTTCGCGGGGCTAGATATCAAATATCTTTCAGTTATTTGACTTTTATCTTAAAGGTAATGGGCTTTTCATTAAGTTCGTATCCGAGATTCACGTGTTCACTGATACTGACTTTGACCTTAACGCTGTAAGTACCCTTCTTTAAGCCCTTCTTAACAGTTATCTTGCCTGTAGTCTGATTGATGCTGATCTTTCCATTGCCGCTTAACTTGGTGAATACGTATTTACCGGAGCTGCCGGGAGTGCTTACACCGTTGATCGCACTGGAAACAGCGAGGGTTTGTGCTTTTTTCTTAAGTTTCTTGTATTTGACGCTGGCGGTTTTGCCTTTGACAGAAGAAAGATCATCATTTATACATTCAAGATTATAAGAGCCGTCCCATTTTGCTAATTCTCGATATTTATATGATGCAACAAGTTTAATTGTAAAAATGCTCCCGGTAAGATTTCCATTACGTATTCCTGAACTGAGATAAGCATTTATATCAAAAGAGTTTGACTTTACTTCACAACTCGTTAAGTTACCGACAGCATCCTCTACCTGAATGCCGTAGGAAGTTGCCTTGTTAACTTTTACCCACTTCATTATTCCTTTATCGAATGTAATGTCGCCGTCTTCAAAATCATATTCCTTGATGAGAGTTGCCTTGGACTTATACTTGTATGTTTTGGACCACTGGTCAACAGGAGTGGAGCTAGCAGTATAACCTACCAGCTTTATTGTATATTTATTTGAGGAAGCTTTGGTTAATATGCCGCTTTCAATAGACCAATTGATTACCTGAGGCAAGCTGAATTTCCAAATGCCGCCTTCAGTACTGGCACACTCAACGCCGTTGATAAACAGAACATAGTACATGGCACTCTTATGTCCGGTCCATTTCAAAAGGCCCTTTTTATTTATAGAAGCTTTTTTTACTTTGCTCAATTTCGAAGCAACGGCACTCGAAGCGTAAGTGTACGAACAGCTTCCTTTTGCAATTATTGAATAATCACTGTTTAATGCGTATACATCGATCTTGTAAGCTGACTTTTTGCTGATGGCACAGTCTTTGATACTTTGATCGATCAAATTATTTATGCCGTCTAAATAATTCTCACTGCCGAAATAATAGTAATTTCCGTATGACATTACCTCGTAATAATATGCACCGTCATACTTATCCCATGTGAGCTTACCATTCTCATCAACCGTGATGCCGGCTACTGTACCGATGGGTTTTTCTTTAATATTCTTCGGGGTACTTGTAGCTGAAGCGTCTGGTTTCTTAGGTGTTTCGGTTGCCTTAGGAGCTTCGGTTTCTTTCGAAGATTCGGTTTCCTTTGGCGCTTCAGTTTCCTTAGGAGCTTCGGTTGCTTTCGGAGCCTCGGTTTCCTTAGGAGCTTCGGTTTCAGCTTCAGTGGTAACTTCAGGGATTTCTGGTTCTGTCTCGTCGGCCAAAAGCGTTAGACCGGTTGCAGGAGACAAGCTCAAACCTACGGCTAATGCCATAATGAGAGAACTGATTTTTTTTGAAAACTGTTTCATATTCTTCCTCCGCCGTAAATTTACATGCAACAAAATGCTGCAGGATCAAAAAGTGAATGACTCACTTTCCGAATCTTAAAGATATTTTAC
This sequence comes from uncultured Clostridia bacterium, assembly GCA_947304405.1. GTDB lineage: Bacteria > Bacillota > Clostridia > Saccharofermentanales > Saccharofermentanaceae > Saccharofermentans. The sequence continues at coordinate 66,524 of CAMZBB010000002.1, forward strand.
CACGATAATATTCAATTAACACTGATGATGTCTGAAATGGCTGTTTTCAGGTCGGCTATTCCTTTTTTGTCCTTTGAAGAAACGGTGAAGACTATTGAATCATCGGCAAAATTAAAGCACTCAGACAAAAAGGAAAGTTGTTTTCTTAATTCGTTTGCCGAAAACTTGTCGCATTTTGTAAATACTATAAAGTAGGGAATATCCGTTTTGTTAAGGAAATCAAGCATTCCGACGTCTTCTTCGGAAGGAGTTCTCCTGATATCCATAAGGAAAAGAACTAAAGAGATCTTTCTGCCGCATCTGAAATAGTTGTCGCATAAATCTGAGAACTTTGCGGTTACGGCTTTGGAAGCGGCAGAATAGCCATAGCCGGGAAGATCAGCGATCAAGGCTTTGCCGTCAAGATCGAAATATATGATCTCTCTGGTCTTGCCGGGCTTTCCGGAGACTCTCGCTAATTTGTTGGTGCCTGCCATAGCGTTTACCAGAGAGGATTTGCCTGCATTTGACCTTCCTGAGATAACGATCTCGGGGATTCCGTCAGAAGGCAGGTTCTTAACGTCTGCGCAGGTGATCTTATATTTCATGTTGTTATAGTTAATGTTCATTGCGTTTATAAGAGTGTTCAACTTGTCGGTATTTGTCGGTTTTTGTCGGTTTTTTGACGCTGATTTCCGGCGCCGGGGACTTTAAAATCTAAACATGAAAGATTTTAACAGAATAAGGCTGATAATACCAAGAACTAAGAGCAAAGAGCCTGTCATAGAGGCTCTTGAGCGTTCGGAACAAAGACCATTGTTGCTTCCTGCGGCAGCGGCCTTTGTATCTTGCATATTGACTTACGTGACAGAGTCTGTGATCCCCTTGGCGGTAATACTCTTTTTGCTCGTGTCCTTTGGAATATGGGCCCTGATTAAACATAAAAATGCAATGTTGTTCGGGGCCGTGATGTCTTTGTTGCTTGCATTTACGTGCTGCTTGAGGATCTTAAACAGTCTTGGAACGGTAATGCCTTCATCTTCGGACGGAAACTACGCGGGGAAGGTGGTCTCCGTTGAAAGAAAACTGTCAGGAACAAGGCGTATTACTGCCTTGACAGGCGGTTCTTTGTCTGAACTTCGTTTTGAAGACGGCGTTGGTGATACCGATCTTCGGCCGGGCATGGGTTTTGTTGCTTCCGGTAAGTTCAAAGAGCCTTTAAGTCCGGGCAATCCGGGAGAATTTGATTACATGGAATACCTTAAGAGCAAGGGAATAAAGTATCTGTTCTATGCGGATTCGTTTACCGTTACGGACGAGCCGTCTTTTCCTGTCAATATCTTTCTTTCATTTCATGAGAAGTGCTTTGATCTGAGGACATGGCTTTTCGGGAAATTCACTGAGGGCAGGTCGGAAGAGGAAAAAGGCCTGTTTGCAGCCGTTTGCCTTGGGGATTCTTCTTTGGCTTCAGATGAAGTGATACGGGATTTCAGAGTGTCAGGCTGTTCACATCTTCTTGCAGTATCAGGTACTCATTTTGCAGGCTTTCTGGTCGCACTTCCTTACATACTGGCGGCGCTTTGTCCTGACAGCAAAAAGAGCCGTATTATCTATATCGTTTTTGCTCTGCTTATCGCATGTATGACCGGTTGGAGCGAATCAGTTACGAGAGCCATGATAATGTCTGCTTGCGCTTTTGCCGGAAAAGATTCAGTTTCAGCGATGTCAGCCTCTGCAATCGTCATGATCTTGGCCGATCCTTTCTGTTCTTGCAGAACGGGATTTCTTTTAAGCTTTGCTGCCTGCATCTCGATAAGGCTTTTGTCAGAAAGGATTCGAAGATTATTGGGTTTCGTTAAAGATAGAAAGGGCCTGGTAACGGCGCTTGCTGTCCAGACTGCCGCTTTGATCGGGACTATGCCTTTTTCGGGCATGACGCAGGGAAGATTCGGTCCTGTTCAGTTCATCACACAGGCGATTGGCGGCCTTTTGGCCAAAAACGCTTGCATTATGTTTGTCCCGGGAGTCCTTTTGTCCATGGTATTGCCAGAGAATGCACCTTATATCGTGTCATCTCCGGTGGCTTTCTTTTTGAACCTGCTGAGAAAGGCCGTAGGTACAGGAAGCCGTTATTCGATGGCAACTGCGGGAAAACCTGTTGGAATCTTCATTAGCCTTTGTTTATGGCTGTTTTTGTTTGTCAGACTGATGCCTCCGTCTGCTTTCAGAAAATGCTTTCGCAAGGTCAGCTGTTTTTCGCTGGCTGTCTGTTCAGGTTTGATCCTGGCAGGGATAGTCAAACCTATGAAGGCTGAGATCGTTTTTGCGGATGTCGGGCAGGGCGACTGCTGTCTGATAATCGCCGGAAATACCACATGCCTGATAGACGGCGGAACTTATGAGAAAGGAGCTTCAACGGTTTCTGGTCTGCTGGATCATTACGGGATTGATTCTGTGGATTTAGCTTTCATGACTCATTGGGATATGGATCATGCGGGAGGTATAGCATCTCTTGAACAAAACGGAAGGATAAAGAGCGTCTATACGGGTTTTACCGGAAATGACGGTGATACGGAGGCTTTTGAGAAATCTCTAAAGATTCGTAATGGCGATCCTGATGAATTCAGGAGCAGGATCATCAAAACAGGGAGCGGAGATGTTTTCGAGCTGTCAGATGATGTGAGATTAAAAGTCATATACCCAGAGGATTGTCTGAGCGGAGGCAATCCCGGGAGTCTTGTGTTAGTTTTGGAGTGCTGCGGCAAAGAGATACTGTTTACGGGCGATATCGGGCTTGAGACAGAAGATGAACTCATTTCTATGAATATCATTCATGATGTCGATGTGCTCAAAGTCTCTCATCACGGGTCCAGATATGCCAGCGGAAAAGGATTTCTGGAAATAGCGAGACCCGATATATCGATAATAAGCGTGGGAAGAAACAACATATACGGGCATCCGTCGCAATTTACGGTCGGACGGCTTGAAGATTCAGGCAGCAGGATACTGAGGACAGATCAGAATGGTGCGGTGATCATTGAGTTTTATTGATCATCTGGAGGTGTAAAGCCTCAGCATGAAATAGAAAGCGAAAAAGATCATCAGTACTACAGCAGGATAAGGAGCTGTTATAAGGGGCTTTACAAATTTCTTCCCTGACAGACCGGCCTTTTTTGCAAGCGTTCTGACGGCTTTGCCAAAAAGAAGCGCTATAAGCGGCAGGACAGGGAGGAAGTAGTGTCCCTGTATGCCCAAGATCACGTCAGAACCTTCCGGTGTCCAACTCAGAAGCATTGCAGGCGTTGTAAGAAGCGCGATCAGGACAACGGAAAGCATGATGAGAACATCTTTTGTTTTGAGTTTGTCTATAGCTTTGACAGAAGAGGCAGTGATTAAAAGAACAACAAGCATGATGATGGAGAAAGCGAAAGGAATCGTGTTCTCGCCCCAGCAGAGCTTGGATCCGAAAAGATCCGAAAGCATGTCGGAAACAAACCTTCCGTATGTCAGAACCGTCATCTTAAGGTAAGCAAAAGGGTTCTCCAGCGCAAATGACGCGGTCATGAAGCCGTTGCCTTTGCTTCCCAGCTGGAAAAGTCCGCCTGAAGGCAGGATCATGTCAAACAAAGCTACAGAAAAGATGCCGCAGATAAAAGGCAGGAGCTTATTCATGAATTTAAGGCCCTTTTTGGCCGCAGGGATCATAAAGAGCAAAGGCAGAAGGATAAGATATCCGCCGCCTTTTACGGCACCGAGGATAAATGACCAGATGCAAACATAGATCAATGATCTCCGGTTGTCGGGGCTTTCTCTGAGGAGCATGACCGACGCGATGAAGTTAAGAGAGGTGATTATGACCATGGGATCGTATGAGAAAGCGCTGCTCATCATAAGGGAAGAAGGCAGCAAAGCGCAAAGAGCGATCAGCTCTTTGCCGAATGGAGCTTTCCTGATCGCACGGTAGCATAAGGTAATGTAGAAAGCCGCCGTCATGATCTTGGCTAACAGGCAGCCAAAGACAGGACCAAACCCGATAAGGCGTCCAATGATTATCGCAAAAGTCTGCGGGATATAGCAGAAAGCCGAATAGTAGTTCATTTTCTCGGATGTGGCGCTCATCTGTACAAGAGTCTTGTCTGATGCAAAGACGCTGAAGTTGCTCTTTAAGATCTCATAGCCGCCGGTTGAGGGAGGAGCGGCATTCCACCAGTTATTACTGAAGAACGAGACATCATCGGCTCTGCCGAACCATTCGGTGTTGCCCGATTGGCCGAGGAAGAGGTTTGAAAGCCTGTAGCAGGCAAGATAATGAGCTTCGCTGTCACCGGTACTCCATGGCGGAATCATTATTATGACAGCCGTACAGAGTGGTATGGCTGCGGCAAGAAAGAGTTTTCCGACAGGAGGGTTTGGATGCAAGCCGTTTTTCATGTAAACGCATAGTGATGCTGCCAAGAATATAACCAGCAGGCAGAATACGCTGACAGCGGTGAAATAACCTGTTTGGGTAACGGCTAACAGCCTGACGGTGAGCATTCCGTCATTTTTGCCAACGGCGACTGACACGGGAGATGAAGAAACATTGGAAATACTGACTGAATACTGACCGGTTTTGAATCTCCCTCCGTCAGATGCAATAAGCCTGACTGAGACCGAACTTCCTTCCGGAATGCACATTTCGTCGCTTATGCGGACATCTTTCAAATAAAATGAGCCGCTTGCGGTATCTGAAAGGCTGACGGAAAGGGCTTTTGTGTCACCATCCATAACGAAGAAATATATCTTGTCGAATCCGGTCCTTAAGCATTCGAAACGGTATTCGGATGTAGATCCTGAAGGTATAACGTCAGACTCGTAATCGGAAATGCCTTTGACTACGGCTTCTTTGCGGATCCGGGGAAAAAGGTCAAAGATCAGGGCAGACAGGAACAATGCTGCCAGAATAACTGCAGCGATCATAGTCAAACACTTTGATTTGTTATTGCTCAGGGAATTCATCTGCCGCCTCGGTTTTTAGTATAACATACGAAAAATATGCCCTATTGATACCACATTATTGCTGATTTAAATATAGATAACTTTGTTATAATTAGTCAATAAACTGAATCATGGAGATATTTAATGGTTTCAAACAGAAAAATCAAAGCCGTTTTACTTTCGTTCGGCATGGCTGTCACTACGCTGTCACAGGGTTGTATGCTCAACATGAACGAATACAAATATCAGTCTACAGGCACATCTTCTACCGAGACGGCTACCGCTTCAGACAAGTCTTCGGGCTCTGAATCAGATTCCGGATCTTCGTCCGAAGATACCACTTCAGAGACTTTTCCTTCATCTCTTCACATGGATCCGCCGGAAGTTGATACCGAAGCGCCTGTGTTTATCAGCTATCCGAGGACAATTTCGCTTCAAAAGGGCAAAGAGTTCATCCCCGGCGATTATGTCGGCTATATCGATGATACTGATAGGGAGGTCGACTTTAAGGTAACCGGAGAAGTTGACAATAACACGGTCGGCGAATATCCGATACAGATGACTATCACGGATGATGCAGGCAACAGCAAAACGATCGACGTTACGGTCAAGGTTTATACCAAAAAGCCCACGCCTACGAAGAATCCTTCTGCTTCCACGACGAAGAGCAGTTCTTCCACCACCAAGAAAAAGTATAATTTCAGCGACTATAAGGCAAAATACGAGACGGAAGGTTCCTTCATCGGCATCGACGTTTCCAAATACCAGGGCAATATCGATTTCCAGAAGGTAAAGGATGCCGGCTGCCATTTTGTTATCCTGCGAGCGGCCATCTATAACCTCGGTAAATTCGGAATCGATTCCAAATTTGAAGAGAATTACAAGAAGGCCAAAGAGGCCGGACTTCTCGTCGGCGTCTATTACTACAGCGTTGACAATACAACGGAACTCATGAAAGAGCACTGCGCTGAGCTTGCAAAAGCCTTGAAGGGCAAACAGATAGATTTCCCGGTGGCTTACGACTTTGAGAAGTGGAAGGGCTTCCAGAAGCTCAAGATGAATTCTTCCGATCTCAACAACATGTTCTATCTTTTCTGCTCCGAGATGGAAAGTTACGGCTATGAGGCCATGATCTATGCAAATCCTTATTTTTTGAGGAACTGGTTCAGACCCGGCGGTCATAAGATCTGGCTTGCAGACTGGAAAGTAAAGCCTTCATATGCCGGAACCATTCATTTCTGGCAGTTCAATGCCAAAGGCAGGATTCCAGGAATCCAGGGCGATGTTGATCTGAACATATACTATCCCAACGGAAGGGTCATTGAGGCCAAGAAGGAGGAGAAATCCGATGGCTAAAGGCAAAGCGCTTCCCAAGGGCGTTATCGGATATAAGGAGTTTTTCGATAAGCTCGTCAATAATCCCGATTCGCTTAAGCTGGTTCTGATCTACGGTCAGGAGCAGTATCTTGTCGATGGCGCTTTGAAGACGGCCAAAAAGAAATACATTACTGAAGGCGCGGAAAGCATCGATTACAACATCATCGATACGAGAAGTGATGACCAGTTCAGTTTTGACAGGCTGGATGAGATGGTATCGATGCCTCCCATGATGTCAGAAAGGCGTCTTGTCATAATCAGACAGTCGGGCGTGACCGGAAAAGAGGTCAGCGACAGGGATCTGGAGATCCTTAAGAATATCCCTTCATCATCGGTCGTCATTTTCGTTGAGGATGAGGCTGATGCCAAGAGAAAGATATTCAAAGCCTTTGTACAGAGCGGAACCGTGGTCCAGATGGGAGCCATGGAAGAAGACGACATTTCGGCCAGAGTCGCCAAGATGTTTGCCAGATATAACCTTACGGTAGATGCCAGGGCTTCGATGTCGCTTATCTCAAGGTGCGGCTCCGGTATGATGACCATATCGGGTGAGGTCGCCAAGATCGCGCTTTACTGCCAGAATGCCGGGTTTACACGCGTAACGGAAGAGATCATAGAAGACTGCTGTCCGCCTGATCTGAGCGGAAGGATCTTCGACATAATGGATGCCTGCGGAAGCAAGGAGCCTGCAAAGGCTCTGGGAACGCTTAATAATCTCATCGCTATGAGGGAACCCGTAATTCAGATCAGGGTTCAGGTCTTAAACCACCTGAAGCGCCTGATAATCGCAAAAGAGGCGGGAGATGCGAGGACTCTCGTAACTCAGACGGGAATGAACGAGTATTATGCGGGCAAACTGGTGAGACAGTCGCAGAATTTCTCGATGAACCGGCTTATCCAGACTTATCTGGCGGCCTGCACATCGGATTCTGACGTCAAACACGGTCTGATTGACGAGAGATATGCGCTTGAGATCATACTGGTCAAGGCCTGCACAAGTGAAAGGTAACAATTGACGATAGTATTCTAATGACTTAGAATCGCTTATTGGATTTTAATTACTAAGGAGAAATATATGAGCAGAATCGAGATGAAGACCCCTATCGTCGAGATGGACGGCGACGAGATGACAAGGATAATCTGGAAAGAGATCAAAGATATCGTCATCTTGCCTTTTGTAGACCTCAAGACCGAGTATTTTGATCTCGGACTTCCCAACAGGGACAAGACCGGTGATCAGGTTACGATTGATGCGGCCAACAGGACCAAAGAGCTTGGCGTTGCAGTAAAATGTGCAACGATTACTCCCAATGCCCAGAGAATGACAGAATATAACCTCCATCAGATGTGGAAGAGCCCCAACGGCACGATCAGGGCGATCCTTGACGGAACGGTCTTCAGGAGCCCGATCCTCGTAAATGGTATAAAGCCTTTCGTCTCCTGCTGGGAGAAGCCTATCACGATCGCACGTCACGCATATGGTGACGTATACAGAAATACCGAATTCCTGGTAGACGGACCTGCAAGGGCAGATCTGGTCGTCACTTATCCCGACGGAAGACAGGAGAAGCAGACGGTTTTTGAATACACAGGCGGCGGAGTCCTCCAGGGACAGTACAATACCGACAAATCAATCGCAGCTTTCGCAAAATCCTGTTTCCAGTACTCCCTTGATACAAAGCAGGATCTCTGGTTTGCGACAAAGGATACTATCTCAAAGGTATACGACAGGCGTTTCAAGGACATTTTCGAGAAGATCTATAAGGAAGAGTACGAAGCCAAGTTCGCAGAGGCGGGTATCACGTATTTCTATACTCTGATCGATGACGCCGTCGCAAGAGTCATGCGTTCTAAGGGCGGTTTTGTATGGGCCTGCAAGAACTATGACGGCGATGTCATGAGCGACATGCTTGCTTCAGCTTGCGGATCACTTGCGATGATGACTTCCGTCCTCGTATCACCTGAAGGCGTTTACGAGTTCGAGGCAGCGCACGGAACCGTTACAAGGCACTATTACAGATACCTGAAGGGCGAGCAGACCTCGACAAATCCTATGGCTACGCTTTTCGCCTGGACCGGTGCGCTCCGCAAACGTGCGCAGATGGACGGCCTGCAAGATTTGGAGAATTTTGCGGCAAGACTCGAAAAGTGCGCAGTTTCAACTATAGAATCGGGTATAATTACTGGTGATCTTGAAAGCCTTCTTGCTCATCCGGACAAGCGGGTTGTCAATACTGCTGATTTCCTTGCACAGGTTGCATCTAATTTGTAATTCATTAGGAGGGTATATAAATGAGCTACTATACGACATGGATCGAAAGGTCTGAGAACAATTCAAATGAGCAGGAATACATTGAATATGTAAACCGCTACTATCAGCTGGAGAAGGGCGTTTATGAGAAGATCTTAGGCGCTTATCCTGATAACTCGGAGTACCTGAACGGCCAGCTTCTTGCTCTTTCCAGAAAGTTCGGTTTCAACGCTTCCAACATGGAAGTTTATGTCGGTTTCCTTGACGGTATCAAATCAAGCCTTAAGAACGGTGATGATCTTGATCTCGAGTCTCTCAACGATGAATCCGAGATCAGCCTTGATATCGATTATGAGAAGCTGTATTACAACATGCACGACGCTAAAGCAGAATGGCTTTATAACATCCCTGCATGGAAGAATGTCTTGACTGAAGACAGGATGAAAGAGATCACTCACGATTACCGCGTTGCCAACATCGCTCATTCTGACAAGATCGGAAGAAACGATCCCTGTCCTTGCGGATCAGGCAAGAAATACAAGAATTGCTGCGGCAAGAAGGCTTGATTAAGGAGATTGCTGTTTGAAGAGACTTCTGACTTCAAAGTGGTTTATCGTTTTATCTGTATCACTTCTGCTGATCGCAGGTATTGTATTAAGCTTCCTTCCGGGAAGTCCGCTTAAGTCTGTAGTCGGGCTTTCTTCAACTGTGGTCTCACCTGCGCAGAAGGGCGTAAAGTCCACGGGAAACGCTATTTCGGATTTTTGGGCAGCCATTGCGGACGGTGTTGCGATAAGGGAAGAGAATAAGGCCCTGAAGGAGGAGATCGCAGATCTCAAGTACAGACTCAATCAGTACGAGGAAGCTGCGATCAGGTACGAAGAGCTTAAAGCCGCTTTCCATATCAGAGATACTTTCAGCAATTACGATATCTACGGTGCAAATATCCTTTCGAGAGAAGCTGACGAGTGGTTCTCGGTTATCAGGATCAATGCCGGCATGAATGAAGGCATCGTGCTCAACCAGGGACAGTCTTATCCGGTCGTTGACGTCGAAATGAACCTTGTCGGACGAGTCATAGAGACTCAGGGCTCCAATTCCAAAGTCCTGCCGCTCCTTCATGAAGGTTTTTCCGTTTCCGGAAAAGTCAATGAGGTCAACGGTGCTTCTGTTATCGTCAGCGGTGACTCTGTCCTTAAAAAGTCCGGCCTTTGCAAAGTAAAGTGCCTGGATAAGGGCGTAAAGCTCCAGCAGGGCACAGTAATCGTTACTTCAGGTGAAGGCGGCCTGTTCCCGGACGGTATCCCGATCGGAACTATTGTTGAGGTTGATTATTCCAATCCCGTGGAAATAACTGCTACACTCAGGCCTTTTTCGAATATCGGTGATCTCGAGGACGTATTTGTCATGATTCCATTTAAGGCAGACGACAAGAAGGAAGGAGAAACCGGAGCTTCTGAATCGACTGCTCAAGGCCAAGGCGGACAGGGCTGATGATCAGGAAAAAACTGATACGAAAGATAGTGGTATATGCCATTTATATCCTGCTCCTTTCATCTTTGCAGGTATCTTATCCGAATCGCATCGGTTTCGGGGGGCAGACTGCAGACATTACATTTGTCTTTGTAGTCCTTACAGGTTATTTCTTTGGGTTCAAAGACGGAGTCATAGTGGGCATAATCATGGGAGTTGTCAGAGATTGTCTTGCTCCTATCGCTGTGGTGGGCATTGACGGTAATGTCCGCGTCACTGCAGGTATCGGAATGCTCGTAATGTTCCTTGCAGGTGCCGTTGGTTCTTCGTTTTTCACGAGGAGAATGCATAGAAACATTCCGTTTGCATTCGTTTCTATAGCTTTCACGACTTTGCTTTATAAGGTCTCAGGGCATATTCTTGCATACAGCTGGACGGTTGTGGCACCGGCAGCAGGAAGCTATAACCTCGGAATGTATGAGATCGTAGTAAAATCTTGTTTGCTGCAGACTTTACTCAATCTGATAGCGGGAATACCGCTGCTGTTGCTCTTGAAGTTTGCAGGCCCCGTCGGGTTGACCGAACAGAGAAACACATCTGATGATGTCATTAAAAGTACTGAGGATACTTCATGGCTACAGATCTGAAGATAGAAGATTATGGCGCATTTGACCGCAATTCGGAGAATGGCGGGAATAATGAGAAGAAAAACCTCTTAAGGAGGTTCCTTTCGTTATTCAGCAACCGTTTTCTCGTGCTTGCGATTATCTTTTCGTCTTTTGGCGTCGTGATCCTTTTCATGACGGCGAAACTTCAGTTCTCGGATTATCAGAAGACGATCTCCGAAGGCTCGACAGGCGTTTTAAGACAATATGTATCCGAAGCTCCGAGAGGAGATATACTTGACAGCAAGGGGCTTAAGCTTGCTTCATCAACCGAATACAACACGGTCATGATCGCAAATGCCTATCTAAACGATAACGAGCTCAATGCCCTTTGTCTCGAGCTCAGCCAGCTTTTCGACAAATACCACTGCGTTACTGTTTCCGAGCTTGATCAGTATTTTACGATGGATCCGAATCCGGCTTTCCTAAAGGAAGAGGAGAAGATCAGGATCTGGCAGAGCAATACGAATCTCTTTGCGCTTGAAGACTATGCGCAGGGCGTTATCGTTACTTATTCCGACAAATATGTTAAGACCGATCCGAACGTCTTTTTCCTTTATCTGAGACAGAAGTTCAATCTTGATAACAGATATACAATCGAGGAAGCCTATAAGATCGTCAGGATAAGGTATCAGATCTTTACCGATAACTGGGCCTTTATCAAAGGTACTCCGATCAAGATCGCGACAGACGTACCCGAGGACTTGATCAAGATCTTTGCTGAAGAGAACTATCACTATATGGGTATTGTCTGCGGCAAGGGATATGCACGTACATATTCGCCTGAAGCTCTTTATTCCTGCCATGTTCTCGGATACGTCGGACGTATCTCAGAGGCTACGTTCCAGGATCTTTCCAAGTTTGGCTATACAAACGATGATATGGTCGGAAAATCCGGCGTTGAGTCCCAGATGGAAAGATATCTCCATGGCGACAGCGGAATCACTCCGTATAACATCTGGACCAAACAGGGTGAAGAGGGCACGTTCGTTCCTTCCGACTACGGCGTAAAGCCTAAAGCCGGTGCGACGGTTCATCTTACCATTGATTCGCAGCTGCAGAAGACGAGTACGAATGCTCTTAAGCAGTACATAAACGATGCACAGCGTGAAGAAGCCATTAACCATACAGGATTTAAGACCGCAAGTTCAGGCGCTGTCGTGGTTATGAACGTTAAGACGGGCGCGGTTCTCGCGATGGTATCTTATCCTAACTACAACCCGAACGACTTTATACTCGCCAACTACGGAGATCCGCAGGCGACAGAGCAGGTTAAATACTATCTTGGACTTGACGAATATGCTGAAATGACCGCTAACGACCTTCCTCTCTGGAACAGGGCCATAATGTCCATGTACGCTCCGGGTTCAACGTTTAAGCCCATCACGGCTTTGGCGGGCCTCGAAAGCGGCACGATAACGCCTGAATCCAACTGGATCACATGCATCAGCCCTTTGGACGTTGACGGATGGATCTTCAGATGTCTCGAGTATCCTTACGGCGGTCACGGACCTCTTAACCTTGACAGTGCCATGGGAACATCCTGCAATATCTATTTCATGAGATTGGGCGTCAGCACCGGTATCGATAACATCTCGAAAATGGCTAAACGCTTTGGCCTCGGCGTCAAAACGGGAATTGACCTGCCAGGTGAGATCAAGGGCGTCATGTCGAGCAGGGAGACAAAGAGGCTCCTTCACGAATCCGAATACGATAAGATCTGGTTCCCGTCAAATACCGCGCAGGTGTCTATCGGTCAGTTCGATAACTGCTTTACGATCCTTCAGCTTTGCAGGTTCGTATCGGGTATCGCCACAAACAAGCTCGTTAAGCCTTACATCATCGACAGCGTAGTGGCCAGTGACGGCTCGATCCTCTATAAAGGACAGGCGGAATCTGTCGATATCGGTATTCCTGAGGAAAACATCGTTGCCGTAAGAAATGCGATGAACTGCGTTACTGAAGGCTCCAAATACTGGCGCGGCACGGCTCAGGGCAAGTTTGCAGCATTCCCGATAAAGATCACTTGTAAGACGGGAACGGCCGAGACGGGATTCGAGAAGATCAGAAAAGAGTATTCCAACGGTCTTTTCATATGTTATGCACCAAAAGATGATCCTGAGATCGCCATAGCTCTCGTTGTTGAAAGAGGAGAGTGGGGTTCATCAACAACGGTTATCGCCAGACAGATAATCGCCAGATACTACAATACGACGACCAATAAATCCGATCCGGTCTACATCACAACACCTTTACCGGGCGACCATCTGGCCTGATCTTCCGGCGTAACCTAATTGACATATAGACAGTTTTTTTGCTCCAGTTTTGTATCAAAGGGAAATTGTCCGCATAGTGATAATACGATAAAATTTTCACAGTATCTTTAATGGGGGCATGTTGATGAAAATAGTTCTGATGGCTGACAACAGGAAGACGGAGCTTCTCGTCAACTTTTGCATTGCCTATAAACCCCTCCTTGAGAAACACCAGCTTATCTCTGTCTACAATACCGCCAAACTCCTTAAATCTGCAGCCGATCTTGACGTTTCAGGTCTTTCGGTCGATTATTCCAGCGGTTTTGAACAGCTCGCTTCCAGAGCCGAGTTTAACGGCATTGACTGCGTAATCTACTTAAGAGACGGCAGAACAAAGGGGGAATCCAATCCCGGAGAGCTCTTAGACGTCTGTGATCAGAATATAATTCCTTATGCCACAAATATCGCTTCGGCTGAGATCCTGATCACAGCCATCGATAACGGCGCTCTCGATTATCGTGAGTGGAATGCTGCCGACAGGCAGGGATCGGTAAGCTGACCTTATCCATGAATATCTTAAGAATCCCCAAGGGGCCGTTCATGTCAAATATGTATTTGGCATCTGCCGGCGATGTTACATTTGTCATAGATCCTTCAGTAGCACCTGATTCATTGCCTTCAGTACCTGAAGCGGTTACAGCGATACTTATAACCCACGGCCATTACGATCACATCAAATGTGTCGAAGAATGGCATAATAAGTTCCCCGAAGCCCCGATCTATATGAGTTCTGCAGATAAAGACCTCATCAGAGACCCCGTTGCCAACTGCTCATACATGGATATGGCAAGAAAGACCTTCGAATTCCCTTATTTAGTGCCGGAAGGAACCATAAGGGCAGGGGATATGGAGATCGGCGTCATTACGACTCCCGGACATACGATGGGTTCTTTATGCTATATGTTTACGGACGAAGACAAGAATTATCTTTTTACCGGAGATACCGTATTCTCGGGTTCGGTAGGCAGGACTGACATGCCCGGAGGCAATTTCGCGCTTTTGAACCGTTCGATCGGAGAGCTTTGTAAGCTTGATCCCGATACGGTCATACTCCCGGGTCACGGTCCGGAATCGACCATCGGCGCGGAGATGGATTCCAATCCTTTCTTCGAAATATAGTGTTTGCTTGACTTTTTGCTTGTCATATATGTACAATGGGCAATGCAATGAAGGTGCGTAAGTAGTCTTTGTATTACATGAACAGAGAGTCGTGTCACTGGCTGAGAGCACGATCTTAAGGGTACCAGGATGAATTTCAACACCGGAGCATTCCTGCGAAAACGGTATTTTACTGATTAAGCGGATGCGTCGCGGCGGCATTACAGCGCGATCAAAGTGCGGAAAGCAAAGCTTTTCGAACATGGGTGGTACCGCGAAGGTGTAATATAGCAATTCGTCCCATGGCAATGAACAGTTGCCGTGGGATTTTTTTATGCATAAGACGACGGATCAGGAGGAGGAAAACATGGCTGAACTTAGTGAATTAAGCGCAAAGTTATCTGAGATCAAAGCCAAGATCGAGTCAGACCTTACCGAGATAAAGAGCTCTAAGGGCATCTTTGAATACAGAAAGAGCGTTATGGACTCGAAAGAAGGAAAGATCGGCTCTCTCATGAAAGAGATGGGCAAGATCCCGAAAGAACTGAAGGCTGACTACGGCAAGATGGTCAACGATGTCAGAAACTGGGCAACAGAGAAGTTTGATGCTTTGGATGCGCAGTTCAAGGCAGCTGAGCAGAAGGCCCGCTACGAAAAAGAGGCCATCGACGTCACTTTGCCTTCCAAAAAGCTCAAGAAGGGCTATCTCCATCCGAATACCCAGGTGAGAAACCAGATCGTAGACATCTTCGGTTCCATGGGTTTCTCGGTTTATGAGGGTAATGAGATCGAGACGGATCACTATAATTTCACAGCGCTCAATATCCCCAAGGATCACCCTGCGCGCGATATGCAGGATACTTTCTACCTGAGTCCCGAGTTCCTTCTCAGAACGCAGACATCAGCAGGCCAGGTTCACGTCATGGAATCACAGAAGCCGCCCATAAAGATCATCTCGCCGGGCAAAGTTTTCCGTTCTGATGACGATGCCACGCATTCGCCGATGTTCTCACAGATGGAAGGTCTTGTAGTTGATGAGGGTATTACGCTCTGCGACCTTCAGGGTATGCTCGACGTATTCGTTAAGAAGATCTTCGGTGATGAGACCAGAACACGCTTGAGGCCTTCGTATTTCCCGTTTACGGAGCCTTCAGTAGAGGTTGACGTTTCCTGCTTCCAGTGCGGAGGCAAGGGCTGCAAGCTCTGCAAGGGAACCGGCTGGATCGAAGTCCTGGGCGCCGGCGTAGTCAACAAGAAGGTTCTTGAAGGCTGCGGCATCGACAGCGACAAATACAGCGGTCTGGCTTTCGGTATCGGTATCGATCGTATTGCCATGCTCAAGTACGGCATCAACAACATCAAGCTCTTGTTTGAGTCTGATCTGCGCGTGCTTGAACAGATCGATGATTAAGGTGAGGAGGCAAAGACTATGTTAGTACCGTTAAGTTGGCTTAAAGATTATGTCGATATCGACGTTACGCCTGATGTGCTTGAAGAAAAGCTCTTCAGCTGCGGTTTCGAGGTCGAGGAAAAATACGAAG
>CAMZBB010000003.1 GCA_947304405.1 uncultured Clostridia bacterium
CTGATAACGGACAGACTCCCGAACCGAAAACAACAACTCCGTCAGAGAGTTCGGGAACGGCGAACGGATGATCTGATATTCTCATTTTGAAATCCTGTAAGGCACAAGATTACCCGCAATTCCCGGATAACGGGTTTTGCGGGTATTTTACTGCACATATACGATCGCGGTCCGCTTAAAGGATGAGATTATCTTAAGTATTGCTGAATAGATGACTCCGGCCCCATAGATTAATACGGGTATCTCGACGTGATGGATAAAGACAAGACAAAGCACCACCAGGATCAGGTTGCCTATACCTTGCGCAAGATCGATCTTCCAGCCGGTGTTGCCGTCCTTCTTGTTGCTTACGGCGCGCACGATCCCCAATAAACCTGCCACCAGGTGGATCACTACAACATAGATGATCATGATCACCGTTGCTTTGTCTATGAGCGTCAGCGCGAAAATGCCAAGATCAAACAATATGAGACCGATAAGGAGCATCCATTTGCCGCCTGTCATGTGCTGTGCGTGCGTCAGGTAGTAGATGATAAATTTGATGCCCCGGATCGCAAGGATCAGACCGACGATGAAAGCGACCAGCTCGAATCCGATCTCAGGGATCGTCATCAGGAAGATCGCGCCCTGGATCATGAGCAATGCGACTATTATGTTCCAAATACGTCTTGTCTTACTCATTTTCCGACCCTCACGCTTTCCGAGACGAGCCTTATGTAGTCTTTTATGCCGGCGAATCCCTTTCTCTTGTAGTCTATGGAGAAACCTGCCAAAAGGTTCTTTGACGTAAAGATCTTGTTTGTTACCATGCTCTTCTGGGACAAAGATGCAAGAATGAACCTGCCGAGGAAGGAGTTTTCCTTCTTTTCGCCGTATTCGTCCACATATAAGCCGGTATCGAAATCGGGTATTTCTTTCCCCGAGAGTTCTTCGGCAAAGGCTTTCCAGTCATCCGAGGCATCTAACTGTCTCTTTGTCAGGATGGCATTGATCCTTTCCTCATACGGCTTTATTGCTTCAAAGTCATAGGTGTCGGTGTTGAAGGCATCTTCTGTGCCTCTTAAGTATTTCATAGCATGGATCATCTGGCAGAATGCCTTACGGTAGTCGGAGGGATTGTCCTTAATGCATTCGCGGTAACAGTCCCATGCAGGTGTGTATCTGTAGCGCATGAAACTGTAGTCGGGGAGGTGGCCTGCGTGTCCGTGTCCCAGATTAAGGATCGAAGTCTCGCTCGTATTGAAAACCGTGCTGTTGAAGATGCCTTTTTCGAGGTCGTCAGAAGCACCGGGAGCATGAATGAAGCTGATCTTTCTGGATGTTCCATCCGGCAGGTATTCAATGAATTTGCTGTCCGTATTATTGATGACAAGGGTCGGCGTGCCCGCAAAACGCTGATGAGCCCAGGTGTCCGCCAAAACATGCATAGCGATCCCCGCGTGCTGGATGCACTTATCCTTGGCGAGTTCCACAGTATCTTTTACAAGATTCCCGTTCGGGCCGCATATTAGTCTGTACTTATTCCTGTAGGTCTTTGTCGCGCGTGGAGTCACGGCATAGAGATCCTTTGGAAGAAAATGAAAGGATGCCCAGATCCTCGTGATATCCTGAAGTCCCGTCAGATCTGTTCTCGTATCAAGGAGCTCAGCCTGAGTCTGGGTCGTGGCGGCATGGACGGTCGCGGAAATAGACTTTAGGAAGGTCCTTGTGCAGCAGTCAACGAATTGCGCACTATAGCACAGATCAAGAGACTCCTCGTGTGAGTAGCCTGCAAGATATGCTGCGCAATAAGTCGCATAGTAATGAAAATCTAACTGCACGCTTTCTGCTCCTTTTGTTATTTCGCCAGGCGCTTCTTGTATCTGCGGACGTTCAAAGCCGCAATATACACTTCGACCAGTATGGCTAAGGATGTAAGCTCCATGAAGAAGGAAACATAGACTTCAATAAAAGTATCGTCCTCTAAAGTTAAGAACTGATATATGACAGCAATTACTGAGAAAATGCAGAAAAGAATCTCCCACACTGCGAAGACAAGATAGAATCCCGGAGCGCGCTTATCGTGATTACGACCCTCGACTACCGAGCAGATACCGATGATAAGCCTGACTATTACGTCACCGGCCAGCATCACTGCCAGTATACCCACGATAAAATCGACAGGGACCTCCTCAATATTCTTGAGATCTTCCGAAGTGAAGAGAGGAACGCCAAGGATAACGTAAGTGACAACTTTTGTGATGCTCCAGAAACCGTAAACGATAACACCCGCTCCAAGGATCTTGAGCGTGTCAGAATTGTGCCTGAACTTTATGGCTTCGGGTGAATTACGGATATTGTCTTCAGTCAGTTCCACGAATCAGCTCCGGAAAGATTTGTCAGGAGCATTATACTGCATTTTTCACGTTTGTTCTTGAGGCTTTTGATCGCTCTGTCTTCTGCCTCTTCTGTCATGTATCATGTAGTATGCTTTCTTATCAGAATACATGAGCATATCGATCTGCTTGACGAGATCGCCCATATCGTCTTTATTGGATTCAAATATCTTTCCGCCGATCGCTGCCGAGAGTTTGTAGGGTTTTCCGCTTGTCTCGTTGTATTTGTCGAGGTTATTGTGGATGCGTTCCTTGTATTCCGAAATATCATCGCTTTGGAACTTGGGTAAGATGATGATGAACTCGTCACCTGCGAATCTTACAACGATGCCTTCCGCACCTACAGTCTCGGCCAGTATGTTGGCAAATGCGACCAGTGCGTTGTCGCCTTCTTCATGTGAATAGGTATCGTTTATCGACTTGAAGTCGTTAAGATCGAGCATCATCGCGGCGGTACGCATGTTAGAGCCGAAAAACCTTTTTTTTAGCACTTTGTCGAGTTCATAACGGTTGTACACGCCGGTAAGCTTATCAATATAGATGGATTCATTTTGAAGCGCTATTGCTATGGCTGCAAATGCCACCGTGAAACTGATCGGAAGAAGGGAGATTCCGTAAAACTGCATCTGCACGGCATTCCCGATCAGGATGGGAGTTAAGAACCCGATTACGGGGAAGTAGCGGAGCGAAGGATTGATGAACTTGTTTATGAGATAGTAGGCGTATCCGTACAAGACCAGAGCGAAACCTATTATGACGAAAAGCAGATAATAAGGACCTCTTTTGTATGAATTGTTATTGTCTATGCTGAAAACTACCGGTTTGAAGAAATTAATTATCAGGAGCGTTGCTTCTATTATCACAAGGCTCCAGAAGAGCACCATATGCCAGCCTCTGGCCTTGTGTTCTATGTGTTTGATTATGAGATAGATGATACCGATGCCGACGATCAGATTATAGAAGTACAGGTAAGTGTTGCCGATCAACAAAATACAGTGGAAATTCCATCCCGGTATTCCGTCGCATGCGAAAACGTACAAGTCCGCAATACAATTCATGATGGATACCAGGATAAGCCCGACAAGGATACGGCTCTCGTCTTTGCGTGCCGGCAGGTTCCAGCCTTTCGCGGCCAAAATGATCACGAGAATCGAAATGCCGACCAGATCGGTGATATATACAGACTGCAGGTTGATTGCGCCATTCATAACTTTCACCTGTATGATACAAGGGCCGCCGACTACTTACCCTAATTATATCGGAAAGAATATTAACGAGATTTCATTGCTGTTAAGAAACAATAAAGTAATTTGAAAATTATTGTCTCAAAGTTGAACGGGACGCTCAATGATCCCGCCGCCCATTACGTGACCTGATTCATCGTAGAAAACCGCAGACTGTCCGGGCGATACGCCCTTAACTGCTTCGTCCAGTCTGACACTCACAAGTCCGTCAGACATGACTTCGATCGTTGCCGGACGCTCTGTCTGGTGATATCTGGCCTTGGCGAGACAGCGCATCTTCACACCTTCGGAGGGCGTCGGGATACTCTGGAAATTAACGTCCCTGCATAAGAACGTGCCGCACATCAGAGAATCTTCGGTTCCAAGCACGACTGTATTGTTTATGGGGTCGATCATTGTGACAAACGCAGGGTAGCCCAAAGCAATGCCCAGACCTTTTCTCTGACCGACCGTGTACTGATGGATCCCCTTGTGCCTGCCCAAGACATTGCCTTCTTCGTCAACGAAATTACCTTCGCCGGGCAAAACCTTGTCAGTATGCTCACTAATGAAATCAGTGTATCTGCCTTCGGTTACGAAGCAGATCTCTTGAGATTCTTCTTTATGTGCGCAGGGAAGACCTGCGTCTTCAGCTATCTTGCGCACCTCATCCTTGGTGTACTGACCCAAAGGCATCAGCGTTCTCGAGAGTTGCTCCTGGGTAAGCTTATAGAGCATGTACGTCTGGTCTTTGCTGATATGGGAAGCTTTGCGGACGGCATATCTTCCGTTTTCGAGTTTATCTATGTAAGCGTAATGGCCCGTTGCTACATAGTCAGCCCCGAAGATGTCTGCCAGCTCGATCATCTTGGCCCATTTGACATAGCGGTTGCACTCTATGCACGGGTTGGGCGTCTGCCCCTCAAGATATGCGTTAACAAAAGGATCAACGACATTTTCTTTGAACAGGGAAGTGCAGTTATGCGGATGGTATTTGATATCCAGGAGATTACAGATGTGCCTGGCTTCATCGATCTCACAGCATCTGCTGTCTTCTTCGCCGTCAGAACCCCATACGCGGAGAGTCACGCCCATGACCTCATAGCCCTGTTTCTTCAGCAGATATGCTGCAACAGCGCTGTCGACTCCTCCGGACATACCGACGATCACTTTAGCCACGAGATTACCGCCTTACGTTTTTTCGCATGTTATTGTTTCACATTTGGCAGGAAAATTAAAGGTGGTGTTGCTAAAGTGACGATGCCAAGGCCAAGTTGCTCATTTGTAGGAGTGTACATACGAAAACCCGATTATTTATGCTTTCGTATGTACGTTTGGACTGTTTTTTCGTAATTCCAACAGATATGTACATACGAAAACGCATTATTCTTCAAAATCGTATGTACTCAACCGGATTTTATGATGATTTTTGACGAAAACATACATACGAAAACGGGTGTTTTTCTATTTTCGTATGTACAAGTGATAGTTTAAAGAGAATTGTCCCGCAAGTGAAAGGATTCACTGGCGGGACAGATAATTTCAAACCGGTTATGCTTATTTCTTCATGACAGGGAGCCAGATGGCGCTGTGATAGTCCTTGTCTGTAGGCATTGCCTTGCAGTCGTACCATTCGGCGGTGGCATTGCCGGAAAGCTCATAATCGGGATTGCCGGGAAGCCACTCAGTGAAGATTTTAGTGTTTACGGCCTGGAGAGCTCCGGGGCAAGGTCCGTAGATGTCAAAGACTGCCCAGTCGCCGTCAGCGAACTCGTAGATCTCCATTCCCTCAGGGATCTCGCCGCCCATATACTTGCCGGCGATCATGTACTTGAACTTGGTGCCGCCGATGTCATCGATGCAGATGCCGAACTCACCGATGTTGTTGTCTGCAATTGCCTTTTCAAGAACGTTAGCGGGTTCTTTGCCTGCCCAGACATTATTGGCATACTTCTCGCTGATCTCAGTCCAGAACTTCGGGATCTCTGCATAAGAGGTTTCCGAGTCGAAGAACCTCTGAAAGCCTATTACCTTAAAGTTTTTCATTGGTGTGATCTTGTAATCCATGTTGTTTCCTCCTTGAACGGTTAAGTTGATCTTTATCGGAAGGAAAGGCTTGAACGGAGTACTGTTTCTGACCTGTGAAGGCGTTACTCCGTGAAAACGCGAAAAGGCTTTGGTAAAACTCTCGGGTGTCTCATAGCAATAGCGGTAGGCGATGACGATCACCATATCTTCCGTGTTGACCAGATCGAGCGCCGCCTGGTACAGTCTTCTGTTGCGGATATACTCTCCGACGGTGTAACCCGTCATGAGCGAGAAGCCGCGCTGCAGAAAGATGGGAGAGATATAAACCTTGCCCGCGACATCCTGTACACTGATGTCTTCTTCAAGATTGTTCTCGATAAAGTCTATCGCTGCTCTGATTCCCGTGAGCCATTCCATCTCGTGTTCTCCTTCCTTGATGATGTCAGTATAACTTCAGGGAGAATCCCGTTCCTGTCATTTTCGAAACTGATCTGTCCATTTGTAAATCATCTATATTCTAATGCCTGCCGCCACGTCTGTCTCGGGTAATTTGTTGTAACGGTTCAAGCGTATTTACGATAGAATATCCCTATGAGTATGAGAGTAGGGATAATCGGCGGCGGTGCAGCGGGCCTTTATGCGGCCTGCCAGTTAAAGCGCCTTAAAGAAGACAGCGATGTTGAAGTTACGCTTATCGACAGAAATCCCGTACCCGGAAAGAAACTGATACTTACCGGACACGGGCGCTGCAATATCACCAACCGCAAAGACGCTTCACAGCTTAAGAAGGGTTTTCACGAAGCAGAGAAATTCATATATCCGGCTCTTATGGAATTCGGATCTGAAGATACCATGGCTTTTGCCGAGAACGAACTCAGAATTAAGCTCAAGGAAGAAGAAAACAACAGGATATTTCCAAAATGTGACAGCGCGATCGTCGTCAGGGATACCTTAGTTCAGTATATTTCTGACAGTACTGAAATTTTGCGGGAGACCAAGGTCACTAAGATCAATAAGTCAGAAGACTTTGAAGTAATAACTGATAAAGGAACATACCATTTCGATCAGATCATCCTTTCGTGCGGCGGAAGTTCATTTGCGAAAACAGGTTCCACCGGTGATTCATATAAGTTCGCAAAAAGCTTAGGCCATACGGTAAACCCGCCCAAAGCAGCGCTCGCTCCTGTGAAAGCAGATGAGTTTTTCTGCGGCATCTGCAGAAAGTTAAGCGGTGTCTCTTTGAATGCCATGGTGTCAGTTTTTATAGAAAACAAGAAGACTGCGTCTTATGAAGGCGACGTTCTTTTCGCCGACTTCGGACTTACGGGTCCTGCGGTGATGGAGATCTCCAGAGAGATACCGTTAGATGTCGTAGAAAAGAAAGCATATCTTGAATTGGATATTGTTCCATCAATGAACGATGAAGCATTTGACCGTGAACTGCAGGAACTGATAAGCGCACATGCAGACACTAAGATAACAACGCTTCTTTCGAGGTTTGTGCCGGCATCAGTTGCAGCGGAAATAGCAGGGCAGGCCGGCACTGCCGATATGTATGCGCAGGGTTTTGCAAAGGAAAAGCGTAAGACCATATGCCGGCTGATGAAGCATCTGCATATCGGTCTTTATAATGCTCCTGAGATCGATAAAGCATACGTCACAAGAGGCGGCGTCGTATTAAGCGAAGTAGACCGCAAGACTATGCAGTCCAAGATAGTTCCGGGTCTTTATATCCTCGGCGAAGCATTGGACATCGACGGCATAAGCGGAGGCTATAACCTTCAGGCATGCATGAGCGAAGCTTATCTTGCAGCCAAGGATATCCTTAAGAAGTAGTCAGATAATCTCGATCTTAAAGCACAAAGGCTTATCAGTTTTGGGGACGCTATCTGTAACTATATTGAGGCCGCTGCCGTCACGTTCACTTGTTACGACATTAATATCACCGAGAGCTTCAACCTTGCCTGTTACAAGATCGAATTCGCCTTTGATCTTTAACGAACTGATGCGGAATTCATTTGAATCGGGATGCATACAGAATGCGTAAAGATATCCGTTCTTGTATGTGAATCGGTAGTCCTTCGAAGTGAACTCTTTTTCATCATTATCTTTGAAAGAACCTTCAACGTTGTTGGTATCACCCTCGCCGAATACTTTCCACGGAGTAGTGCCGTAAATGGCTTCTCCGTTATCCTTCATCCAACCGCCGATCTCTTCTAATACAGATGTCTCTTCATCAGTGATGGTACCGTCAGGCTTGGGGCCGACATTGAGCAGGAGCATTCCGTTCTTGCTGACGATATCTACGAGGTCGCAGATTATCTGTCTTGCGGGTTTGAACTCATTGTCCTTGGTATATCCCCAGGACTTCTTCCCGATAGCGGTGTCGGTCTGCCAGGGAAGAGGATTGATGCCGGTAAGAGCTCCGCGCTCGACATCGTAAGTTGCGACTGTCGGAGGAAAGGCATTGTGCTTGAAATTTATGGTAACTTCCTTGCCCCATTCTTCAGCGCGGTTGTAGTAATAAGCGCAGACTTTCTTAAGGTAAGGCTTGAAAGCAGCATTATGTATCCATGAATCGAAATAGAGGACAGATGGCTTAAGCCTGTCAATGAGTTCGCATGTGCGTACCAGCCAGTCAGTGAGAAATTCTTCATCAGGCTGGGCAGCAAATATGTCGTTTATGGTCGCGAAAACTGCAACGTCTGAAAGCTCCGGCGACAGATGGGCAGGACCGTAGAAATCACTGTATTCTTCATCGTTGACGTCACTGTCTATGGAACGTCCCATGTTCATGAAGAAATAGTGTTCGGCCCTGTGTGAAGACGCGCAGAAGGCAAGACCTTTGTCTTCGCATGCACGCTTGATCTCCAGACAGATGTCTTTGCAGGGTCCCATCTTCGCTGCATTCCAGCGGTTTAATTCCGTATCGTACATCGCAAATCCGTCGTGGTGTTCCGCTACGGGCATTATGTATTTTGCGCCTGCTCTCTTGAAAAGATCTACCCACTGATCAGCATCGAAATTATCACCCTTGAACATGGGGATGAAATCTTTGTATCCGAATGTTTTGGGATCACCGAAATTCTTCTTGTGGAATTCGTATTCGTGTGATGCTCTGTTATACATCCATCTCGGATACCATTCGCAGGCATATGCAGGAACACTGTAGATGCCCCAGTGAATGAATATTCCGAACTTTGCCTGATAGTACCAGTCCGGTATCTTGTGTCCGGACAGGGAAGACCAGTCGGCTTTATATTTACCGCCGTCTATAGTTTTATCTATCAGCTTTAAGTATTCGGATACAGTCATCATAAGATTACCTTTTTAAAGAAGTATTTTGAAAGCCTGGGGTCGTTGTCCTCACGTACAAACTCAAGTTCATATCCTTGTTTCTTATAGAACCCCGGAGCCTGGAAACCGTACGTGGTGAGAGTTATCTTGGCATAACCGCAGCCTTTGTATGCATCTTCAACGGCAGCAACAAGTTTGCTTCCGATACCGCTCTTTCTGCATTCATGATTAACGATAAGATCGACTATGTGAACTTCGTTATAAAGTGCGCGTCCTTTTATCACACCGAGGATCTTCCCGTCTTCTTCGGCGATAAAACAAAACTCGTCGTAGTTAAGCGTTACTTCTTTTTCAATGGCATAAGAAGAGAATTCTTTGTTGATGAATTCTCCGAGCGAATCGCTTATTTCTTCTATACGTTTGATATCCATCTTGATCCTCACAATTTGTACTGCATGAAGTTTCCGTTATGAACAAAACCATACGAAGTATAGAGTTTTACGCCCATGTCTGATGCGGTGATCTGAACTGCTCCGCATCCGTATTCTCTTGCTTCGCTTACAACACGGTTTAAGAGCTCTTTGGCAATGCCCATGCGCCTGTAACCGGGATCTGTATACATGCTCGAAAGGAGACCGATCCTGCCTGTGGGACAGCTGAAATACGGGGGCTTTTCAACAAAAGACATACCGCTGGTTCCGATTATCTTTTTGCCGTCCAAAGCAAGCCATGAGACAAATGTTCCGTCGGCCAGATGGCGGTTATAGAAATCCTTCAGTGCCGGTACGAGATCTATGTCCTCTGTTGCGCCTTCTTCTCTCAATTGAGTGATGCGCATGCTGATGAATGTATCAAGATCAGATGTTGTAAGTTTTCTGTATGTGATTACCATGCTTTTGATCCATCTCTCCATTGTGAATTTATAACTCGTCAAATACTTTAGCGTCAATCTTCTGCTGAAGCCTTAAGTAATAGCCTGCGATCATTGAAGAAAGCATAGTTGTAAGTATCAGTACCGTAAAGAATTCCAGGCTGATGATGTTATACGAATAAGCGACGGTTGCGAGAACGATGCCCGGTCCGCCTCTTGCATTCATAGTTATGGCGAAGTTTAGCTTTGTGCTCATCTTCAGTCCTGAGAACAAAAGCAGTACCCATGTGCCAATGAATTCGAGTCCGAATGCGATCGCAAAGAACAACAGGAATCTTAAAGGCGAAAAATCATGCACGACATTGAGCTGGATCCCGACAAGGGCAAAGTAGATCGGGATGAAGAACGAGAATGCAATGTTCTCAAGTGACTTCATACGCGTCTTTACAACTTCCTCAGTTCCGAAGACAGCCTTGATCAGATATCCCACGACAAAAGCCGAATACATGATGTTGATACCGAGCATGTAAAGAAGTCCGCACGTGAGAAGAAGAGCTGAGAAACTCAAAGAATAAAAGGTCACGGGCTTCCACTGGTTCTTTATCTGTTTGATGAATTTCGAAATCAGATATATTGCGATGAAGATGCCTATGGTTACTGCAACGATGATTATCATCTCAACCAGCTTGATCTCGCCTGATTGTGCGATCTTTGTTGCAACGTTTAGGAGTATCCAAAGGACCAGATCCTGAAATGTCGATACTGTAAGTACCGTGTTCGAAAAAGCCGTGTTCATTATCCCCATATCAAAGAAGATCTTTGAGATAACGGGAATCGAAGTGATGGCAACACCGATCGCGAAAACAAGACAGTAAGCAAATTCGTTGTTGATGCTTCCGATGAAGTGTTCCCTGAATACGCCGAAAAAGGGAATGCTTCCGGCCATCGGAAGGACCGTGGCACCGATGAATACGAGACTTATGGTCTTTGCATTCGATTTATCGACTTTGATGTCCGTGTTGTAACCCGACAGGAACATCAGGAAGATAAGGCCAAGTTGATAGAAGATATTCAGAACTTTTCCTTCTTCGGGGTAGGCAAAGAATATCTGCTGAGACAAAGCAGGGAGGATCAGGAACAGGCAGCTTCCGCCAAGTATCATGCCGCCCAATATCTCACCAACGACACGCGGCCCCTTGATCTTCTCAATGAGCGTGCCGAACACGAACGCAAAGAAAAGAAGCAGTGCCAGTGCTATCAGGGTTATGATTATCTCTTTTTCGGAAAGGGTCGCGAGTCTCATGTCAATGCAGTATTGCTTTCAACTTTTCATCGCTTGTGAGAAGAGCTTTTGCCAGTTCTCTGTACTTTTCCTCGTGAAGATACGTGTGACGGTGAGGCTTCATAGAAGGCGCCAGGTCAATGGCCTTTGCGTAATCGTCTGTCTTCAGGTCAAGCGTTGCACAGTAATCCCAGAAACCGGTCTTGGTGAATATCGTATCGACTCTCTGCCAGCGGTGATCTAATATCTTGCACATGATGTAAGTCGCGATACCAACCTGCACACCGTGAAGCTGGGGTCTTTCGAGGAAAGAATCAAGTGCGTGCGAGATGAGGTGTTCGCTGCCGCTCGTAGGAGCAGAATTGCCTGCTATCTCATTGGCGACTCCGCTCATCGCAAGCGAGTCCAGGAGTTCTTTAAGGAAGAGGTTTTCATCAATTGATGCAAAAGGTGTCCTGACAAATGAATTGACTGCCTTCTTGGCGATCATGAAAGCGAAATCATTTACTTCTCCGTAGCCTAAGTCTTCCTCGTGCTGCCAGTCGTATGTCGACTGGATCTTAGCGACCATGTCGCCGACACCGGAGTGAAGGAATCTGACAGGTGCGCTCTTGATGACGTCGGTATCAACAAGGATGCCGTAAGCCATTTTCGCGGGAAGCGATTTCCTGTGGCCGTCAACGATCAGTGATGCCGTGGAACTTGAGAACCCGTCCGAAGAAGAACTCGTAGGCACGCTGATAAATGGTATGCGCAGGATATAGCCGATATATTTAGCCGCATCTATGACTTTTCCGCCGCCCATGCCGATTATGGCTTGTGTCTTATTTGGAAGTTCGAAAGCGAGGTTCGTGATGTCCTTGAAATCCACTGTGTCCATCTCCTGGCTGTGAAGGACTTTAACGCCGGCCTCGTCAAATGACTTGAATACGGTATCTCCGAACATCGCGATAAGACCGTTACCGAAAAGGATAACTACCTGCGTGAAGTCTTCGGCCTTGAGATAATCGCCGATGTGCGCGGTAACTCCTGCTTCGATCTTGAGTATAGGGGGGATCGAGATCTCGTCTTTAGGCATAATGAGTTCCTCTCTTTCTTGTTATCCGATAACTTCGGGGACGACCTTTGTAAGTTCGTCAAAACTGTTGATATAAGGGACTTCGGCGTCGATCGTTCCGAATCCGTATCTTGCGTGGATGAAAGGGAAACCTGCTTTTACGGTCGAGTTGTAATCGCTTTGAATATCACCGACATAGCAGGCGGCGGAAAGGCCGTTGCGCTCTGCTATCAGCTTTATGTTCTCATCCTTTTGCAGGAAGTTGTTGCCGTAGCATTCGATGTCTTCTACGAGATCTTCAGGCTTGCCGTAAGCTATGTTATAAAACTCAAGGAAAGACTCGATGTAACCTGCCTGGCAGTTGCTGACGATATAGATGTGATAACCCATTTCTTTGAGCTTTGCCCATGTCTCGCAGATACCGTCGTAAAGGATGCCGCCGTGACCCCTTAAATATTCGTTTTCGTAATTCTCGCAGGAGAAACGCAGCGCATCGCGCGCCTCGCCTTTTTCGGCATAGTAGAAAAGGTTATCTGCGATCTCGTCCATGGGCTTTCCCATGTTGCGCTGGATATCTTCGCGGGTTACCGTTTTATCCGTGTATCCTGCCTCATGGACCTTAACCGTCCACGCCTTGGCAACATTCTCGGAAGAATCCCAGACTGTGCCGTCCATATCGAAGATTATGCCTTTTTTCATGTGTTGAGCCTCCCGTACTGCTTCCTAATATATCACATAAAGAAAGTCATTATTTTAGGAGCTTTACTGTATAATTAAGGCAAGTTTTCTTCATAGGGGTTTAAATGCTTGGATTTATAAGGGAATTTCAGACCGATTTCATGCTCTTTTTCCAGGGCATCTGTCTCATCATCGCTTTTTTGACACTGTTTACCAAAAGCCTTTCCCCAAGGAGAAGAAACGCGATCATACTGCTTGAAGTGTATGCGGCGGTATATCTGGCCTCAAGCCGTTTCTACTATCTGTATAAGGACTATACCGACACGAATTTCTGGCCGCTTGTCAGGACCGCAAAGTTCCTGGATTACTTTTTCTGCCTCGCGATACTTCTTTGCTTCAACCTTTATCTCAAGGACCTCTTTAAGAATGAAGCGGGCCTTAAGAAAAACCCGAAACTGATATACGTCGGAGACGCCATCCTGGTTGCAGGCATCGTGATGCTCATAGTATCAGGCTCAAAGGGCTTCTATTACTACTGGGATGCCAACAATGTCTATACCCACGGTCCGGGGTTCTTCGTCCAGTATTTCTTCGCGGTTCCGCCTATGCTCATCGCAATGATCTGCGTATTGCGTCACTACAGGAAGTTCCCGCGTTCCATCAGGATACCAATAATGCTGTTTTTGCTGATCCCGGTCATAATGGCCGTGCTGCAGCTTGTAACCAAGGGCATCGCTTTCGCAGTTCTCTCTACCGCCGGCATGGACATTGTATTGTATGTCTTTACGATCCTCGACATGAACAAGAAGGTCGAAAGAGCGCACAGGCTCGAGATCGAGATGATGGCCAAGTACCAGAAAGAACTTGAGGAGACTGTTGCGTTAAGGACGGCGGAGCTCCGCGATGCCAACGAAAAGGTCGAGCATCTGCTCTTGAACATCCTGCCTGAGAACGTCGCACGTGAGCTTACCGAAGACCCCGATAAGACCATTTCTCAGCGCTATCCCAATGCGACCGTTCTCTTTACCGATGTCGTTGATTTCACAAAGATAAGCGATTCCATGAGCGCCGAAGAGACGGTAAAGATGCTGAATAACCTGATGACTCTGTTCGATGAACGTTCGAGGAAAGAAGGCATCGAGAAGATCAAGACCATAGGCGATGCCTACATGGCTGCGACCGGTCTGACTGAAGACATGGACAATGACGGAGCTGAGAAGATGATCATGTTCGCCAAGGGTCTTCTTAGTGATATCGAAGAATTCAACAAGACCTCATCAGTTAAGCTTAAGATTCGCATAGGCATCAATTCGGGCGAACTGGTTGCGGGCGTCATAGGAAAGACGAAGTTCATTTACGACATATGGGGCGATACCGTTAATGTTGCAAGCCGTATGGAGAGCAGTGGAACGGCAATGAAGATCCATGTTTCCGAAGCGACTTATGAACAGACGAAAGACCTTTTCGAGTATTCAGACAAAGCGAAGATGGATATCAAGGGAAAAGGCAGCATGATCACCTATTATCTCTGATCACTCGAGCAAGTATTCCGTTACTTGATCTATTACCGCCATATTCTGTTCGGTGTAGGGCACGAATATAATGCCGGTATGCCCGTCTCTGCCATAGAGGAGAAGGCGGTGTTCTGTCCCTTGGGATTCCAGCACCTTGTCGAAATGGAAAGTCATCTTGCGCAGAACGTCCTTGGGATTCGTGATCAGGATGGTCTTTGGGAGCTTAGCAAGGCTTGCGTTCCTTTCAAATGCCAGGTAACCGTATCTCTTATCGTTTTTATAGCCTTTGGGAAAACACATCTTTCTCATGCCCCAATAAGCAATGCTGCTCTTATAAAAATGCAA
Source organism: uncultured Clostridia bacterium (assembly GCA_947304405.1). Taxonomy (GTDB): domain Bacteria; phylum Bacillota; class Clostridia; order Saccharofermentanales; family Saccharofermentanaceae; genus Saccharofermentans. The sequence continues at coordinate 14,671 of CAMZBB010000003.1, forward strand.
CAGGCCGCAATCTGTGAGAACACCCTTGTAGCTGTAATCTCTGTCCTTTATGCCGTAATCCCTGCGCATATCCGGGTCTACGCACAACAGGGCCTCGCTGACCGCAAGTACTCCGCCTGATGAGTGCCCCGCGATAAAGAGCCGTTCTATGTCCGCTTCATAGTCGCCTGAGTTGTCCAAAACGTATCTTACGCCTTTATCGATGTCTTCTATCTGGTCGAAAACGGTCCATTCGGGATAAGCAAGCCTGACGTTCAGCTCAAAGACCACAAAGCCCGCCTGAGCCATGTAGTAGCCGAACATTCGGTTCATCGCTTTGTCCTCTGATACGAAGCCGCCGCCGTGTATATCTATGAGTATGGGCTTTTTTGTGCCGTCCTTACGGAAAAACACATCCATTTTGTGCCCGGACAGGCCGTCTCCCGCATAATCCGTGTCTGAGATCTCGGTGATATTACCGGGCAGCCGGGAAGGATCGAGCTTGGCAACGTCGACCTTAAGAGCTTTTTCGCCGATCTTCTTGACTATCCGGTTGATCATGATCAGATTATACAACAAGAATGTCTGAGCAGGGCGGTGTAACATTGTTACAAAAGCGCTCAAAACCGCATAAATCCAATGTTTGTGGCTTTAAGCGTTCATAAAAGAGTTACAGTCTGAACACAGATGGTTTTTTGACTTTGAAATTCAATACGCATATTATAATTTATAAGAAAAGTGTAAGGAACACAAGTTTCAAGGCCGGAAATGAAAGAATTCAACGAAGAGAAAGTATTACAAGACATTGATTGTAATCTGTATGATTTCATAACTTCCCATACTCCATATAAGGACACGGACGAAGTCTTTTCTTACGCCGGTATCTCATACGATTACAAGCGTTTCCGTGACCTTGTCAGCAAACTCATCAGGATCCTGACGTCTGTTCCTTATCTGAAGACAGGGGATAAGGTCGTTATCGCCCTAGTTAACTGTCCTGAAGCTATAGCGCTGGTCTATGCCTGCAATTACGTATCCCTGACTCCCGTTATGGTCGATGTCAGGTTCTCACCCATGGAATATCAGAGAATCATTGCCGAGGCTGATGCCAAACTGGCTTTCCTTGCCGATATCTGCTCGAGAGATCTGAAATTGATATGCAGCGCTCCCTGTCTCAAGGATCTATACATAGTTTCTCCGATCCAGAGCGCAAATTTCCTCAAGCGCTTCTTCTGGGGGATCGCATGTCTGATAATGGGCTTCAACTATCTGTTCTCATCCATCGGTCAGTCTAAGGTTTCTTTTTGGAAGAAGTTCCTCTCAAAAGACCCCGGCGGGGAAGTCAGTCAAGGATTTACAAAGGGCGATGCCGGGACTCCGATCATATTTGCCACGAGCGGCTCTACCGGTCAGCGCAAATTCGTCATTCAGACGCCCAGGGCGCTGAATCTGAACATATGCTACAACGAATACTATTTCGACATGAATGACCCGGAGATCAGGACGGAGATCACTTTCCTGCCTATCTTTGCATGTGCGGGATTTGCGAGCAGCATCCACTTCCCGCTGTTCTACGGCAAGAAGATCTACATCCATCAGATCTATGATTTCCGCAAGATAGACAAGGCAATGCTCATGTTCAGACCAAATATAATCATCGGATCTGTGGGCATGTGGGAGCATTTCCTTCATTCCGAGCACATAAACGGCACGGATCTGTCGTTTTTGCGCCTTTGTGTATTCAGCGGTGAGAAATGCGAGCCTGAGCGCATCGAGAACATGAACCGGATATTATCTGAACACGGATGCAAGACCAAACTCATGCAGGCATATGGAATGACCGAGCTGACAGTCGTTGCCATGCATTCGCCTGAATTCTATGATCCCGCTTCCGCCGGCAAGCCTTTCCCGATGGTAGACGTTCGCATCGTCAAGGAGGGAACACATGAAGAACTGCCGCAAGGTGAAGCGGGTGAAATCTGTGTTCATTCACTTGGAATGATGAAGGGCTATTGGCTTAATGATGAGGCCACGACAAAGATGATGCAGGTGCATTCAAACGGGAAGTCTTATATCCATACCGGCGATATTGGGTACATCGACGATAAAGGATGTCTTTACATCAACGGCCGCATCAAGAACATGCATGTTTCCATCAGCGGAACAAAGATATTCACGCCTGCCATCGATGAGGAGATCTTGAAGATGGACGGCGTCATAAGGTGTGCAAGCGTTGTCTGCAAAGTCCCTCAGAGAAATGACATTTCCGGAATTCTTCTTTTCGTTGAGCTCGAAAAGGGTTCGCCTCTGAATAAACACACTGACAAGAAGATCAAAGCACATTGTTACGATAATCTGCCGATGTTTTTGCGTCCTGACAAAGTGATCGTATTAAGCAAGTTTCCTCTCACGTCGACCGGAAAGACCGACTATCAGGAACTGCAGAGACAGGCTGATTCCTATATGCTCAGACACAAGGCAACTGTAATCAACGTAAAATAAGCATGTCCGGAAAAGTGCGGAATTGTGGCAATTTTGAGATATAACAGGATTGTCACATAAAAATCCTAAATCTATTATATAATTATGGCGCAAGGGAAAGAATAAGCATTATTCTGCAAAGCATTAAAGGCTTTTTGGAGGAGAAAAGATGGGAAAATTCAAGACGGTAATAAGCTTTACGCTGGTAATGGCTATGCTTGCCGGTGTCGCTGGTTGTAACCAGAAAGTGGATTTCAATTCCACTACGGCAACTATAACGACTACGACAACAACTACCGAGGAAACGTCTGAGACGAAGCCTTCCGAGACTGAGACATCTGAAACTGAGACAGAGACATCCGAGACATCATCTGAGACTTCCGAGACAAAGGAATCTTCAGAAACATCAGAGAGCAAAGAGACCTCGGCAACCAGTGAGAGCACCTCCGAGTCCTCGGATGAGACCACAAAGGCTGATTCCGGTCTGAACACTGTTTCTGTTTACAACGCATACAAGAGATCTTTCAAGGTCGGCAAGAAGTCAGTTACGACCCGTTACCCCAAGATCATGATCAAGGGCGTCAACACAAACAAGGTCAACAAAGAGATCGCTGACAAGTTTAAGCCCATCGCAAAGAAGAATAAGAGCAGAGTAACTTACAGCTACTATGTCCGTAAGTATCTCATCTCCGTATTGGTAACGGTTGAGCTCGAGGCAGGCAACAGCGAGTTTAAGAACTTCTACGTTTACAATGTCTCCAGGATCAACGGCAAGAAGCTGACACGTGAACAGGTTCTCAAGTCACTCGGACTCAAGAGCAGCACATTTAACTCAAAGGTAAAGGCCGGCATCCAGAAGATGTGGAAGACAGATTACAAGAAGGATACTAGCGCGGCCAAGAAGAAGATGGAAGCAAATTCCCTCAAGACATCCAAGCTCAACACTGCAATGCCTTTCATGAACGCTAACGGCAAGATTTCCTATCTTGTACGTCAGATCGAGGTTCCGGGCCAGATGTCGCATATCGACCTCAAGGGAACAATCTGATAGATCTGAAACTTAATGAGCTGTCCCGCTAGTAAATTTGTTTACTTGCGGGACAATTCTTTTTAAACTATCGCATGTACATACGAAAATGGAAAAACAGTCGTTTTTGTATGTACATTTCCGTAAAAAAACATCTTAAATTCTAGTTGCGTACATGCGATTTTGAAGAATAATGCGTTTTCGTATGTACATATCTGTTGGAATTACGAAAAAACAGTCCAAACGTACATACGAAAGCATAAATAATCGGGTTTTCGTATGTACACTCCTACAAATGAGCAACTTGGCCTTGGCATCGTCACTTTTGTAACACTACCTTTTTTCTGTCAGCTGTTCGTAGGTAATGCCGTACTTTTCGGCTATGTCCCTGGCATAAGAACTTGAATCAGGTTCTGCTCTTTTTAGAAGGAACGTGTTTTTCTCATCCTTACGTTCCATAACAAGACTCGTGATCTTGCCTTGGCCATCCCAATTGTTCATCTCCGGAATGGATTTAGCAAGATCATGCATGTGCGTGTTGAAGATGATATAAGCGCCTTTCTCTTTGAGCACGCGGATCAGATCCTTCGAAAGATATAGTCCGTCTGAGGACGATGTTGTTGAGAACGTCTCATTAAACAGCATCAGAGTATCCTGATCTGCATTTTTCACAAGACTCCTGATCCTAACAGCTTCCTCGCCAAGCCTTCCGTAATTTATTGTAAGGTTCTCATCGATGGGGAAGTGAGTAAGGATGTTGCCAAACGGAAGTCCCCTGCATGATCCTGCGGTTACGAACATACCGAGAGAAGACATTACCGAGATCAGTCCCAGAGCCTGTTCCATTATGGTCTTTCCGCCGCGGTTCGGACCCGTAAGAATGAAGATTCTCTCGTCAGGCGTAAATGTGAAGTCGTTTTTGACGATGTTATCCTCACCTTTAAAAGCAAGCCTTATGTTATAGAAACTCTTCATTTCAAATTTTGAGTCACGAACTGCCGTTATCTCGGGAAAAGATATCTCGTAACCGCTTTTTTTGAGTTTGCGAGCCAGGCCTGCACTTCTTATATAGAATGTCAGTCCTTCATACATTTCAACAAGGAAACTGCTGTCGTAATTGAAGTATTTTGTTAGTGTTCTTTTGACCTCAAAGAAGTGGGCTTTGAGGTGCTTTTCCATCTTTGGCGCTATTGCCGCAAGAAGCGGATCTTCATATCTGACACGTCTGCCGGGCGTTGACAGCTTGGTAGCTGCAGCAATGTCCATTATCGTGTATTTGGATCTGAGACCGTGAGGCACAAATTCAATGGCTGAAACTTTTTCTATGTCAAAATCAGGAGTGAAATTGACGCCGATCACTGCTGCTCTTACGTCTGACAGGTCATCGTGCATCAGGCGGATGTCATCTTTTGCACGGCTGAACTTTTCATCTTTTAATATGATTTCGAGACAGGTTCTGAGAGAAATCAGTCCTTCAGATGAAATGCTGTATTTTTGCAGTTCGTTGTAAAGGTTTTCGACTGCATCAACGTAGACTGTAAGTTCTCTTAATGTCTGTAGAAGAGTGTAGAGCGATGTATCTTTCTCGTATGTGGCTTTACGTATTCCGCCGAAGAGTTTTAACGTCTTTATCTGATCCAGTATAGGTTTCAGGGAAGAACAAAGTGCTTCGTTTTCGACAAAATCTTTCAATATGTCCTGTCTGAAGATCATATCATTAGGATCTTCAGGTATCGCTGTGACGATCTTTTTTATGAAGGCGCGCTCATCGGAATCTGTGCCCAAATGATTTATGACCTCGCAAAGCGCGATATCTTTTACGGTTTCTTCTGGCAGCTTGATAGACTTTTTAGAAGAGTCTTTCGTAAACAGAACATCCATGATGTATGTGATCCTCCCAACGACACTATACAAACAACAAATGATCGGTTATATAATAATCTTACGATTTATATAAAGATATTGCGGAGTTGTTATGAAGGAAAAAACAGACCGGCTGATAGATCCCGCCGAGATCAGAAATCTCGTTCACAGAAATGCGGAGAGCAGTTTTGCGCACATGTCCTACAGTGATGAGCTGGAACGTTTTTTCCTTCTTGCTCAGGGCGATGACAGGGCGATTGATGAAACGATGCGGGTATTAGACGCCGATATTCAGGGAAAACTGTCGGAGGACCCGCTCCGCAATGTGAGATATCTATTCATCGTTAATACGGGACTTGCAACGAGATTTGCTATAGAAGCAGGCGCACCGCAGGAAATCGTATATTCAACGAGTGACATCTTTATCCGCAAAGCGGATGTGGCAAAGTCAGAAAAGGAGATAAAAGAACTCAACAGGAGCTTCTGGACCATATTGGTCAAGATGGTCAGGGATTCCAGAAAAGAAGACAGGTATTCAAAACCGGTTACGCAAAGCATAGACTACATCACGTCGCATTTTAACACCAAAGTGACTCTGGAAGATCTTTCAGAAAAGACCGGTCTTACGCCGAATTACCTGGCTTCGCTCTTTAAAAATGAGACGGGAAAAACAGTAATGGAATACTTAACAAGGTTCAGGATCGATTCGGCATGCGCGCTTTTATCGGGAACGGACTACTCCTGTCTGCAGATCGCTTTATCGCTCGGGTTCTGCACACAGAGTTATTTTACTAAAGTGTTCAGGGAGCAAACGGGAACAACACCGGATTCTTACCGCCGGCAGCATATGGATAAAGCATTTACCGAATTGGGAAACCGAATGGTATAATCCGATAGGAATAAAAAATAAGGGGTAGAATTATGGAATTTGTAATAAGCCATTTAGTTAAGAGCTATGGCTCAAAACAAGTGCTCAAGGATTGTGATTTTGTCTTTGAGGAGGGCAGGATATACGGCCTTCTCGGACGCAACGGATCCGGAAAGACGACGTTCTTCAATTGCATCAACAGTGACATAGATTATAGTTCCGGTTCGTTTTACTTCCGTTCCGGAACGGATGCGAAGGAACAGATCCCCGTACAGCCCGAAGATATCGGTTATGTGGTATCAACGCCCACCGTGCCTGAATTCATGACGGGCAGGGAGTTTATGAAGTTTTTCATCGAGGTCCACGAGGAGATCACTCCGGATAAGACCATTGATGAATATTTCGATTACATGATGATCCCCGAAGATGACAGGGACAGGCTCCTTAGGGATTATTCCCACGGAACGAAGAACAAGATGCAAATGCTCGTCAACATCATCGCCAAGCCTAAACTGATGCTTTTGGATGAGCCGTTAACGTCGCTTGATGTCATCGTCGCAGAAGAGATGAAGAACGTGATCAGAAGCCAGAAAGCGGGAAGGATAACCATCTTTTCGACGCACCTTCTGGACGTTGCGGTCGATCTTTGTGACGAGATTGTCCTGCTCAACCACGGAAAGCTCGAGCCGATAGATAAAAGCAACCTTGGTGACGATGACTTTAAGGAAAAGATCATTGCCGCATTAAGAGACGAAGACGATGCTTAAAGAGTTCCGCAAGATATTAGTCAAGGTCCTTCATCTGAGGAGCGTCGTCGGATACAACAGCCTGGTCTTTGCTCTCAAGAAGACGCCGTTGATCGGAAAGATCATACCTGACAGGCTTTATAAGACGACTTTCCTGAAGGTCATCTACTGGGTGATTCATGTGATCAGGGAAGTGCTCGCGCTTTTCCTTACCAAGATGGCGGGGATCAGTCTTGTATATTTTTCGGCACTGACCGTTACCATGCTCTATAAATCCGCTGATATGCTGGGGACAATGTCATCCCGGTATCTTTTCGGAACGTTCGCACTGCTTTTCTTCTTTGTATATGCATTTTTCGGTTTGGTGTTGAACGTAAAGATCTTCGAGAAGACTACCGAAAAGGATTATCTTGTCTTCATGATCCGCATGAACGCCAAAAAGCTTAACAATACGCTGTTTACTTACGATCTTGCCAGGATGTTCATCGGTTATCTCATGGTCGGTTTCGTTCCTGCAATATTCGGTGTACCTGTATGCTGCTGGCTCGGCATACCTGTACTCTCTGTGTTTATAAAACTCTTTGGTGCCGGATTCCTTGCTTTCAGATATAAATTGAAGAGCAGGCGTCATGAGCTTTTGAAAGGAACTGCAGCAGGAGATGCGCTTAAAGTCATTCTGATAATCGTTCCCATTCCGTTTTTGTTTGTCATGGTAACCTTCGGATATTATGTTCCTTTATCCGTTTTGCTGTTGATCTCCGCAGTTATGGTCTTAATCGGAACGTGGGGGCTTTTTGAACTCGTCAAGGCAGGACCCGATCTTCACAGAAGAGCCCTGCACGACGGTGTCATCATGGAAAAGGAATCAGTGCGCGTCGCAAAAGCAAATACACAGAACTTTAAGAAATTAAAAGCTAAAGGCAGCGTTAATGAAAAGAAGAAAGGTTTTGAATACCTGAATGCCTTATTTGTAAAAAGGCACTTCAAGATGCTTGCGGTAAAACCCATAGTCTGCGCGCTCATCATCCTGGGTTTAACATTGGCATATATTGTTCTCGTGATCATGGAGTACAATGAACAGTTCGGTTCCGAAAACTGTCTTAACATGGTCCTTCTGAATATCCGCAACCTTTTTTTATTCAAAGGATATGAAGATCCTCTTACGACTTATGTTCCGGATTCTGCGTCATTGTTTTTCAGAAATGCGGTTCAGTATCATCTGCCGGCACTCTTGATCCCTTTGGCATTTGCAGACAACTCGTTCAAGAGCACTCAGGCGATGTACATCAACTGTGACAACAGCCTCATGACTTTCAGCTTTTTCAAGCAGCGCAAGATGATCATGAAACTCTTTGACATAAGGTTCAGACAACTGGTCAGTTTCAACGTTCTTCCTGCAATTGCTCTGGCTATCGGTTCAAATCTTATTTTGTTTGCAACGGGCGGCCAGGATTATCCGTTCCAGTATCTGATAACCTTTGTCATCTTGATATGCATGAGCATCTGTTATTCGATGTATTGGCTCGTCATTTATTACCTGTTCCAGCCGTTTACCACAACGGTCAGAATAAAGAGCGGAGCGTATAACGCAGCCTATGTCATTTTCAGCATTTTCCTGTCCATGGTAGTCTGGTTAAGAGCTCATTCGCTGGTCCTGGCGGCCGTTCTCGTGTTCTTGACCATTGTGTTTGTCTTCTTTATGAGAATGCTCGTTTCAAAGAAGGCGCCGAAGTCATGGAAGGTAAAGGCGTAAGATTAATCTTGACAGTGTAAAGTTTCCTGCTATACTCAATCTTGACAGCGTCAAGTTTGAGGAATGGCGATGAAAGAGAATAAGAGGAAAATGGTTATAGTGATCATTATTTTGGCAGTTCCCTTGCTGATCTTGCTGACATGGGTGATCATCAGCCCAGGCAAGATCAGAACTTATGCGGAACCGAACAGTTTGTCGGAAAAGTTTGTTATGGATATCAACGGTGCTCCCAACGGCTTTTTCATAAACAGCAGAAATATCGACAATCCTGTCCTGCTAATGGTTTCAAGCGGCCCGGGTACTGATGATTACGTGTTTACCGACAAGTATAAGGACATGAATCTCGAAGATGACTATACGGTCGTCTACTGGGATTACCGTTGGATGTGCATCGCATATGACTCATCTGTACGGAAAGATGAGATCACGCTTAATAATCTTCTCGATGATACGAAGGCCGTAACTGAATATCTTAAAGGTCGTTTTAACAAGGATAAGATCTACATAATGGGCTTTTCCGGAGGTACTCATATAGCATTAAGAGAAGCGTTAAGACATCCCGAAAACTATTACGCATATATTGGCATGGCACAATGCGTAACCGATTCTTCTGAAAATGACACGCTGATCTATAACTTCATGAAGGACGTTTTTACTAAACGTTCTGACAAGAAGAATCTGTCTAAACTTGAATCAGCAGTTGAGCATACTGATGACGGTTTTGTCAGATGCAGGGACTGGTATGAATATGTTATGCTCCTTCACGCTGCCGGCGGCGGAACCATTAAGGATAAGACGGAATTTGCCGGAATTACCTGGCCGATCGTTACGGCAAGATGTTATACGGTAAAGGAGAAGATCAACTATGTCAGATCAATGAAGATGTACAGGACAACGCCGCTTTCCAAGGAGCTTGACGGATTCGATTACAGACAGAGCATAAAAGAATTGAAGATACCCGTATATTTCATCAGCGGTGAATCTGATTACAACTGTCCATGGGAACTGGTAAAGAACTATAATGAAATAATCAAAGCACCGGAAAAAGGATTCTATCTGATAAAGAACAGCGCACACAGCCCGCTTTGGGAGAATCCTGAAGATACATGCAGGATAATGAGAGAGATAAAGGAGAAAACGTTAAATGGCTGACGGTTATCATCACGGCAATCTCAGACAGGCGCTCATCGATGCGGGGATCAGGTTCATAAACGAGAATGGTGAGGATGCCCTGTCTCTTCGCAAAGTTGCAGCTGAATGCGACGTGTCTCATGCGGCTCCATACGCGCACTTTAAGGATAAAGACGAGCTTCTTGATGCGATGAAAAAGAGCGTTACCGATAAGTTTACCGTTGAGCTTGAAGACGCAGTTAAAGATATGGAAAGTGCAGATGAAGCCCTAATAGCAATGGGCAGAGCATACATCTCGTTTTTCAGCAGGAATCCCGATTATCTTATGTTCCTTTTCGGAAAACAGAACATAGCTGCTCATCTGCAGATGAATAAGGAGAATAAAGATGATTATCCGCCTTTTCTCCTTTTGAGAAAGTACTATAAGAAACATCTTGAAGAAAACGGTATAAAGCTTTCCGCAAAAGAACAGGAGATCGAAATGATAAAGACCTGGGCGATCGTCCACGGAATGGCATCGATCGCATGCATGAAAGGCGTTAAGACATCATTCGACTGGAATGATCCGGATGCCAGACTGATAACGTAAGGTTAAGAAAGGAGATTGTTTATGGCTTATGAGATAACAGGAAAATGCAACAAATGCGGCAGATGCGAATCTGCCTGCTCAATGGATGCGATCAGGCGCAGCTGGGGTTCATATAAGATCGATCCGGACCTTTGTGATTCATGCGGTGCGTGTGCGTTTGTCTGTCCGTGCAAGGCGATCAGACCGGATTGATTGCATTAGCTGAGGGATATTTGTATACTCTTTTTCGTGGAATGTATTAAACAATTTGGAGGGCTTCGTTATGTTTTATGCGATATTCTATGGACTTATCGTCTTTACGGGTTTTTATCTTATCATCAAGTGCCTTATCGCCCGTAAGAGAGGCGTTCATTTGGACGGGCGCCTTGTCGGTTTCCAGGATGAGAGAGGAACACAGTATCCGGTGTTCACTTTTACATATGAAGGCCAGGAAATGACTCTTCCCGGCGGAGTCCCCGCTGAACCCAAAAAGTTCAAGTATGAGGAAGGCGAGACCGTCAGGATCGTCTACGATCCGAAAAACCCTAAATTTGTTGACATTGAAGGCTCCGCAACCGAATTTATTTACGGCCTTGCCGCAATCGTATTGGGTGGATTCCTTTTATGGTATCAGCTTAAAAAGATGGGCCTGTTCTAAAGCGTATCTTTGTAAAAACATTAGGGGCTGTCTCATTATATATTGAGACAGCCCCTATCGTTTTACACCCAATTTTGCAATGACCTATAAGAAATTGATTTTTCATTTCTTATAGGTACGATTTGCTTCAAAAGTGTGTTTTCAGACGCTTGTGTACCTATAAGAATTCAATTTTCGATTTCTTATAGGTACTTTTTTATTTGGAAACGGCAAAAAAACCAAAAATGTACCTATAAGAAATTGATTTTTCATTTCTTATAGGTCAGGCATACTAAATAAGAACTGTCCCAAAAGCAAGATCATTCGCTTTTGAGACAGATACTTTGTTTTATGCTCAATAGCAATCAGAAGTCTCAGATGTAAGTCCCCAGATATGTGAAATCAGAAGGCTCAGAGTCCAGCTGGCATAAAAGCTTCACAACCTCGTCGGAATAGACTGATGCTTCGAAATCCAAGTAGAACATGAATTCGAAGTCAGAACCTGCGATAGGGCGGGATTCGATCTTGGTGAGATTGAGTTCAAGTGAAGAGAATTTCGCGAGAGTGTCCGCAAGAGCGCCGGGGCGATGTCCGAGAGAGAGCATTATCGATGTCTTGGAAGCACCGGGATAGATACGGAGATCTTTTGTTATGCAGATGAAACGCGTGTAATTGTGATCGGTATTCTGGATCTTTACCGGGATTGAATCAAGGCCATAGAGCTGACGGCAGTCGGCAGATGATATTGCAGCGATGTCATTTCTTTCGGAGTCAGCGACCATGCGGGCTGCCACTGCCGTGTTCTGCACGATGTTGATCTTGATGTCGGAGTGCTCTTTGAGGAACTGGCTGCATTGTCCGATCGCCTGGTTATGTGAATAGATCTCCTTTATGTCTTTGAGATCGGTACCAGGTTTTACGAGCAGCTGGTGATTGATCTTAAGCTTATAGTCACGCGCAATGTAGAATTTGTGGTCTGCCATAAGGTCATAGACCTGTGTGACCGAACCATAGGAACTGTTCTCGATGGGGAGCATTCCGAATTCGCAGAGGCCGCTCTCAACTGCCTGGAAGACACCGTCGAATGTCTTGAAATACATGATGTTTGCATTGGAGAACAGTTTGTCGGTCGCTATTTGTGAATATGCGCCCTCGATGCCCTGACAGGCGATCATGCCGGAAGAAGGGAAGAGCTTTGGAGTATCGGCTATGGCCTTTGCAATCTTGTCTGCCATTTCTGTATTTGTTCCGTAATCGGAGTTCTTATATGAATGGCTCATGTTGAAAAGTGCCTGGAACAGCATGCGCTCATATCCGCTGATATCCTTGTAATCTTTTTCAAGTCCGTTCATGAATCCGCGTTCATAGCGCCTGCATTTCAGTGCTATCTCCGAACTTGATATGCCCTCATCTGCACGGCGGCTTGCATCAAGGCGCTCTTCTACGAGTCTGGCGATCTCACGGTCGATCTCTTCGATCCTTAAACTTGATTCCTTCTGTGTCATTGCTGTTCTCCTTTGCTTCAAACAAAAACCCCGCAGTTTTTCACTGCGGGGCTAAAGTCCTAATTTCTTTATCTTGATCTACAGGCAGTGAAAACTATTCGCTCTTTTTGAGGGCAAAAAACGTAAAGTCAAAGCTTGTAAACCAAAAATTCATCATGGGCGGATTATAAACCTGTTTTTGCAGTTTGTAAATATTACTCTTTTGAGTCATTAACATGAATTGAGTTTAAATGGTTTATGTGCGCGGTATACTCTTTACATGGTTTTCTATAAAGAAGAAACATTCAGGCGCGCGCGTTTTAGAAAGGCCACTCTCATCCTGCTTGCGGGATCCGTTCTGTTGGCGGTTCTTTACGCGGGCTGCACGCTGTTCAAACCGTCCGGGGATCCTGAAGGTACAGCCTCTTCTTCTGAAACTGTTCTTGAGGAAAAAAGCAATTATTCCAAGTATTCCGCAGGCTTTACAACGATCGAAGGTAACGTAAGCAAATACGAGCTGGGCCCCTTAGATGACAGGGAAGCGCCTGAAGTTGTTGTCTCGGGCAAATATTTTTATTTCCTCTGCCGGGTATCCGGGAAATATGAGATAAAGAAGATCAATATCGAAGATCCTTCTGATTCAGGTATTGCCAAGATCGACGGGGACGAAGAATATTTCTGTCTTTTAAGCGATTACGGCGTGAGAGTCGAGAATAAAGACGAAGTCATCTTCATGGATCTCGAACTCAATGTCATTTGTTCTGTCCCAAATAAAGAAGATATCGAGTATATTGCCCCGTATAAGGATTCATACATTGTTTTGCAGGGAGATGATCTCTCCATACTGAAGGACGGGAAGCTCGAGCCGTTCAGGAGACTTAATCAGAACGGTTACGTGGTGATGAACCAGCAGATCACGGAAGATAATACAAGGCTTCTCCTCAATGACAATAACAATAACCATGAAGGCCAGTTCTGTTTCTATATATACGACGTGAATGCCGACAAATATACGGAAGTCAAAAATATGGGCTTTAACTACTCGGCAGACGGATTCTACGACATTACCCCCAAAAGGATAATGGTAAGAAAACTGACAGAAGATCAGGAACAGGAGTACGAAAACAAGTATCCGGGAAACATCGCTACTTCATTTTTTGACGGGGAAAGGCTGTATTTATGCGATGAGGGCGATCTGACGATAAGGTATTACGATCCGTTCCGCCAGACGATATGCAGTCTGTCTGATCATGAATTTGCCAGATACGGAGTTAACTTCAGGGGATTATCCGGCAAGAAGCTGTTCTTCATCCTTAACAGTGAACTGTATGTCATCGATACCGCGTCTTGCGAAGAACTTCCCGTTGAAGAATTCAATATCGCCCTTCACGGAAAGATAGAAGACCTGTCGACTGAGATCAGAGACAAGTATTCGGTCAATTTCCAGTACGGCAAAGACGCAGCTAAGGAAATCCGCGATAATGTAGAGGTAACTGAGCTCAAAGAGGAGACAAGGGTTCTTTATTCGATGAAAAAGATCTCGGAATACATCAGACGGTTCGGAAAGGAATTCTTTGATGATTTCCGTTACGGAACTTCCAAAGGGCTTTATGTGCTTCTCGGAGGCTATACCCAGGTTACGAACGACGGCGCCAAGATCGATGCAGGCGGTGTCGCTTTCAGACAGGGCGATGTATTTTATATAGTCCTGAATGTAACCAATGACGACCCCGCAAGAAATTTCTGCCACGAGATCATGCACTCGATGGAACATAACACAGACTCGGATACTATCTTCTCCGAATGGAAAAAATACAATCCCAATGGCTTCAAATATGCAGACAGTTACGCAGCGGGTACGGATGAAAAATATACGCTTTACGGTCCTGACGAAGAAGAGAAGTATTTCATTGATTCCTACTCAAAGACCAATGCCTTGGAAGACAGGGCAAGGATCTTCGAGAATATGCTCGCTACTACAAAGGAAGAATGTCAAATAAATGATTATCCGCATATCAGGGCCAAGGCTAACTATATGAGGGAAAGGCTGTGTAAACTTTATCCTTCATTGAAGAATACGGATATTTTCAGAAATCTGGACGGTTGATGATGAGAAACGGACAAAAAGAAAGAACAAGAACTATCATTCGCGCGGCAGGTCTTATCCTGACGCTTTCCCTGGTATTGGGATTATTCTCAGGCTGCAAGGAAAAGCAAACTCCCGTTGTTATTGGGTCGTCACCTGCAAATACGGAACCTGCTCCTACAGAGACTGCAACGCCTGAGTTCGATCCCGACAAGCCCGTTTCGATCGGCGAGACGGCTGAGACAAGCGTACCCTTCGGCCGCCTTACCGAGAATGTCGGATACCTGAATATCGGACTGACTGAAAAGGATTTTCCCGCGTATGTTTTGAAAGGCCAATACATTTATTGCCTTTCAGGCGCAGGCGGGAAATATACTTTCCGGAAGATCAATATCGAGAACCTTGAAAGATCCGAGATCAGGGAGATCAGCGTTAACGGCGGCACGGCCACTCTTCTTGATTTCGGTTTAAGATGTGACGTCAACAATGAATCTGTCTTCTACGATTTCAGTTTTCACGAGATCTGCAGGATGAGAGGCGCTTCGGATGAGCAGAAGCTGGTTCCCTATAAGGACGGCTATCTTGTAAAGGAAGGCGCTCTGCTGAAGATCCTTCACCTTGATGATGACCAGCCTTACAGAAAACTGGATTCAAGTGATTATGTTATCACCGGTTATCATTCGACCGGAGACAATACATACCTGATAATGAAGAACAGCAAGGGTACGGATGCCGCGACATGTACCATTTACGACGTTAACAGAAAAACATACTTCAAGAGAGTTACTGACAATGTTGTCCTTTGCGACAACAGCATGATCAGGCGTTCGGCAGGAAAGTATCACGTCACCAATTTTGCAAACAAGAAAACGGATTCTTATAAGAGCAATAATCCCGGAAAGATAGGGAGCAGCCTTTTCGATGGAACGAGACAGTTCTACTTCGATCAGGCGGACCGCAAGATCAAGTACTATGTACCGTCAAAGCAGCAGATATGCGTGCTTTCTGATGCGGAATTTGTGATCGGAGCCGAGCTCAAGGGCCTTTACGGAAGCTATGTATATGCCCAGTATGGCGGTGTGCTGTATTTCATCGATTCGGCGGGGCAAAAGGAACAGCCGGCGAGCAAGTATGCAAAGAAGATAAAAAAAGAGGCGGCAGAACTCAAGAAGAATCTCGAATTCCATTACAGGATCAAGATCTTAAGCGGAAAAGATGCCGTTAAGGCTGCATCGAAGGAGGCAAAACTCGTAGCGGTAACTTCAGATCTCGAGACCCTTACCGCCATGAAAGATCTTTCGCCCGCACTTAAGAAGTTCAGTTATAAGTTCTTCGATGAATTCAAGTGGAATAAGAAAGACGGCATAAACATCCTGCTTTCCGGAAATATCGCCATGGAGGAAAGAGGAGGAATGGAAGGCGCGTCGTTTACCGGGAAAAATGCTTATTACATTGCGCTTGATATACATTCAGGCAATATGGCCATGACATTGCTAAGGGAGATAATGCATACGATCGAACACAGGATGGTCAATTCGGAACAGATATTTAAGGATTGGGAAAGATATAATCCTGAGGGTTTCTCTTATTCCGAACTGAGCGCAGGTGCCGCGGATGCGCCTTATGTGCCTGAGAACGAGAGTGACCCCGCGAAAGTATATTTCACGGATTCATATGCCTGTGCAAGTCCCTATGAGGACCGTGCAAGAATATTTGCCTGCATGTTCCTGCCGGAAAAATACGGCAGAAACTTAAGCGATTATCCTTGCCTTATGTCCAAGGCTGCGGGATTGAAGCACGTCCTTCTTGTTTATTACCCGTCGCTTTCCGAGTCGGCGGTCCTTAAGGATATAAGATGAAGACACCGAAGATAATAGCTCTCGACCTTGACGGCACGCTTTTAGATTCCCGCAAGAACTTTCCTCCTGAGTTTCCGGGATTTGTAAGATTGCATCCCGAGACCGTATTTGTCCTTGCGAGCGGGAGGCAGATCTATGCGCTCCTCAAACAGTTTGAAGAGATAAGGGACGAACTGTGGTATATAGCTGAAAACGGTGCATGCGTCTATCACGCGGGAGAATTTATCTGCGTGGATTCGATGAGAACGGAAGACTCCTTGATGGTGCTTGAAGAATTTTCGTCAATGCCTTCGTGCGAGCCGCTGGTATGCGGATTGGACAGTGCCTATGTCAGGAACCTTGGCGGTCAGGCGAAAGAGGAAGCGACCAAGTACTATGACCATTTGGAATATAACGATGACCTTTATTCCTGCATCCTGAAGGACAGGATACTTAAGATCGCGGTCTTTGTGAACGATTTCAAGGCTGAAGAGGTATATTCAAAACTTGCACCGAGAAATGACGGATTGCTGTCGCTGCTGTCCGGTGACAGCTGGATAGACGTTGCAAATTCTTCCGTAGGCAAGGGCGCGGCACTTGAAGCAATCCAAGGAAAACTGAAGATTACAAGGGAAGAGACTGCCGCGTTTGGTGATTATCTTAACGATGTAAGTCTTTTCGGGGCGGCAGGGCAGACCTATGCAATGGCAAATGCGCACCCTGATCTTAAACGGTTGTCAGATCATGTAACAAGATATACTAATGATGAAAACGGCGTTATGGAAGCGCTTAAGGAGATGTTCAAATGAGACCATTCAGGAAATTTATGTCACTTATGCTTGCAGGCGTATTGATCGCAGGCCTTTCCTCTTGCTCAAATCAAGTGCGCACGGACATTTCCGTGCCTTCTCTGACGGACAATGCCACGAAAAAAGAGATCAGCAAAACGGAGAATGAGACGACCGGGACTACTCCTTCCGAGACGGACAACAGGTTTGGCAAGGCGGTCGTAGTTTATTTCTCCTGCACGGGGACAACGCGAGACGTAGCATCGAAGATCGCATCAGTGGCAGGGTGCCCTTCATACGAGATAGTCGCTGCCAAGCCTTATACCGCTGATGATCTGAATTACAACAACAAAAAGAGTCGTGCTGCCAAAGAGCAGAATGATGCTTCAGCAAGACCGGAGATTTCCGGTTCGATAACAGACTGGAGTTCTTACGATACCGTATTTCTCGGATACCCGATCTGGTTTGCCAAATCTCCGAGGATCCTTTGCACATTCGTAGAGAGCCAGGATTTTACTGGCAAGACAGTGATACCGTTCTGTACATCCGGCAGCAGCGGTATCGGAAACAGCGCTGAAGAGCTTAAGGCTCTTGCGAAAAACAACGGAAAATGGGTCAACGGAACGAGGTTCTCTTCATCCGTAAAGGAAAAAGACATTACCGAGTGGCTGTCCGCGATGAAAGAAGCAGGAGATATCTGAACTGATTTAAGTTATTGAGAATCAGCTATCCGTGAGACGTCATCGTATCCGGGCTTGACCTTCTTTACGCCATAACCTTCAGAGATCTTTGCTTTAACCTCACCGTATCTGGTGGTGATGATCTCTTCACGGCGTTCAAGAATGAAGCGGTCCTTAAGAGAATAGCGGATCCCTATGGTAGTAGTGTTCTCGAAGATCAGCTTTGCGAACCTCTCTTTATCTGAAGGCCTGCAAAGGCAGGTTATCAGTATGCCGGGACGGTTTTTCTTCATTCCGACGGGAGTGGTGAAGACGTCGAGCGCACCCTCTTTCATGAGAAGTCCGGTCGCATAGCCTATTTCTTCTCCTGTCATGTCATCAACGTTGCAGCAAAGTTCAATTATCTTGTCGTTCTCGTTGTCTGCAGATTCACCAACCATGATCCTGACGCAGTTCGCACGTTCAAAATCCTTTTTACCCATCCCGTAACCGGTCTTTTCTATGCTCATGAGCGGCATCTTGCCGAATTCCGCGGCAAAATGCTTGAGGAGTGCCGCTCCAGTGGGCGTGCAGAGCTCGCCTTCAACTTCGCCACCGTAAACCGGCACGCCTTCCAATATCCTTGCAGTAGCCGGAGCGGGGACGGGAAGGATCCCGTGAGCGCACCTGACTTCGCCGAAACCGACGTGAACCGGCGATACTACAACTTTGTCCGGAGCGATCTGTTCCATAAGAGTGCAGAAACCTACAATATCCGCAACCGCATCCATTGTTCCGACCTCGTGAAAATGGATCTCGGTGATGTCCTTGCCATGAGCCTTGCTCTCAGCTTCGGCGATGAGCTTATATACCGCGAGAGCATCTGATTTAACCTTATCGGAGACATTTAGGGCAGTGATAATGTGCTCTATGTCGTGGAGCGAACTGTGATGGTGATGTTCGTGTTCGTGATCATGGTCGTGGTGATGCTCGTGTTCATGTAAATGCTCATCTTCGGTTTTACCGTTTACCGTGATTTCAGCATGCGTTCCCGTGATCCCTGATTTTACGGAAGGTACGAAAGAATAAGTAATGCCGGGGATACCCAATGAATTAAGTGCTTTCTCGCAGGCTTTGACATCACCGGCCGCTTCGGCTAATGCTGCGGTAAGCATGTCGCCCGCCGCACCCATATTGCATTCGATATACATTATCTTCATTTGCCTGTACCTCCGATGTGATTGATCATGCCGGCGAGATAACCTGCGCCGAATCCGTTGTCTATATTAACCACGCTGACTCCGCTGGCACATGAATTGAGCATTGAAAGCAATGCCGCCAGTCCGTCAAAAGATGCGCCGTAACCTACACTTGTCGGGACGGCTATGACGGGGCAGTCGGCTAGTCCGCCGATAACGCTGGCAAGGGCTCCCTCCATTCCGGCGATGGCTATAATGACCTTGGCCGTCATGATATCTTCAGAATGCGATAAAAGGCGATGGATACCCGAAACGCCTACGTCGTAAAGGCGTGTAACATTGTTACGGAGTAATTCCGCCGTTACCGCGGCCTCTTCAGCGACCGGAATGTCTGACGTGCCGCCCGTTACTACAAGGATCTTGCCGTCTGTATCGGGAGATTTGATCTTCCCGCAGACTCCGATCCTTGCTTCCTTGTAATATGTGAGCGGAACTGTGATCTCTTTGGATTTTTCCTCTGACAGCCTTGTGACCAGGATCGTTTCCTGACCTGATTCGAGAAGACCGGATGCAATGGCGGATATCTGTTCCGCGGTCTTGCCTTCACCGAAGATAACTTCTGATGAACCCTGCCTTAATGCGCGGTGGATATCGGGTTTTGCGAACCCAAGATCCTCAAAAGGCTTCATCTTGAGCTTAAGTTCGGCTTCTTCAGGCGTGATCTCGCCTGATGCGACCTTTGAGAGAAGTTCTTTTACGTCATTCATTTATCCACCTCTGTGAGCAGGCTGTTCATGCTGCCGGTACGATATCCTTTTGGGTCAAGGATAACATCATCAAAGCCAAACTTCATGAATTCGGATGTGATTTTTGCAAAATTCCCGGTTACGACAGGGAATTCATCCGGCATAACCTCGATCTTTGCCTTCTTCCCGAACTTACGCACACGGTATTGTGAAAGGCCGAGATTTTTCAGTACTTTCTCTGCGGAATCAACCATTCTGATGCCTTCCGGGGTTATCTCTTCACCGTAAGGAAATCTCGATGCCAGGCAGGCCATGGAGGGCTTATTCCAGGTCGGAAGCCCTAGGGCTTTTGACAGGATGCGGATGTCGTTTTTCGTAAAGCCGCATTCTTTCAAAGGACTTATTATGCCCAGCTCCTCAGCGGCTTTTGCGCCCGGACGGTAATCTTTCGTATCGTCAGAATTGGAGCCGTCAGCCACAACGGCAAATCCGTTTTTGAGGGCTTCTTCCTTGATCTTCGCGAAAAGGACTTTCTTGCACCAATAACATCTGTCTGGCGGATTGCTGATAAACCCCGGTATCCCGAAAACATCCGCATCGATCACGATCTGCCTGACTCCTAGCGAACGGCAAAAAGAAGATGCCTCTTCATTCTCTCCGTCAGGCATGACTGAAGAACGTATCGTGACGGCAAGCACATCATCTCCCAGGACATCACGGGCGGCTTTCAGAAGATATGCCGAATCAACACCTCCTGAAAAAGCAATAGCGATACGCCCTGCAGATCTGAGCAGGGCGTAGAGGTTTTTGACTTTTAAATCGATCTCAACTGTCATCAGGACAGATTACTTGTGTGACAGCGCTGCGCGGAGCTTGCCGTCCGGATCTTTGACCAAAAGGACGACGATCCAGATTATGAGGCCCAGGGCAACTACTGAAAGACCGAGATATGCATCGTTTACCATATCTTTGAATGCAGGTTCGAAAAACTCGGCGCCGGCTTCCAGATATTCAACAACGGAATCGACAAGCCACATCAAAGAAGCTCCCCAGTACATGAGCGCCAGTGTTCCGAGCTTGCGGTCAGATTTGACGGTGTACCAAGCGACAGTAGCGATGACTGCGGCAAATGTGGTGATAAGTAGAGTCATGTCACGCCTCCTTATTGTCCTTGACTACTTTAGCCTTCTCGGACACAATGCTCTTTTTCGAAAGAGATATCGAGACACAGACCATGGCTATCCAGGCCAGCGTTACAAGAACTGCCATTGCGACTCCGTTCGTTGCCATCTCGTGAAGCATCTCGGAAGCCTGTTCAGGAGTAGCGGCATTCGTAAGGAACGGGAACCAGGGAGTTACTTCGCCATGCCAGACATGCTCGAACGCAAGAAGGGCACTGCCGCCCCAAAGCATGTTGTTGAGCCAGTTCATGCGCTTTAAGAAAGGGCTCTCAACGCCTTTTTTGTCAGCGAGGTGCTTAATGACCGTTGTTACGATCGCTTCTCCGGTGGGTACAAGAAAACAAGCCATAACGATACCTCCATAATCCCCATGAATAATTATTCAAATAATAGCTTATTTCACAGCCTTTCGGTAGAAGAAAAATGATAGGTGAGTGATATAAATGTTAATTTTCTGATAGTCTTTTTTCTTTTCGCATTTGAATCTGTGATAAAATTACAGATACGAAATAAGGGTAGGAAAGAGGCAGAAATGAAAAGATTCAAAATCAGTTTATTGGCACTTATGGCGTCATTTGCTGCAATATCCCAGTTTTCAGGATGTTCTGCCGGCAAGGTTGCTTCAGGTCTGACGGCAAAAGCATCACCTTCGGTATCTGAGACTCAAACGGCAGCAACGGCTTCGTCCGCCGTCACTTCAGAGACGGATGAGACCGCATCGACTTCCGTTCAGAAGCAGGCTGAGGTAACATTCACCGCTGATACCTATAAAGGCAAAAAAGCGGCGATCAAGGGCGATACGTATGCCATAGGGACCACATATCTCGGAGAATCCCAGAATGAGGCAGCTCTTGAAGTCGTTCTTGCCGAACTCGGCGTAGATGAGGAATTTCTCAAGGCAAATCCTGACCGTCTCGTAGATTGCGGTGGAACAGACATCTGGTTCCTGTGCTTCAACGATGATGTTACCCGTGTCTCGGTGATAATGGGCGACGAAGATGACGGAAATGAGATCTTTAAGTCCGAGAATCCCGGTTTTATCTTCATCAGGTGCGTTTCCTCGGGGGAGATCCCGGCATGCACGGTTACCGTTGACGGTGCGAAAACGGGACACACGGTTTATTATCCGTTCATGGTGGGGGATCAGATCCTTTTGCCAAACGGCGGAACGGTCCTTAACCAGAGCGAAGGGATCGACAGTTATATTGATGAGTATGACGGCACAAATAATACTGAAGAGACTGAGGAGGAAGCACCATGAATACTGTCAATGATTTTCTTAAGCAGGCAGGAGTCTATTATCTTGCAACCGCAGAAGGCGATCAGCCCAGAGTAAGGCCTTTCGGAACGGTAAATATCTTCGAGGGCAAGCTCTATATCCAGACCGGGAAAAAGAAGGATGTCGCTAAGCAGATCGAAGCAAACCCGAAGGTAGAGATCAGCGCATTCAAGGATGGCAAGTGGATCCGTGTTGCGGGTGAACTCGTGGAAGATGACAGGATCGAAGCCCAGAAATCAATGCTTGACGCTTATCCGGAACTTGCCGGTATGTATCAGCCGGGAGACGGAAATACCGTTGTTTATTATTTCAGGAATGCGGTGGCAACCATCTCGTCGTTTACTGAAGCACCTGTGGTAATCAAGTTCTGATCTGCTTGACATCATAATTGTTTTAGTTTATTAAAGAAGAATTGATACATCGAATGGAGGGATTGTTATGTTCTGTATGAAATGTGGTCAAAAACTCGCCGATAACGCGACGTTTTGCGGAAATTGCGGAACGCCTGTAACTGACGCGGCTCCGGCAGCTGTACCGGCTCCCGCAGAAGCAGCACCTGCCCCTGCAGCGCCCGCTGAAGTTGTTCCTGCGGTACCTGCTGCTCCGGTTGAACCGGTTCCCGCAGTTGAAGTTCCTGCTGAGGTTGCACCTGTAGCAGCCGTTCCTGCAGTTGAAGTTCCTGCTCCTGCAGTACCTGTGGCGGAAACTGTTCCTGCGCCTGCCGTACCGGTTGCTGCCGTACCCGGAGCTGCTCCTGCTCCTGCACCTGCTCCTGCGGCAAAGGGCGGAAAGAAGAAATGGCTTCTTCCTGTCATCATCGGCGGTTCTTCGCTTCTTTTGGTCATTATCGGCATAGTTGTTTTCTTTATTCTCTGGAACAACCGCATTACCAAGATCGACCTTAATGAGTTCGCAAAATTCGAATACAGCGGCTACGACACCGTCGGCAAGGCCGTATTCGAATATGATTACGACAAGCTCATAGAGAAGTACAAGAAAGACATCAGATATACCAAGGAAGGCAAGATCATCTATGGTGATGACTACGATGCTGACGAGGCTTTCGAGAAGATACTCAAGAGCAGCGCCAGGAGCGGACGTACAGTCGCTGACGGCCTGAAGAACGGTGATACTGTCGATTATGAGTGGAGTAATTCACTCGTTTCGAAGCTTACGCAGTATTTTAAGGTCGATATCACCGAACTGAAGTTTACCGATACCGTTAAGGGCCTTGATGAGGCTAAGATCGTTGATATCTTTGAGGGATTGCAGATTGAATATAAGGGCGTTGCTCCTTATGCGTACATTTACTCGATCAAGTCAAACAATCAGTATAATATCCGTTTCCGTGCCGATAAGTTAGAGCAGTTAAGCAATGGCGACACCATTACCATTACTACCAGCCGCGGTGATGATCTCACCAGATATCTGCTCGAGAACTTCGGCGTTCTTCCTAAAGCAGTATCCACAACGATCACTGTTTCAGGCCTCGGAACCTATATAATGAATCCTGAAGAGATCTCGTCAGACTTCATGGCTAAGCTTCAGGCTCAGGCTGATGCTACTAATAACGCATATCTTGCAAAGGATATCACGAATAATGATGAGACTCTGGTAAGCACGACATGCGTAGGTTATTACTTCCTCAAGAATAAGACGTCTTCGAACACTTCCACGAACAACCAGATGATCTTCGTTTATAAGAACGTGGTGCACAATACCCACACTTATAACAAAAAGACGTATTCCAAGGACAATATGTTCCTGTCGTTCTGCTTCATCAATAACCTTACTGTTCTTCCTGACGGTTCAAGCAGCGTTGATCTCAGTTCGTTTAAGATGTATCAGGGCAAGAGCATCAAGTTCTCAAGCACGACCGGTTACCGCTCATGGTATTATTCCGGTTTCGAGGATATCGATTCCCTCAAGAATCAGGCTGTCACAAGATATATCGACAGATATGATTATTTCGAGAAGATCGATATGGACAAGATTAATGCAGGCGGCGGTACGGCTGAGCCTACTGCACCTTCCGAATCTGATGCGGCTGAGCCGTCTGAAGGTTCAGCGAAGACCATTGAAGAGGCTATCAAGCCTGAAGAGCTTCAGAAGATGATCGATAAGCTCAAGGAAAGTAGTGTTTTTAAGGACAACTACGTTGATGTCAAGATCGAGATCAGTGGAAACAACGTTAAATACCAATATTACTACAACAAAGACTTTGACACAGAGCAGATCGAGAAAATAAAGACTCAGCTCGAGAACAGCTCCTTGAAGAGCCAGATTTCGACTCTCAAGAACACATTCAAGTCGTCTTACGGTGTCGCAGCTGAAACGATCACATTTGAGTATTACACAAAGAGCGGCACGCTCATTGCATCCATCTCAGGGTAAACTCAAATCCGGATAAGCGAGAACTAAAGCAAAGGGCTGTTGCTGATTTAAGCGACAGCCCTTTTCGTATGTTTTACAGCAGCATTACATCTTTGTAACGATTGATTTCCTTGACATATTTTGCATTACTGTGTATAAATTTTGAGTTATTATCTATGAGTAAAAAGATGCAATTGGAGGATGACCAATGAAGAAAACGAGGATAGCAGCAGGATTCATGGTGCTTGTCATGGCTGCTTCGCTTTCCGGGTGCGACAGGATTTTGCCGCCCCGCGCTACCTCAATGATCACCGAACCGCCGGTTGAGACGACTGCGATCACAACGAAGGCTACTAAGGCAACCTCTGAAACGGCTGCTACTACAACTGAGCCCAAGAAACCGAGTGAATGTCTTGTAGGCGTATGGATCGGTGCATCTTATAATGCATATCCCGGAGGAATCCTCGAATTCAAAGAGGATGGTTCGTTCGTATACAGGGAATTAAGGAAAAAGTCAGGAGCCGCAGTTGATCCTGCTCTTGAGATCAGGACTACGTATAAAGCTGCCGATAAGGATGAGAAAACCTGCACGGTTGATCTTGCGCAGAGCGGGGAGAAAACATTTAAGCAGTTGGAATGCAAAGTCGAAGGCCATAAATTGAGGATTACCGGACTTGATTACATTCCTGAAGGCCAGTTCTTTGATTTCTACAGCAATAATTTCAATTCGGCTTCAAAGGTCAGAGATACGGATCTTTTCGGTGAATGGGTCCTTTACGGACAGAACGGAAAGAAGGTCGCAAACACCGAAGACGAGCGTCTTGAGATCTACGAGGATAATACCGCCAAGTATACAAGTTATCTTCCTAACGACAAAAAGAAAGAGAACCGCGGTAAGGTCGATTTTCTTTATAACGTCGAATATAACTGGGACGGCGACTATATGCTGCTTCTCTGGGAGAAAGAGAGCGGAAGCCTTTACAAGGTATATTACTCATATAAGCTCACTACGACAAAACTACAATTCCCTACGTCCGTCAAGATCGATCCCGAGTCCAAAAAACTCGTATGGGTGAAATGGGTTGAGTTTAAGCACCCGATTCCTTCACTCGAAGATACGACAACGCCTACGGAATCCTGATATCAGTTTTTCAGTCTTCTTTTTCCTGTCCGTCGTCAAACTTTTTGACGGCGAAGATAAGAAGACCCGCAGTTCCGCCTATCAGCACTGCCAGCGAAGGCCATATCATGATATTGATATCACCGAACATCGAGATAAGTCCGCTTGCGAAAGGCGCGATCGCGACAAAAGCGACTATTTTGCCGACATATCTTGCATAGGCCTTTTTGTCGCGGGGTTTGGTGGCATGACCGCGCAGCACCAGTCCGTAATTGCCGGAACTTAAGGCTAAAGCATAGAGCCAGAGCGCTACCGCAAATACCATCATGAGGATCCCATAGGCGTGTTCCATAAAAAGACCTCTTATGCTTCGGGTGTCTCGTGTGTTAAGGAAATGGTTATTACTTTGCCGGAGCCGTCAGAAAGGAACTGGAGCTTTATTCCGTTTTTCACATAAGTGATACCGAAATCCTCGACAGACGTCGGCTCGCCAAAGACTTTTTTCACATCGTCAAAAGACTGGCCGACCTTTATGCCGTTGCAGTCAACGGTATCGTTACGGGCCTCGACTGTATCGATAACGATCTTACCGCCATTTTCCTGGGCAAAGATGATAAGCGATTTGTAATCGTAAGTGTAATCGATGCCGACATATGCGCATGACGGGTTTTCCGTGTATATGTATTCTTTTCCGAGCTCTTTGATGACCGGCTCGACCTCGGTGTCCAAAACCAGCTTCACTCCGTTGTAAGTGAAAAAGAATCCGCTTTCAACGGCAGCATTATTGTTTCCGTCTGAAACAGGACGGTTTCCTGCCTGAGATACCTTTGTCTGCCCGCCGGCAATGCGTTCGGGGTTGTTGTCTCCTGAGCTGGAGGCACTGCATGATGATAACGTCAGGATAATGCCGGCTGCTAATGCTAAAGTTAAAAGTCTTCTCATATAATTTTCCCCTTGTTTTTCCTTATCACTTTGTTGCGCGCTTAGGATACTTGCTTGATTTGAACTTGTGGTACTTATCGAGTTCACTGTCAGTCAGTTTGAAATAGACCTTCGGATGATTTCTGAAAGGCGTTGCATCACAGTGGTACCATCCGCCGTTCATATAAACCAGATTCCAATAATGATGTGTGGTAACCGGATAACGCGTTACTATCATGTTTGGGATCCCGGCTTTTTGCAGGAGGATCTTGCATGTATATGCATAGACCCTGCAGTTGCCTTTGTATTTGGTCAATCCCTGATAAGCCGCTTTTTTGCCGGTTGCCTTTGAAGCAGAGTGGACGTAGTGGATATTTTTGTGAACCCATTTGAATATTGCACGCGCCGTCTCAACATCACTGCCTCTCTTTAGTTTCTTCACAAGCTGTCTGGCAAGCGCATCGACTTTACTGTAATCAGGTTTTGCATAACGTACTACACGCTTTTTTGCTGTCTTTTTCCTGGGAGGAGACTTCCTGGCTACCGTGACAGTTGCCTTTTCGGTCGTCTTGTTGCCAGCGTTGTCCTCTGCCTCGTAAGATATCTCGTAAGAGCCCGGAGTATCAACGTTGAGGCCGCTTATGTTTATACGGACAGGAACGTTTCCGGAGACGTTGTCCGTAGCGTAAACTCCTTCTGAAAGATCCGGTGATTCACCCGGGTTTATGGTTATATCTTTAAAGCCGTGGATCACGGGGGGCGTTGTATCGTATCCTACAATGAATCTCGCATTGACAACGGAAGAGTTACCGTAGTTATCGGTCAGACGTACCGGAGCATTTATGATCCCGCCGTTCCTGAAATCGGGAACGCTCTCGTATTCGATAGAAGAGATCCCGCTGAGATCATAGGCGTCTTTGACCATTTCGGCAGGGGAAGGGACCTGATCGTAGGAAAGAACAGTCTTTGTAACACCTTCAGCCTGCGGAGCAACGGTGTCTTCGATCCTTAATGTGACGGTCTCGTTGAAAACTATGCTGTAGTGGACTTTGATCTTGTAGATGGAAGGCACATTAGTATCTATGGACGATACATCGGTTATGAATTTGGCATCATCGGGAACTTTGTGAAAAAAAGAACCGATCCTTATGGGGCTGCCTGCTTCAATAACTGCTTCATGTATCAGGTTTGCCTTGGAGTCACGCAAAGAAAACAGCACAGTCATCACTACGATCCCTGCGCAATAAGCAATTTTCAGAAACGTTCCAAGTCTTTTACGGTCCAATGAATCTATCCTTCATAAAATAATCTTGCTAATTATATACCAAAAGCAAAGTCCTCGTATATGTTAGGAAAAATATGGGAAAATGTGCCTTTGTACGCAATCGTGGCTTTAAAGTGTTATTATTGTATAGCATCCGATGGAAAGGGATTAGTATGTCAGAGATCAAGAAATGTCCTATATGCGGCGGGACGATACATAACAAAGTTGCCGGCAAATACATCTGCTCGCAGTGCGGAAACGCAATATCCGAGAGCGATGTGATCATCGAAAGGGATAATGAGACCTCCGGTGCAGACTGGAGCTACACGAGCTTTGAGAACGAGCCCAAAGAAGAGCCCGTTCAGTCTTATAAGGCCGAAAGAGAGGAACCTGTAAAGGAGAATCCGCGGAAGGAAAAGCAAAAAAAAGAGAAGGTAAAAAAGGAGCGGAAGAAGAAAGAACCCAGGCAGAAAGTCTATTCTGCAGGGAAGGCCCGTTCTTTTGATCTCAAAGATCTGGATTACACTCTCCTCTGGCCGGTCTTATGCGCAGGAGTTGCGGGGATCTGCTTTACATTGATCCTTATCCTCATGTGCGTGTACAAGTTCAGGTTCCTTGTTTTGTGGCTGCCGTTTCTCGGTCTTTCTGCTTATCTCATGTTTGCGCTGCTCTTGTGGCCTGTTTTCGACAAGGCCGGAGAAAAGCCCTGGAAAGCATTGGTACCTGTTTATAACGGCTATGTACTGTATGAGATATCCGGCTACAACGGTTGGATCTTTTTCATTACGCTTATTCCGACGTTCGGACAGCTTGTGGGTGTCTTCACAGGGTTGATGGCATCGGTATCGCTGGCCGCTAAATTCGGCAAGCCGCCAAAGTGGGGGATCATATATCTTTTCCTCCTGTTTGTTGCAGGCTGGGTTATCATCGACGTTACCAACATGACTTATAATTCGAGTGCCGGACATCAGAAGAACATGTCTCCGTTCCAGAACTTTTAAGAAGAGGAGGGATCAGTTATGTCATATCAGCAACCGCAGTACTATCAGATGCCTCCCGTTCCGCAGCAGGTTTATCCGGCACAGCCTGTGCCTCAAAAGTTCAAAGGCGGCTTTCATCCTTTATACATATGGTCTTTGGCCTGTCTTGTCCTGACGTACACTTATATTTTCATCTTTGTTTTCGCAACTAATTTGTTCAGCAAGATTGGAAACAAAAGCTCCAGCATCCCGTTTATCTTCTTTTTGTTTCCGCTGTTCCTTACCGTTGCGAATATCGTGATCTCGATAGTTTACAGGAGACGCATAGACAGGAGATACTTCCTCGGGGCAGCGATCATATTGAAGTACGGTCTCATTCCGTATTTCATCGTTGGCGGCCTGTTGATAGCCATCTTTTTCCTGCTCATCTTTACCCCGGTCGTCATTATGGTATTCGTATCTCCTCCGATCATAATCACCCTCCTTTTCCTCGGATGGTTCTCGATGTCGGAAAGCGCGCCGTTCATGATCGTCTATTTCGTTGATGCGGCCAAAGAAAGCGCAAAGACCGGCAAGAAATCACTCAAGGTCGGCGGCGTTTTATATGCGGTATTCGGAGGCATTATGCAGATGTTTTTCTGCCTCGACGTACTGGCGGCTGAGATCGCCTGCTACAAAGAAAGACGGCATGTTGTCCTGACGACGATCGTCATTGTCCTGCCTATTGTAATCTTCATCATCGGAATAGCCCTGATCCTCATCAAGGTCTTTTCTTCCATCTGAGCAGTGTAAGTTGCCGACAGGATCTAATTGTCGGTCTTTGGCGAGTCCCCGTGTTCCATGCGGTAACCCTTGAGCGAGGTTATGTTGTCGATCATGGATGTCGGCACGAAAAGATTCAAAGAACCGAAAGCATTTATCACAAAGCCGTTGATGTCCGGATTTGCAGCCATGGTTACGATATCAGAGAATCTGAGTATCATAGTCTGGATCTGTCCGTCGGCATCTTTCGGAACATCGGGCCATTTGTTAAGTTCAGCCCAATCGGTGAATACGGGCAGTGTTGCTTTGCCCGGATATTTGCCGTTAGCCAGAGTATGGAAGTTGATCTGAGTTTGGGCTTCTATCACGGATCTGCCGTTGCCTTTGTCCACAGGCGGCTTGCTCATCGTTATCGCCGTAAGATAATGAGCATGGGCGATGGCATAAACAAATTTGCCGAAGTATAGCGGATCGTCCCTGAAATCGTTCCCGTATAGAAGTCCGACGAGATACGGGTTCTCAACGGCAATGTTGACGTCTTTGTTTACCCATGGACGTACGTTAGTGACAACACAGTACTTGTCCACTTCCGAAGGGCTTACGCCGAGAACCAGGGCCACAGGGCCTTCGCTAAATGAATCCGGATGTTCCTTGCCATTGTCATTAACGCTTTCCAACTGCCTGACATCGGTGAGCAGCGTTTTTCCGGTGTGATCGATGATATAGACCGCATCGCCTTTATTGACGGTCCCGTGAACCGTTCCCGTTACGACAGTCAAACCGTCAGAGTCAAGCCGGTAGTCGAACTTGTCTTCAACAAGATAGAAAAATCTGCCGGGAGCCTTTGCAATACCGTCTTCCATCCTTTTAGCCTTCGGCCTCCTTTACGATGCGTCCGGTTAGATTCTAACATAACTTGCCTAACACCTTTCCGTAAACTAAAATATAAAGTCGCGTATGCGCGCGATGATTAGGGGACCGTTAATGAAGAAGAAACCGTTGGACAGGAACAGATTGATTCTTACAGTACTGGCGTTGACGTCGCTGGCGCTTCTTCTCGCGACAGTTATCGGACTTATCTACTTTAACGGCAGGGTCAATGCATTCAGTGCCGGCGGTGACGAGCAGATAAATCAATACAAATACGTCTATGCGTTCATTGCCAACGATACTGACGATACGCTTTCTGCCAGTCTTTACAAGGACATGGTCGAATACGGCAAGGAACACGACTGCTTTGTCGAAAGGATCGGAAGCGGTCTTGCGGCAAATTATTCCAAGAGCGATCTTTTCAATATCGCGATATATTCCAAAGTTGACGGGATCATACTTCAGGGCGACGGCACGGCTGAGACCGATGCCCTGATCGACCGTGCGGACAAGGCCGGGATCCCGGTAGTTACGGTTCTTACCGATAACAAGAACTCCGCACGCAAGAGCTTCATCGGAATGAACGATTTCAGCGTCGGAACCGATTACGGCACACAGATAATCAATGCGGCGAGAGACAGCGGAAAACAGATGGGAGACACGGTATCTGTCCTTGTCATAATGAATGCGAAAGATTCCAACCAGAATACCATCCTCTCGGCCATTCAGGATAAGGTGGCTTCAGCCAACCCCGTAGGTCCGAAGATAAAGCTTACCACTGAGACTATTACGAGCAGCACGGCTTTCAGCATCCAGGAGAACGTTAAGGACCTTTTGGACGGTTATGCTTCGCTTCCTGACGTTATCGTCTGCTTAAGCGACATTAACACCAGGAGCGTTTACCAGTGCATAGTCGAGAGCAACCGAGTCGGTAGCACGAGGGTATTGGGATATTACGATTCCGATACGGTCATTAAGGCGATCGAGCGCGGATCGGTCTATGCGACGTTTACGGTCGCAACTGAACAGATGGGCAAGTTCTGTGTCGATGCTCTTAACGAATACAAGACCTTGGGTAACGTAAGCGCATATTTCAGTACGGACTATGAGCTCGTTACAAACGATACACTGGCGGCAAAACAGCAGAACGGCGGCAAGGGCAAAGATGAAGAAGATTAACTATTACTTCAGAAATCTCAAGCTCAGGCACAAGCTGGTCCTTGTGTTCTTGTTAACGTCGCTTGCATCACTGGGCATCAACATAATCGTTTACATGAACCTCAACGTCAGTCTTAACAAGATGGACGTTGTCTATTCAAGTAATATCAGCCTCAACAACATATCCGACAGCCTTGAGAAGATACAGACGAGTCTTACGGGATTCCTTGAGACCAAGGGAACGGATGAACTTGAGACTTACTACAAGTATGAGCAGGAGATCAAGAACCAGCTGTTGGATCTGAACAGCCTTCCGACTGATAATACGAGCAAACTGACGGAACGTACCATCAGGATGATGACTGATAACTACCTGAGCGTTGCGAATGCTGCGATAACTGCCAAGCGAGGCAGGAACATAATGGAATATACAAAAAGGTATCAGGAGTGCCAGCAGCTCTACGATTACCTGAACGTTTACATATACAGTCTCAACAACGAACAGTTCAAGAACAACTCCGAGAACTATAAATCGCTCATGAGGTCGATCCAGTATTCGGAGGTCTTGTGCCTGTCTATTTTCGCCATCGTCTCAGTAATGAACGTTCTGTTGATCATATTCATGACGGGAAGGATCACGATGCCTTTGACCACGCTTTCCGAGAAGGCAAACGAGATCTCGGAGAAGAGCCCTGAGAAGGTCGATCCTCTCGAGATCAAGTATAACGACGAGATCGGAACCGTTACCAAAGCTTTCAACCAGATGCTGTCGAGCATCAAGGAATACATCAGGCGCATCAGGGCCCAGATGGTCACCGAGAGCGCCATGAAGGAGAAGAGCCTTCTGATGGAGAACCACCTGAAAGATGCCCAGCTCAAGTATCTTCAGGCTCAGATCAATCCGCACTTTTTGTTCAACACGCTGAATGCCGGTGCTCAGCTCGCCATGATGGAAGGCGCTGACAGGACCAACGAATACATCAGGAACATGGCGGATTTCTTCAGATACAACGTCAAAAAGGATAATGAAGTCGTTACGGTATCGGAGGAGATCGGGCTCGTTGACAGCTATATCTACATCCTTAACGTCAGGTTCTCCGGTGATATAAGATTCCGTAAGGTAATCGATGAGACACTCTTGTCAGTGCGTGTTCCGAGCATGATCATCCAGCCTTTGGTCGAGAACTCGATCAAGTACGGAACCCCGGATCCGGAGAGCGGCGAGAACGAAGGTGAGGTCGTCCTCTCACTTTACAAGAAAGATGATATGGCCTGCATCGAGGTCAGCGACAACGGACCGGGCATGCCGGAAGAGACGGTTCACATGATACTTGCAAGAGAACCCGTCGGCACCGATACGGACGAGACCAAGGGCATAGGACTTAATAACGTTATCTCGAGGCTCGATCTTTTCTACGACGGCAGGGAAGGCATCGACATAATCAGCAATGCCGGAGAAGGAACAAGAATAATAATCAAGATCCCAATGGAGCAGTGATATGTACAGGATAATGCTTGCAGACGACGAAGGAATAGTCATAGATTCTCTTAAGTTCATCATCGAGAACAATTTCCCGGGTGAATGTGAGGTCCAGTCGGCAAAGACCGGCAGGAGCGTAATTGAGCTTGCCGAGACATTCCGTCCCGACATCGCTTTCATGGACATCAGGATGCCCGGCATCAACGGCATCGATGCGATGAAAGAGATAAAAAAGAACAATTCAAACATAGTGTTCATAGTTCTTTCAGCCTACGATAAGTTTGATTATGCGAAGGAAGCCATCAACCTTGGAGTGCTTGAATACATCAACAAGCCGTTTGACAAGATGCGTATCGTTGAAGTCCTGAAGAAGGCGATGGCAGCAGTTGATTCAGAGAGAAAGAGCAGAAGGGAAGAACTCGAGATCAAGGAGAAATTCGAGACCGTTATGCCTATCATCGAAAACGGCCTTATCCAGAACCTCCTTTTCCACGAGCACTTCAAAGAGGATATCGATAACTACATGAACCTGCTCGGGATCAAGGAACAGTACGGTTACATGATGGTCATCGTCAGCGGAAGCGAGCAGGTTGGAAGCTACATGAAAGGCGCCGTTCCCGCGTCCATCGAGCTGCAGAACAACTACTCTGACCTAAGACTCATAATCGAAGATTATTTCCATGGCGTCATCGGTTCAGTGATGGGCAACAAACTGCCTATCCTGATCCCGTACGAAAAGGACGAGCTTTCTTACAACAGGAGATCCGAGATCGTTGAGAAGGCAAGACAGATGTCCCATAAGCTGGCTCACAGTTTCGGAATCAAGTTCAGGATAGGAATAGGTTCCGTAAGGCCGATATCGAATATTTCCGAGTCTTACAGCGAAGCAATAGCAGTGCTCGTCCGTTCGGAGGAGCGCGTTGCACACGCTGATGACGTCAGCGTCAGCTGCGAATACGATGACAGCTATCCTCTTCAGTATGAGAAGAAGCTTTTCGCCGCGGTAGAGGCCGGGCAGGTTCAGGAATCGGCAGATGAGGCTACCAGGTTCTTCGATTGGATGAGCAACAGCTCAGGCGGAACATTATCCGATATCAGGCTCAAAACACTTGAATTCGTGCTTTGGGCCGAACGCCTTGCGTACAGTAGGGGCGGACACGTATACCATTTCAGGTCCAGAAGCGAATACCTCCCTGAAGTATGTTCGATAGAGAGCCTGAGCGAGCTTCGTCTCTGGTTCGTCAAGCATATCGAAAAGGCCGTTACCATGATCAATTCCGCTCATGAGGACAAGACTGCGAGCGCAGTTGATAAGGCAAAGGATTATATTGACGTCAATTACAGCAAGGATCTGTCGTTGGATGACATTTCGAGAAAGTTCGATATTAGCCCGTACTATTTTTCCAAGTTGTTCAAAAACAAGACCGGCGTAAATTTCATCGATTACCTTACGAACATAAGGATCGAAAAAGCCAAGGAACTACTTGCTGATTACGATATCTCGATCAAGGAGATATGTCTCGAGGTAGGTTATTCCGATCCTAACTATTTCTCGAGGATATTCAAGAAGGTGACCGGCGTAACGCCCACGGAATACAAGGAGGTAACGCACAAATGAAAAAGAAGCCAGTAATCGCACTCCTTTTGGTATTCGTATTCCTTTTCACATCCTGCAGGAGCGAGAAGGATAAACCCGGCGAAAAGCAGTCAACAAAGGAAAATTCATGCACTATAGGAATGAGCTTCGACTCGTTTGTTATTGAGCGCTGGATCAGGGACCGCGATGTTTTCGTTTCGACGGCCAACGGTCTCGGTGCAGAAGTCAACGTCCAGTCCGCCAACGGAGACATTGAAACGCAGATCTCGCAGATCAAGTACTTCATCAAGAGCAGGGTCGATGCGATAGTCATAGTTACAATCGATTCGGATGCCCTCACACCCGTTGTTGAAGAGGCTGAGAATGCGGGGATCCCGGTCGTTTGCTACGACAGAATAGTTAGAAATGCGGGATGCAGCCTTTACATCTCATTTAACAATGAAGCGGTAGGCGTGGCTATGGGTAACGGCATCTGCAAGAAGATCGAAGACGGTGCCGGAATAGTCAAGGTCATGGGACCGAACAGCGATTATAACGTCGAACAGGTCATGAGCGGATTTGACAAGGCGTGCAAGAACCACAATCTCAAAGTCCTTGCCGGCTGCAATTGTGATGAGTGGAAGCCAGAGATAGCATACGAGTTTATAAATAATAATATAGATACCGTTAAAGAAGCCAAAGCGATCATGTGCGGTAACGATGCCCTTGCGGGAGAAGTCATCCATGCTCTTGCCGAGCGCGGTCTGTCACGCACGATCTATACGACTGGACAGGATGCCGATCTGGAGGCATGCCAGAGGATCGTCGAGGGAACACAGCTCATGACGGTCTATAAGCCCGTTGAAAAGCTTGCGGTGCTTGCGGCTGAATGCACGGTAAAACTCGCCAAACGCCAGCCTCTGGAGAATGTTTCAAAGTTCAATGACGGAAAACACGAGATACCTTATATTGCTATCGAGCCGATTGCCGTATATAAGGATAATAT
This sequence comes from uncultured Clostridia bacterium, assembly GCA_947304405.1. GTDB lineage: Bacteria > Bacillota > Clostridia > Saccharofermentanales > Saccharofermentanaceae > Saccharofermentans. Next base: position 50,494 of record CAMZBB010000003.1, read on the forward strand.
TGATGAAATAATAATAAGCAGCGGATTCCATCAGTACGAAGAAGTGTACATGAATGTGAGCGGTAGCAAAAAATAGCATATTTTTTTCATTTTTGTTACATTTGAGGCAAAAATGTGCTAAACCCCGCTCCTGATTTAGGACAATCAGTCAAAAATATCAAGAATCTCGATAAGTATCTCCTATATAAGTAATGTTACTTTGTATGTGGCAGGAATTGCCGAAACACTATTAATAGGAGGAAATTTCCAAATGCTCAAGAAAATTCTTGGAACAATTCTTTGTGCTGCTATGTGTGTAGCTGCATTATCAGGATGCGCTGGTTCCGGAAAGAAAAAGGTCGGAATCTCAATGCCTACCAAGGATCTCCAGAGATGGAATCAGGATGGCGATTACATGAAGCAGAAGTTCGAAGCTGCCGGCTACGAAGTAGACCTTCAGTACGCTGGTAACAAGGCTGACACTCAGCTTTCACAGGTTGAGAACATGATCAACTCCGGTTGTAAGGTTCTCGTTATCGCAGCAATCGAGTCTTCTTCACTCGGTACAGCTCTTGACAAGGCTGCTGCTAAGAAGATCCCCGTTATTGCTTATGACCGTCTCTTGATGGACAACGAGAATGTCAGCTACTATGCAACATTCGACAACTACAAGGTTGGCACGATCCAGGGTGAGTTCGTTAAGAAGGCTCTCGATCTTGACAACGCTGCTGGTCCGTTCAACATCGAGTTCACAGCAGGCGATCCTGGCGACAACAATGCAGGTTTCTTCTTCAAGGGCGCTATGGACGTTCTTAAGGGTTACATCGATTCCGGCAAGCTCGTAGTTCAGTCTGGCGAGAAGGAATTCGAGAAGGTTGCTACAGCTGAGTGGTCTACAGCTAATGCTCAGTCCAGAGCTGAAAACATCATCAACGCTAACTATGCTGACAAGCAGATCGACGCTTGGCTCTGCTCCAACGACTCTACTGCTCAGGGCGTTGTCAATGCTCTTGACTCTCGTTATGCAATGAAGGATAAGTGGCCTGTAGTTACTGGTCAGGACTGCGACATCGTTTCCGTTAAGAACATGCTCGCTGGCAAGCAGACAATGTCCGTATTCAAGGATACACGTACTCTTGCTGAGAGAACAGTTACAATGGTTGGCCAGATCCTCGACAACAAGACTGTTGAGACCAACAACACTTACAACAACAACAAGAAGGAAGTTCCTTCTTACCTCTGCGAGCCTGTATTTGCTGACATCAACAACTACAAGCAGATTCTCATCGATTCCGGCTACTACAAAGAAGATCAGCTCAAATAATTGATGCGATTTCAGCCCATTACAGGCGGGGGAAACCCCGCCTGTATATTGGGGCTGATACTTACTCCCGTTTTTCGGGCTTTCTTACGAAACACAAAGGAACAATTTTTGATTTATATGAAAGAGGCGACACATGGCAAAAGTTTTGCTTGAAATGAAAAGCATAACCAAAACTTTTCCGGGCGTTAAGGCTCTCGACAACGTCAACCTGAAGGTTGAAGAGGGTGAGATTCATGCGCTGGTCGGCGAGAACGGTGCCGGTAAATCGACATTGATGAACGTTCTTAGCGGTATTTATCCGTATGGCACCTACGATGGCGACATAGTATACGACGGCGAAGTATGCGAATTTCATAACATAAAGGATTCCGAGAAAAAGGGAATCGTTATTATCCACCAGGAACTCGCGTTGGTCCCTTACATGACGATCGGCGAGAACATGTTCCTCGGTAATGAACAGGGAAGCAAATGGTGTATCGACTGGTATAAGACCTATGCAGAGGCAGACAAGTACCTCGCCATGGTAGGTCTTTCAGATTCATCGAAGACACTTATTAAAGATATTGGTACAGGTAAACAGCAGCTCGTTGAGATCGCAAAGGCATTGGCAAAGAACGCCAAGCTCCTGATCCTTGATGAGCCTACTTCATCACTTAACGAGACAGATTCAAGAGCACTTCTCGATCTCATGAAGAAGCTTCAGAGAGAAGAGAACCTCACGATGATCATCATCTCTCACAAGCTCAACGAAGTCTCATACGTAGCAGATAAGATCACGGTCGTAAGAGACGGTTCCACGATCGAGACTCTTGATGCTACCACCGATGATATCTCGGAGACGAGGATCATCAAGGGCATGGTAGGCCGTGAGATCACCGACAGATTCCCGAAGCGTCACGACGTCGAGATCGGTGATGTCATGATGGACGTCAAGGACTGGACGGTCTATCATCCGGAGTTCTCAGAAAGAAAAGTCTGCGATAACGTATCTATTAACGTCCGTAAGGGTGAAGTAGTAGGTATCTACGGACTCATGGGCGCAGGCAGAACAGAGCTTGCAATGAGTATTTTCGGCCGTTCATACGGAATCGGAATCTCAGGAGACCTGATCCTCCGCGGCGAGCCGGTCGTTTTGAAGAGCCCGAAACAGGCTATCGAAGCAGGACTTGCATATGTTACCGAAGACCGTAAGGGCAACGGACTTGTCCTTACCAATTCGATCCTTAGAAATACGACTCTTGCAAACCTCAACGGTGTCAGTAAGAACACGTTTATCGATAAGGATAAAGAGTACGAAGTAGCAGTCGAGTACGTTAAAAAACTTAAGACAAAAACACCTTCTGTTGATCAGCTTGTCGGAAACCTTTCCGGCGGCAATCAACAGAAGGTCCTCCTTGCGAAATGGATGTTCGCCAACCCGGATGTACTCATTCTTGACGAACCTACAAGAGGTATCGACGTAGGTGCCAAGTATGAGATCTACTGCATTATCAACGATCTTGCAAAGGCCGGAAAATCGGTTGTCATGATCTCGTCCGAGCTCCCTGAAGTCATCGGCATGAGCGACAGGATCTACATCATGAACCAGGCCAAGATCGTTGGTGAGATGAAGGCTTCCGAGGCAACGCAGGAGAATATCATGGCCTGCATTGTTGGTGTTAGCGGCGAAGACAGCGGCGCTGATAGTAAAGGAAGTGAGGGGTGAATATGAGCGGAAGTAATGTTTTAAAATTCTTGCGTAAATACATGATGATCATCGCAACGGTGGTGGTAGTCTTCGTTTTCTACTTCATTACCGGCGGTAAGAATCTGTATCCGAACAGTATCGATGCCCTGATATCACAGAATGCATATGTGTTCATCCTTGGAACCGGTATGCTCCTTTGTATCTTAACAGGCGGTAACATCGATCTTTCAGTCGGTTCGGTCGTTTGCCTCGCAGGCGGTGTCGGAGCCATCCTTATGAGAATGATGAAGGGCATGCCTGAAGTTGCATGGCCCATAGCCGTTATCGCAATGCTCGCAATGGGTCTTTTGGTCGGCCTCTGGCACGGCTTCTGGATCGCATATGTCAAGGTTCCTCCGTTCATTGCTACACTCGTCGGAATGCTTGCATTCAGAGGCGTCGCAAACATCATCATGAAAGGTGAAGCTGTTGAGGTAGATAACAGATCCTTCCTTAACATCTTCGGCGGCGGAAGTACCTGCTATGTTCCTGATTTCCTCAGATTCCTGTCACCCAGCAGTTCTCTCAACGTGACCTGCTTTGTTTTGGGAATCGCAATTGCAGCCGGTTATGCAGTATTCACTTTTGTGAACCGTACAAGGCTTATCAAGAAGGGTTACAAAGTAGATTCTCTGGTAGCAGTCATCGTTAAGACTATCCTCATCGTTGCCGTTGTAGTCTGGTTCAGCTATAAGCTTGCAGGTTACAGAGGAATTCCTACGGCTCTTATCTGGATCGCTCTTGTACTCGGTGTATTTGCTTACATTACAACCAAGACGACGTTGGGCCGCAACCTCTACGCTGTCGGCGGTAACGAGAAGGCTACAAGGCTTTCCGGTATCGATACCAGAAAAGTCATGTTTTCCGCATATACGCTCATGGGTGTTCTCTCCGGTTTTGCAAGTATCGTAAACATCGCAAGACTCCAGGGTTCAACACCTACATATGGCGTCGGTTATGAGATGGACGCTATCGCTGCATGCTTCATCGGCGGCGCTTCCGCTTACGGCGGAACAGGTTCGATCGGCGGCGTTATCATCGGTGCTGCCCTGATGGGTATCATCAACCAGGGCATGTCTCTTGCAAGTACGCCCGTCAACTATCAGAAGGTCGTTAAAGGTATCGTTCTTATCGTCGCTGTCCTCTTTGACGTAATCATGCAGATGAAGAGAAAGGGCGGAAAGAAGAAGGCAACAAGTGTTGCAGGTGCAGAGAAGGGAGGTGCTAAAGCATGAACGGTTTCAGCATGAAAAATGTTATGAAAAAGAACGTAATGACAATAGCACTTTTCGCTGTCTATGTATTGTTCGTAATACTGGCAGCCGCGATCAAGGGCACAAACATGCTCGATCCGTCTGTCGTTACCTCTCTTATTGAACAGAACGCTTACGTATTTATCCTGGGTGCCGGCATGCTCATGTGTATGCTCACCGGCGGTAACATCGACCTTTCCGTAGGTTCGTTCGTCTGCTTCGCAGGTGCCGTCATCGGTCTGTTCTCGGTCGAGAACAAGATCATCCAGAATACGACCAGCACTCCTGTTACTCTTTTGATCATTGTCGGAGTCGGCCTCGCTTACGGCGCGCTCTTAGGATTCCTTATCGCTTACGTAAGGATACCTCCGTGGATCGCTACGCTCGCAGGTTACCTCGCATTCCGCGGACTCGGTACACAGATTCTGACAACTGCATCTACGACAAATGCTATTTCCAATTTTCCTAAGTCTTTGCTGGCTATCTTCAGCGGCAAGCTTTTCGAGTCGGCTTGGGGCGTGCTTAACGTACCTTGCCTCATCCTGGGCCTTGTAGGTTCGGCTGCGGTTATCTTCATCAACTTCAAATCCCGTGCAACCAAGGTTAAGAAGGGATATCAGGCTGATCCTCTGTGGTTCGTTATCGTAAAGAGCTGCCTCATCGTTGCAGTCATAATGTTCCTTACCGTTGAGTTCGCTCTTGACGGCGGTATCCCGGTAGTAGTTATCTGGATTCTGGCAGTCCTCATCATCTACGGCATCATCACCGAGAAGACTACGATCGGACGCCACTTCATGACAGTCGGCGGTAACGCAGAAGCTTCAAGGCTTTCAGGTATCAACAACAAGCGCATCATGTTCTGTGCATACCTCAACATGGCGATCCTCACAGTTATCGCTTCGTTGATCGTAACTGCAAGAACCGGCGCAGCTAACGCTTTCGCAGGTCAGGAATTCGAGCTCGATGCTATCGCAGCTTGTATCGTCGGCGGCGTATCCGCATACGGCGGTGCCGGTACTATCGTAGGAATGGTAGTCGGTGCTACGCTCATCGGTGTCATCAACCAGGGCATGTCCCTCGTCGGCGTTGACCAGGACTGGATCAAGATCGTTAAAGGCTTGGTCCTCCTCGGAGCAGTTGTTTTCGACATCATGTCGAAGAAAGGTAACAAGAAACAGTAATTATTTGCCTGCTCAAGAATAATTATTGCTATTGGCCGCCGTGGTTTATCCGCGGCGGTTTTCCTTTCTTTGTTGTCCTTGCCGAAAAGAAGTATAGAATTATCTTATGAGAAAGCGTTCATTACCGTTAAATTGTCTGCACATTGTACGGCTCGTGGCTTTTCTGCTCGCAGCCGTTCTTTTGATATCTTCCTGTTCGAATAAGATAGCGCCGAAGGCGAAGAACGCGAGCAAACTGGATTATTCGAAGCAAAGCCTTTGGGCTTACCTGGGTGATAACGGCGGGACTGAAAGCAAAGCCGCCGATTGTTTTCTCATCTGCCCGACGGTCTATATCGGAAGAGGCAGAGCGGACAATATGTCCGTTAACGATCCTGGCGTAAAGCGGTCATTTACAGCAGCCCTCAATGCCCAGAAGGGAATCTATTCAGATTGCTGTACCATGTACGCGCCATTCTATTCCCAGGCTTCGATCGAGGTCTACAGCCTTAAAGATTCCGAGGCCGGACAGTTTTTCGATATTGCTTATGCGGATATTGAAAATGCTTTTCTCTACTACATGCAGAACTATAATCACGGCAGGCCGCTCATACTGGCAGGGTTCTCGCAGGGCGCTGACATGTGTATCCGTCTGCTTAAAGACCACGGCGATGATCCCAAGGTCAGGAAAGTGCTTGTAGCCTGCTATGCGATTGGCTGGAGGTTGACAGATGAAGATGTGTCAAAGTATCCGCATCTGAAGACTTGTCAAGGCGAGAGCGACACCGGGGTCATCATCGTTTACGACTGTGAGGCAGAAGATGTCAAGACATCCCTGATCGTTCCCGAGGGGACAAAGACCAGATCCGTCAATCCGCTTAACTGGAAAACCGATTCCACACCCGCTGACAAGTCACTGAACAAAGGCTCGATAATGGAAGACGGGAGCGAGACTGCAAATCTGACGGGCTGCTATATAGACCCCGTCAGAGGAACGCTGAAGGTCACTGATGTTGCCAGGGGCGATTATCCTCCCGGTCCGTCGTGCTTTGCAGAAGGCGAATATCATATCTACGATTTCAGATTCTTTTACCGCAACCTTAAAGAGAACGTAGCAGTCAGGCTGAAGGCTTTTGAAGGTCAAGAGGGCAGTATAGTATAATTTCTCCAGACGGAGGCAGTTTATGTTTGAGAAAGAAGGAAAATGGTTCAAAGGGAACCTTCATATGCATACCACGCTCTCGGACGGACGGCTTGATCCTGATGCCGCGCGTGAAGAGTACCGCAAAGCAGGATTTGATTTCATAGCGATCACCGACCACTGGCATGTCAGCAGTGATGTCCCTTCAAAAAACGGGAGCATGCTCGAGATCTCGGGCGTCGAGTACGACACCGGTGATATGCTGAATTCTAAGGTCTTTCATATTCTGGGAATTGGAATGGATCACCCCGCTTTTGACAAGGTTGACCATAACATACCTCCGCAGAAGATAATCAAGGCAGTCAGGGAAGCAGGAGGAATAGCGATCCTTGCCCATCCCGCTTGGTCGATAATGAATCCGGAGGATATTGCCAAATGTGAAGGCATAGCCGGTGCGGAGATATTCAACACGGTCTCAAATATGCAATTCAAAAACGGAAGACGCTCTGACGCTTCACAGTATTTTGATATATGGGCCGATAACGGTTACCTGATCAGACCTTTTGCTTCCGATGACAGTCATTGGTACGGGGGCGAGCAGACGCAGAATTACATAATGGTCAAAGCGAAGGAGCTTACGCGTGAAGCAATAATCTCTGCGATCATGGATGGAGATTTCTATGCAAGCCAAGGCCCCGAATTTATTGCGATCAGACGCTCCGGAGACACGATCGCGGTTGAGTGCCGCGGCGCCTCGAAAATTCTGTTCCTGTCTAATTGTGTCTGGGATGCCCAGAGAGTCCAGGATTGTACGAACGGATTTGCAAGATATACTTTCTCGTCGATAGATAAATACGTAAGGGTTGAGCTTATCGCAGAAGACGGCAAGATAGCCTGGAGCGCGCCGATCGCAAAGTGACCTGTAACGGATCTTTATCCATAGAAAAAAGAAAGGGGGCTTCAAGTTGAAGCCCCCTTCCCAGATGGATATACGAATGAATCTTACTGCATTGCGTCTTCGATCTCACTTGTGAGGATAGAAATGGAAGAATTGTGCTGCGTTACTGAAGAAGCTGCAGCCTTAGCCTTGTTGAGGTATGTGCCGATACCAAGCACCAGAACGGCTGCGAGAATAACGATAATTGCAATAACGAGGACCATTTCTACCAATGTGAAACCTTTGCGTGATTTTATAACCTTTTTCATAGTACTACCTCCTGATGTAGTTGTTTACTCCCATGCAATAGTTATAACACAATTAGTTCACAAATGCTTCACATTTTTGAATAAATGTGTATTTTTGTCATTTTGCACAACGAGAAAAAGGCTGCACTTGCCAAAACGCATAAAAACGGGGCTGATATGTACAATATCAGCCCCACACAAAGGAAAGATTTTGAATAAAAATGTGATCCGCGACACATTTTTCAATTCGGATCGTTTACAATTTGTTAATTATTTTGATAGTATCACGCCCTTTCTGTTGTTTGATGACCTTAATATATCGTTCATATTTGGATGGAACTCGTGAATCCGCAGGCAAAAATGTATGAAAACCTCGGCACAGCTCTTCATATAACTTTTAATATGCAATATTGATTAGAAAACCTATTGTGATAGTCTTATATACATTGGAATCACGGAGGGGCGTTTGATGAAAAAGGTCATCATCATCGGCGGTGGTATTTCCGGACTCACGGCAGGCATAGTTCTTCAGAAGTCCGGCTTTGAGACACACATTTACGAGAAGAATCCGATCGCAGGCGGTGAACTCACCGGCTGGAAGCGTGAGGGCATCTATATTGATAACTGTATAGACTGGCTGACCAACAGCAAGGCTGATGACAGCGAGATGTACGCACTCTGGAAGGACATCGGCATGCTCGGAGACGGCGTAAAGCTTCTTCCGAAGAACAGGTTTTTCTCATATACCGCAGACGGCAAGACGGTATCTTTCTGGCGCGATCTTGAGAAGACCAGATCTGAGATGCTCGCCATTTCTCCTGAAGACAAGGAAAATATCGAGAAATTCTATAATGCGGTAAAAGCCGCAGAGGTCTTCACGGTTCCCGCAAATAAGCCCATGGATAAGTTCGGCCTCAAAGAACTCATCAAATTCTGGCCTTTCCTAAAGGGAATGGGTGCAGTGCAGAAAGCTTACAAGGGCATGAGCCTTAAAGATCTCGCGGACTCGTTCAAGAGTCCTGTCCTCGGCAAGGCATTCACTATGCTGCATCCTGAGAATACTCAGGCTTTCTCGTTCATAGTCTCATACGCAACGATAACTTCGGGCAGCGGAGACATCCCCGAGGGTGGATCCCTTGCAGCTGCCATGAGGATCTGCGACAGATATAAAGAACTTGGCGGCACGCTTCATACGAACAGTCCCGTCAAAAAGATAGTGATAGCCGGCAGCCGTGCCTCGGGCATACTCCTTGAGGACGGCAACGAGATCAACGCTGATTACGTCATCACCGCGACCGATGCCAACCACTGCTTTACAAAACTCCTGCCTGCCGAATACATGCCTGAGAAGATGAGGGCTGTTTTCGACGATAAGGAGCACTATACGACTTTCTCGAAATACCATGCCCTTTTCATTATCGATGGTAAGGTCGGGATCCCCGCAGATACCAATTACTGGAAGTGCGACGGACCCCTTATCGGGCACAACAAGCTGGATTCCATAGGGCTCCTCTGTTATGACTACGATCCTTCGACATATCCCGCAGAAGATAAGACCCTGGTTCAGGTAAAGGTCATACAATATCTTGAAGACTGCCTTGATTGGATAGAACTCGCTAAGAAGGACAAGGCTGCGTACGATGCAAGACGCAAGGATTATGCAGACAAGCTCATGGCCGAGATCGTAAAGCGCTATCCCGAAGCGGAAGGGAAGATCAGATTGATCGATACATGGACTCCTGCCACGTATGCGCTTCACTGCAATTCTTTTAACGGTTCGTATATGTCGTTTGTCGCAGACAAGAATTCCAAGACAGTGACCACTCCGGGCGTAATAAAGCAGCTTAAGAACGTCTTCATCGCAGGCCAGTGGAACATGGGTTCCGGCGGACTTCCCCCGGCAGCGGTCCAGGGCAAATTTGCCGCCTGGCGCATCTGCAAAGCTGAAGGCGTAACTTGCAAATAACAGAATGCAACAGTCCTTTTGCTTTTGAACTAATCCGGCATGCGTTGACTTACGAAAAAGGCCTTTTTGCTGTTTTCGTAAGTGCGTTTCTCAACATTTTTCGGCTTAACAGGAAAAAAGCACTTACGAAATCGAGATATTTTCCTATTTCGTAAGTGCAGTTCCTTAGAAATTGAGCAAATTTCATGAAAACGCACTTACGAAAATGAGTTTTTTCCGGATTTAGTAAGTCGTCAGCCTTTTCAGGACTTTATGGAAGCCTCACAACGAAGCAGCATCGTCACTTTGCAACACCACTTTTCTTACGCGTTATTGAATAATCCCATCAACTGGCTCTGCGCGGTTGTCACTGCATAGCCTTGTTCTTGAAGTGACGTTTGAACATATTTATCGCCGTCTTTGAAGCCGACATATACGCTGCCGCCCATGATGGCTGCAGCTGACTTATCTTTGAAGTCCGGGTCATCAAGCCTGTTCTTTCTGATGATCTCTCTGGCAGGTTCGATGACATCAACTGAGATCAGGCGGCGTTTTCCGTTGCAGTCGTAAAGAAGCTGAGTGTCAGAGTACTCATAGACAGTGGCATAGGTGGTGACGGGCGGATTTGTCGATTGATAAGTTGAAACGCTGAAAAGGACGACCGGCTCGAATTCTTTGCCGCAAACAGTACACTTGCCCTCCTGATTCTCTGCTCCGCAGGAAGGACATTTCCAACCGAGCTTTATTTCCTGTTTAGCTGGTTCTTTTGGGGATTCCAGGCCAAAAGCCGGCACGGAAGCGGAAAATGCTGGCACGCCGATGTTGATCGCTGCTACTGGTTTTCCGCAGTTCGGACAGAACTTTACACCTTTGCATTTATATCCGCATTCGCAGGTTATCTCTTCTTCAATGGCTTTGCCGCAGTTGGGACAGAACTTGAGAGCGAGCCCTGTATAACCGCACTCGCACGTGAAGGTCTTTTCTTCCTTGCGCGGGAGGCCGCAGTTCGGGCAGAACTTGCTCGTGAATGATTGTCCGCACTCACATTTATATGTTGCAGGAGTCGAATCGGTAGTAAATCCGATGCCGTCACGCTTAAGCGCAATTCTTTGAACCATGCCGTTGCTAAGGTCGGTCATATCCATGTTGATCGTCTCAGAACCATACCAAATGCTGTTTACCTGATAGAAGACTTTGTCGCCTTTGATCAGTTTTGCGTCGGGAACGTTGATCCTCAGTTCTTCTCCGGGATTTGGCTGATAGTTGTTTACTGCCATGCCCATCATCAGATTAATGCCCTCGTGCACGAAATAGTTTTTCGACATATGAGCTTCGCCATATTTGATCTCAATATTCGCAGTCGTACCAAGCTTTACCTCGCATGAACCGTCGGCGTTTAACCATGTGCCTGCGAGTTTTTTATAGTACTGATACTGAGGATTCTGAACCTGCATGATCTTAACCTCCATAGATTTCTGTTCTGATTGTACCGCAATTAAATACAGTAACCAAAGTTGATATTGATATAATAAGGTCTAACAATGGAAGGAGTGGTTACTTATGAAAGCACTTGTCATTAACTGCAGCCCTGTAAGGACCGGCGCAACCGCTGAGATTGTTAAGATCATAAAGGAAGAATTAAGCGCGCGCTACGAAGCGAAAAGCATCTGCATAGACGACTATTCTTTTGCTTTCTGCAAAGGCTGCAGAGCCTGTCATAAGACCGCTTCCTGCGTCATGAGTGACGCACAGGTCATCAGAGACATAATGAACGAATTTGATGAAGCCGACATAATAGTTTCCGTTGCTCCTTCATACTGGGCTGACATTCCGGGACAGTACAAAGCTTTCATCGACAGGGTTACCCCATGGTGCAACACTCACGAGCCACACGCTGCTATAAAAGCAGGGAAGAAGGGCTACGCAGTCGCTTTGAGGACCGGTCCCAACATGCCTGAGTGCGAAAGGCTTATAGGAAGCATAGAGCATTTCTACGGACACCTCGAGATAGAACGCGCCGGCCATCTGGGCCTGACTTCCGTTGAATTTAAGGAAGACGTGGAACCCAGAAAGCAGGAGATCATTGATTTCTGCAAGACTATCTTAAGCGAATGAAACGCAAAGTCACACCTGAAGAGAGGCAGATCCTTCTTAATAATCCCGAACTCGTCATGTTCGAGCCGTACAGCGCGATGAAAGTGCACCGCGCATCCTTGGGAAAGGCCTTGATCATGCCGTTCATCACCGGAGCACTCTTTTTTGCCTGGGGGTTCTTATGCCCGGACTTCATTAATGAACATCCGACGCTGTTTGCGGCAACCGGATGCATCGCTTTGGTATTGGCAAGCGGCTTTCTGCCGATCCTTTACTTCATTATGGATGACAGGGACTTCAAGAAGGCAAGGGAGGAACATTACGCAAAACAGCTGAAAATGCTGCTTCCCAAAGATCTTGAGTGTAATGTGGCAACCATTCAGTACGTCACGGTCGAAAAGGCTGAAGGTGGATGGATCATTGACGGCAGGGAAGAGCCCTTCGTTTACAGCGGCTGCGTGAATTACTTTAAGTTCGAACCGCAGACCGAAGTTGCTGTCGTCTATGGTGAAAAGTTTTACGCATATATCAGGCGCGATCCCAAGACGGAGTGCTTTTACAATTAAGACCCCTTCAGCATCTTTTGCCTGTATGTCGTGTTATCCGTTGCATCAAAGCCTTTGAGAAGATATTCGTCCTTCATGTATTTGTGTACGTCAACGTCAAGGGCGTAGTTGCAGAAAACGACGGCCACATATGTGATCTTCGTGTTGTCTGCACTTCCTTCGGGGATCATGGCATAAACGAATCCGTCGTGACTGTCAGAATCCATCGCGATAAGATCGAAGCCTTCCGGCTCGTCAGTTACCATGTAAAGGCCCTTATAGTCCTCAACACCGATCTTCTTAAGCCTTGAGATCTCTGCATCATAGCCTTCCTTGTAATCCAGCGTCATGTAGACAATGTACTGCGGATCCCACGGATTGTAGTAAAAGAGGCTGAACTCTTTTACCTCGGCGTTGATCTTCTCGGGCATGACGTTAAAGATAGCCTGGTTTCCCATGCTGTATTCGCTGTTCGGGCCTTTGTCGTTATGAATGTACTTGTTGTATTCGGCGGGATCATTTGTGACGTATTTTTTTGCGCTTGTATATGCAGCTCCGAACAAAGCGACTACAAGCAGACCCGTGACGACATAGTACGTTCCGACGGCCATTATGACTATAGTAAGTATCTTTATCGTCTTAACAAGCTTTTTACGCTTGCCCATCTTCTGAAGAACACCAGTAACGTACAATGTGATCACGCACATCACTATGAATGCCAGGAATGTGGCCAGTATTGCTCCCGAACGGCGCAAGTCCGGCTGGTATGAGGCCGTTTGAAGTATCAGTGACAGCAGGGATATGAAGATCCCCGCGATCCCCGATATCTGAACGAACTTTAAAAGTGCGCCCTTTTCGTTTCCCGCATAGGCTGCCATCTTACCGGCGACCTCTCTTGTCTCGTTATCCATCATCTCGCTTTTCCTTTCCCCGTCTATGATCTCCCTTACGTCGACATCATAGAAATCGGCTATCTCGACCAGTAATGAGATATCGGGAAGATTGCTTCCAGTCTCCCAGCGCGAAACTGACCTGTTGGTCACATTGAAGTGTTTAGCCAGCTGTTCCTGGGTAAGTCCTTTCTCATTACGAAGGGTCTTCAAGAATTGTCCTGTTTTCTTCTGATCCAAGGTTGGCGCCTCCTTTCGAACGGTTTCAGGATAAGCAGTCCGTAGGGAAAATAACACGACACAAAGCGAGAATTGCCGTTTTTCCGGTTGACGGACACGAGATGTCTAACGGATATTATACAACCTTCACATATTAACTTCTCTGTCTGAGACAGCTTCAGAAAAGGTCCTGTCGTGCTCTACGAAGAGCATTGTAACATTGTTACACTTGACCAAACGCTCGATTTCCTGACGCAGATAGACGTCGATATAATTAAGAGGCTCGTCCCAAAGGTAGAGGTCCGCGTGCTCGCAAAGAGATAGGGCGATCATGACGAATTTCTTCTGACCGAGTGACAGGGCGGACACGTCACGATAGAGCATTTCCTTCGTGAAACCCATCTTGATTAGTATCGTCGAAAAGATCGTCTTGTCACATCCGCGCTCGGTTGCAATGTCGTAGAGTGAACCGACCAGGGAAGAAGTGTCCTGACCCACATAAGAGATCTTCAGGTCATTTGCGATATAGATGTCGCCTTCCGCGGTTATTCCTTCGTCTTCACCCATGCCTGCAAGGTATTTGATGAGCGTACTCTTGCCGCAGCCGTTTTTTCCTTGCAAAGATATCTTGCTGCCACGTTCCACGGTAAGTGAAAAGTCCGTGACGACAGGCTCACCGTAACGCTTAAGAGTAATGTTCTTCAGTATTATCGGTGTCTTGTTGTGGTGTTCGGTGCCTGTCAGTTTAAGCGTTTCTGTGCGCTCAAGGTCTTTGAGAAGGCTCTGCTTTTCTTCTAACTTGCGTTCGTTTCTCTGTTCGAGGTTCTTTGAAAGCGACATGAGCTTTTTTGCTTTTGCGCCTTCGTAAGCCCTGGCCCAATGGTTTTGAGCGACCTTTGAAGGAGCGTTTGCCCTGTTCTTGTAACTTTCAGCCTTTGAAGACCACTGCGCATTCTTTTTCATGGCAGCGTCTATGGAACTCATCTCTTTCTTGAGCTGGTCGTTTCTTGCCTGCTCGCTTTCCATGCGCTTCTCGTTGTTTTCCCACCACACAGAATATGTCGCACCGACAAGTTCAAGACCGGTTTTTGTTATTACCAGAGTGTGGTCGGTACAGCGGTCAAGGAATGCACGGTCGTGCGATATCAGGATGAATCCGTCCTTTGAAGCGAGATAGTCTGCGACAGCCTCACGGCCCTGTCGGTCGAGGTGGTTTGTAGGCTCGTCTATCAGCGGATAGATGCCGTCGGATGCGAAAAGATTTGCGAGCATCAGTTTGGTTCGTTCTCCGCCTGAAAGAGTATCCATAGGACGCCACATTATGTCGGGGTCAGCGCCCATCAGATTAAGTTCTTTTCTTACGCGCCATTCTTCATTTTCGGGAAGTTCATCCATGGGAAAGATGACCGTTTCAGGCACTCCGGTAATGGTCCCGACGTAGGGAAGTTCGCCTCTCAGGAGCTTGAAAAACGTAGTCTTGCCTCTTCCGTTCCTGCCGGCAAGCGCCAGCTTCCACGAAGTATCGAGAACTATGGATACATCGTCAAACAGGACCTTTTCAGACCCGTCGTATCCGAAAGTTAAGTTGTTTATGTTTACTATTGGCATATTGATTCCTTTCCGGGATCCTCTGCCGGATAAATCAAATGCCGCGACACTGGGGAAGCGGCGCGGCAAATTCAAAGCAATATAAATGAACACACAAAAAGACTTATCCGCGAGGCAGTTTATTTACTTCAGCAGATCGTCTTTCTCATTGGTGTTCCTCCGTTTTTAAGATTTCTGCCGTGATGATACAGCAGGAAAACATATCGGTCAAGAGTATCTGTAAATGTAAAAAATGAAGACGACCGTTCCTTTAAATATTTTTAACCCGATGCTTTTCTGATACAATTATCTTGGCGGTGTGGAAGCCGCTTTTGGGATAGGATATTTAAAGAAAGCTGTTAAGGGGTAAGGGAGATGGCAAACTTTAAAAAAGATGACACCAACATTGGGGATATACTCAAAGACCATTTCGGAGTAACAAATTTCCAGAACCGGAGAGCATTGAAAAACGATACTTTAGAGCAGGAACGTATCGAGCAGATGAATGTCAACCTGGGTAATGCGCCTGCAGCGAAAACTGTAGCGCAGCCACAGCCTCAGCAGGCTGTTTATGCTCAGACAGTTCCGCTTTCAATGAAGAGTGAGACTTCGCAGGACAACAAGTGTCAGAACTGCGGAGGAACCCTTGCTTATGATCCGTCAACAGGCGGGTTGATATGTAATTTCTGTGGTTCGCGCACACAGATCAATACCATTCCGGCTGCTCCCGGACTCGGTTATTCGCTTCAGGATCTGAGCAACCTTGCAGGACGTCTGGTCCAATCGTCAGCTAAGCAGATCGTGTGCGGCACCTGCGGCGGTAAGTTCATCGCGGATTCCAGTTCGATCTCAGGCCTTTGTCCTTATTGCGGATCGAATTCTATTACGTTGTCAACTGCAACAAACGGGGTTATTGAACCTACCGGCGTTATTCCGTTTGCGGTCACTAAAGATCAGGCTCAGGAGATCTTCAAACAGTGGATCAGGAGAAGAAGACTGGCTCCGATGGATATAGCGAAAAATGCCCAGATCACAGACCTTGTCGGTGTCTATGTTCCGTACTGGGTCTTTAACTGCGATACATATACGCCGTACAGCGG
>CAMZBB010000004.1 GCA_947304405.1 uncultured Clostridia bacterium
CAGATAAGCCTTTCCATTATTGCCCCGGCTGCTGCCACGGCATCATCCACAGACTTGTCGCTGAGACGCTTGTCGAGCAGGATGCACTTGAGACAGCAGTAGGCGTTGCATCCGTCGGATGCACATACAACTCTTATGAATACATTGCTTGCGACATGGTACAGGCAGCTCACGGAAGAGCACCTGCCGTTGCAACAGGTATCAAGAGAAACCTCAAGGACAGCTTCGTCTTCACATATCAGGGAGACGGCGACCTCGCTTCCATCGGTACAGCCGAGATCGTTCATGCTGCCGCAAGAGGAGAGAAGATCACCGTTATCTTCGTTAACAACGCCGTTTACGGAATGACTTCAGGTCAGATGGCACCTACGACACTCGTAGGCCAGGTAACGACAACATCTCCCTGGGGACGTAATCCTGACACACAGGGTTATCCTATCAACGTTTCCGAGTTCCTTGCCAAGCTCCCGGGCGCTGCTTATGTTGAGCGTGTTGCGGTAACTGACTTCAAGAACATCCAGAACGCAAAGAGAGCTCTCAAGAAGGCTTTCGACGTCCAGAAGAACAAGCTTGGTTTCTCACTCGTTGAGATCCTTTCCACATGCCCTACAAACTGGGGCAAGGAGCCTCTTGCTGCCATGGAATGGCTCAAGGAGAACATGATGACCCAGTATCCTCTCGGATGCTACAAGGGTGAGGACCTCAAGTTCGATGAGAACGGCAACTATGTTTCCGGCGCAACACCTGCTACCGCAAACAACTGCGTTAACGTTGGGGAGGTGAAGAAATGATTGATTTCTCTGTAATTTTTGCCGGATTCGGCGGTCAGGGAATCCTCTCCGCAGGCAAGATGGCAGCAGAAGCTGCTCTTTATGAAGGCAAGGAAGTATCCTGGTTCCCGTCTTACGGACCTGAGATGCGTGGCG
Organism: uncultured Clostridia bacterium; assembly: GCA_947304405.1. Lineage (GTDB taxonomy): Bacteria > Bacillota > Clostridia > Saccharofermentanales > Saccharofermentanaceae > Saccharofermentans. The sequence goes on from CAMZBB010000004.1 coordinate 927, forward strand.
GTACCGCTAACTGCTCGGTAGTTATCTCGGATTCCGCTATCGGATCACCCGTTGTTAACGATGCAGACGTTGTCATCTGCCTCAACCAGCCTTCCATGGAAAAGTTCGAAAAGCAGCTCAAGCCGGGCGCTCTCATGATCCTCGACTCTTCGCTGATCAAGACAAGACCCGTAAGAACTGACATCAAGGTTATCGCTATGCCTGCTTCAGACATCGCTTCCGAGCTCGGCAAGATGATGTTCGCCCCCATCACCATGATGGGCTGCATGGCTGTTGCAACCGGATGCTTCTCAAGGGATTCTTTCGAGAAGTCGCTTTATGAGATCCTTCCCGAGAGAAAGCACGGACTCATTCCTACAAACATGGCAGCGTTCGACAAGGGCGCAGCTTACGCTCAGTAATTAACTGTTACAGTTCACTGTTAACGGCCCCCGCTTGATGGCGGGGGCTGTTTTTGCATGGCATTCTATCTTTTGTTCTGACTTTTGTCTCAAACATAGAATGAAACGTAGAATCAGAGTGTTTTTAGGCTCGAATTCTATCTTTTGTTCTAACTTTTGTCTCAAACATAGAATGAAACATAGAATGAACGGTTGGAAAACAGGCCTTTCGGGGTAATTGAAAAAAGTTTGCAATAAACACCATAAAACAGTTGACAACAGTTAAACACTGTTATACACTGTTTGCGGATGAAGGAGACAGACCGGTATCTCGGTCATCCGGAAAAATCACCGCGGCAGGCGACGGGAATAAGCGCAGGCTTCGGGTAGGGAAAACTTTTGGGAAAGGTTTATAGGAGTTAGAGTATGTGGAGCAGAAAAGAGCTTAAGGGTAATGCTAAAAAAATCCTTTCAAAGAATTATTGGAAAGCATTCCTGGTAACGTTGATACTTATCACGGTTTGCGGAGCGGGAGCAAGTTCGGGAGCGGGCACGAGCAGCGGACTTTCGAGCATGGCCACCATAAGAAACAGGGCAAACAGGGAAAAGAGAAACGAAGTTAAGGCTACCGAGAAGATCAATATTGATAAGACCGATAAGAACTTTGATTTCAGCATGGATGTCGATGGTAAAAAGATCAATGTTAAGATCGACGGCAACAAAGTATATATCAACGATAAGGAAGTCGCTTCCGACGGAGATAATTACAGGATAAATATCGATGGTAAATCGATAAGCGTAAACGATAAGGACGGTTCCGTTGTAATTGACGGCAAGCAGATCAAGATCGGTGACAAAAGCGGAGGCGTTGATATCAAGGACGGAAAAGTAACCGTCAGGGACGGCGAAGACAAAGTTGTATTCAATGGCAGCATTGATGACAGCAAAGATGTATTTCTGCGTGGCTTTGCAATATTCATGGCAATCGCAGGCGTCATAATGCTGTTCATCATGATAATCGCCGGGATTCTTACGATCTTTGTCTTTAATCCTTTGAGAGTAGGCGGATATAACTACTTCAACAGGCTGCATGAAGGAACATCGAAGTTCACCAATATCTTCGGAGGCTTCAAGCATGGTCATTACGGGGCATCCGTACGCAACATGTTCCTTAAGGATCTCTATGAATTCCTTTGGTCGATGCTTTTCATAATCCCCGGAATAATCAAGAGCTACTCTTACTGGATGGTCCCTTATCTTACCGCGGACAACCCGAACCTTTCGGCTTCAAGGGCATTTGAGATCAGCAAGAAGACAATGAAGGGCGACAAGTGGAACACATTCGTACTCCAGCTTTCGTTCATCGGATGGGTCCTTCTCTGCATCCTCTCATTCGGAGTCGGAGCATATTTCCTCGCTCCCTATCAGGAAGCAACATATGCAGAGCTTTATGCTACGCTTAAGCAGAAAGCGATCGCAAACGGAATAGCAACTGAAGAAGAACTTGCAGTTGCAGCATAACTAAAGTTAACAACGGCCGTCGCAGGGTTATAATGGAAAAAAGGGACCTGCGGCGGTCCGTTGCTTTTGAAGAAACAATGCCGTGAAAGGATAGCAGATGCACATAATCATCAACAATTCGTCGATGGTGCCGATCTATGAGCAGATCGTAGATCAGATAAAGGCCAGTATAGTCACCGGGGAGATTAAACCCGGTGACATGCTTGCTTCTGTGAGGCAGCAGTCCAAGGAACTGAAGATCAGTGCCCTTACGGCAAAGAAAGCATATGATGCCCTTGAGGAAGAGGGCTTTGTCACAACGGTCCATGGCAAGGGAACTTTCGTGTCGGAGACCAACAAGGAAAGAATTTACGAAGAACAGGTGAAAGATGTCGAAAATGATATTGCTAAGGCTGTTTTGAAGGCCAGGCAGTCCGGGATCAAAGATGACGACATCCGGAGCATTTTCGATATGATCATGGAGGACAAGTAGGAATGGCGTTGCTTTGTATGGAGCATGCCTCGGTGAGGTATGACCGTTTCAATCTCGATGTCTCACTTACAGTCGAAGAGGGTATGATAACAGGTCTGATCGGACGCAACGGTTCCGGCAAGACGACGACTTTCAAGTCGATCGTTGATGTTGTGAGAGCCGGCGGGAAGATCGAGATCTTCGGTAAAGACAGCAGAAAGCTTACGGAAGATGAGCGTTCTCAGATAGGGATCGCTTACACTGATGTGTTTTTCAACGGGGAATACAGCGTTCCGTCGATCAGGAGGATACTTGCTGCAGCATATAAGAACTTTAACGGTGCTGAGTATGACCGGATGACCGCGCGGTTCGGTATTCCGAAAAAGGGCAAGATCCGCAATCTTTCAACCGGTGAACTCGCAAAACTGAGATTCATTTCGGCTATGACGCACGATGCCAAGCTCGTGATTCTGGACGAACCGACTTCCGGTCTCGATGTCGTTGCCAGAGACGGCATATTGGACGAGCTCAGGAACTATATGGAAAAGCATGAGGATTCGGCGATAATCCTGAGTTCCAACATCACGCAGGACCTTGAGGGCCTTGCTGATGATGTTTACATGATCGACAACGGAAAGATCGTGCTTCACGAGAACACGGACACGATCACCGATGATTACGGACTGGTGAAGTGCACGGAAGAACAGTTCGAAAAACTCGATAAGGAATACGTCAAAGGTTCGAAAAAAGCGCCATACGGCAGAGACGTGCTTGTTTCACAAAAGCGTTTTTACCTTGAAAACTATCCCGGTATGGCGGTCGAGGACGGAATGCTCGACCATTGCCTGATAGTTCTTGCGGAAAACAAGGAGGAACAGGCATGAAAGGATATCTGACTTACTTTTTCGAGCAGCACAAGAGGCTGATCCTCGGTTATTCGGTGAGCCTTGTTATTGCCATGATCTTGTCGCTCAGCCTCAAGACGACTACAGCGCCTGTTTGTGTAACGATCTTGTATGTAAGCGTCTTTGCTTCCCTCGCGCCTATCGCGACACTTAATTCGGACAGGGAGATCGACCAGCTTTTGTCCATGCCGGGAGGCAGAAAGGATCTGGTCGCCGCCCACTATATCAATGCAGTCATTTCGCTGGCTGCCTCGCTTGTATTTGCGGCTGCCGTGACGCTTCTTACGGTCCTGTTCGGAGGCAAAAGCGTGGAACTTCCTTCAGCTCCGGTCGTTTGTTATCTGCTTTCGCTGACACTTTTTATCATTGCGATAATGCAGCCTTTGTCGATGCTGTTCGGCCGCAAGGGCCTGCTCATCGGATTCGCGGCGCTGTTGTTCATATTGTTCCAGACGGCAGTCAGACTTGTTCTGACTTACGGCGGAGCCATTTTCGCCAAATACGTGAGCATGTGGTTCAAGGGTGAGCAGGAGAGAAACATCGCCGAGATCATAGGTGACGGCGTGAGGCTCCCTGACATTTCGCGTCCTGTCTTTGTGATAATCGCATTAGGAGCGGCAATTTCAGTCTTTGCTGCATCATTTATAATCTGCCGGCTGGTCTTTGCCCGGAGAAATTTCAGGGTGAACAAATTGTAAAATTGCACAAAACACGGGAAATGTTCCCGTGTTTTTTTGTGTTTTCGGTTGGTAAATCACATTATTTAGTATATAATAAAGAAGCGTTGACATTTTGACGCGCTATTCGGCTTGCCTGCTTTTCGGCAGAAGGCCGGATCAAAACCGAAAGGGAGGCACAAAGCACATATATGGATGCTGCTTATTTGTTCAACAAGGGTGAGAACTACATGAGCTACAATTTCCTGGGCGCTCATCCTTACGAGGACGAGAACGGGAAAGGCTTTATCTTCAGAGTCTGGGCGCCGCACGCGAGAATGGTCAGCGTCATGGGCGACTTCAATGACTGGAACCCCAATGAATGCAAGATGTTTATGCTCGGGAAGACCGGCATCTGGGAGCAGAAGGTTCCCGGAGCACAGCAGTGGGACCGCTATAAGTACAGAGTCGTAGGCGCGGACAACCGCATATACGAGAAGGGCGACCCGTTCGCAAGGCATTTCGAGACGAGACCCAATAATGCTTCGATCATCTACGATCCTGATGATTATATCTGGAACGATGACGAGTTCTGCAAGAACCGTACTGATGCGCTTGCTCCGAAGCCGATCAACATTTACGAGATCCATCTGGGCTCATGGCGCCGCCATCCGGACGGAAACTTCTTCTCTTACAGGGAACTCGCCATAGACCTTTCCGATTACTGCAAGAAAATGAATTACACCCACATCGAGCTGATGCCGATCTTAGAGCACCCGCTCGATGATTCCTGGGGATATCAGGTTACAGGTTACTACGCCGTAACTTCAAGATTTGGCACTCCTGCCGACTTCAAGTTTATGGTCGACGTTCTTCACCAGAACGGCATCTCGGTCATCCTTGACTGGGTTCCCGCACACTTCCCGAAGAACCTCGAAGGACTTGTCAGATTTGACGGTACACCCTGTTACGAATACGCTGACCCCAGGATCGGCGAGCACCGCGAATGGGGCACTTATGTTTTCGATTATTCAAAGAACGAAGTGCTGTCGTTCCTTATCTCCAATGCGGTGTTCTGGATCGATGAGTTCCACCTTGACGGAATCCGCGTAGATGCAGTCTCTTCCATGCTTTACAGAGACTACGGACGCACGCAGTACATCCCGAACAAGTTCGGCGGCAACGAGAATCTTGAAGCAATCGAGTTTTTCAAGAAGCTCAATTCAACTATCAGAAAGAATTATCCTTACGCGATGCTCATCGCCGAGGAGTCGACTGCATGGCCCAAGGTCTCACATCCCGTTGAGGACGGCGGCCTCGGTTTTACGCACAAGTGGAACATGGGCTGGATGCATGACACGTTGGATTATTTCTCAACCGACTCTTATGCGAGGGGATGGCATCACGACGAGTTCTGTTTCTCGATGATGTATGCTTTCGCCGAGAACTATATCCTGAGCCTTTCACACGACGAAGTGGTTCACGGCAAGCATTCCCTGATCGACAAGATGCCCGGAGATATCTGGAGAAAGTTTGCGTCGCTCAGATCAATGATGCTCTACCAGATGAGCCACCCCGGCGCGAAGCTCAACTTCATGGGCGCCGAGTTCGGTCAGTTCATCGAATGGCGTTTCTATGAGCAGCTTGAGTGGTTCCTGCTTGATTATGAGTCTCACAGGCTCCTTCAGAACTTCAACAGCGAGCTCAACAGATTCTATAAAGAGCACCCTCAGCTCTGGATCGACGATCACACCTGGGCAGGATTTGAATGGATCGCTGCAGACGACACGAAGAATAACGTTTTCGTTTACAAGAGATCTTCGCCGAATCCCAAGGAGAACGACATCTATGTTGCCCTCAACATGGTGCCGCAGCCTCTTGAAGACTACAAGATCCCGGTATATGAACTCGGAACGTACCGTCTTGTCTTTAATACGGACGACATGAGTCACGGCGGTTCCGGCTATCCTACGGGAACTGATGCGATGGGCTGCGTTGAGGCAGTCGATGAGCCGATGAACGGCAAGCCTTATTACATCTCGATCAATCTTCCGCCTCTGGCCGGAATCTATTTCATGAAGGTGAAGGATCCCAAGCCGAAGAAGGCGCCTAAGAAACCTGCTGCAAAGAAACCGGCTGCCAAGAAGAGTGCCGCTAAAAAGCCTGCGGCAGCGAAAACCGCGAAGCCCGCAGCAAAGAAGCCTTCTGTGAAAAAGAGCACAAAGGCAACCGAAAAAGCAAAAAAGTAAACGTAATAAACCGGAGGTAATATCATTATGGCTAAAACTGAAGTCGTTGCGATGATACTCGCTGGCGGACAGGGAAGCAGGCTCGGCGTTCTCACAAAGAAGATCGCAAAGCCGGCAGTTCCTTTCGGAAGCCGTTACAGGATCATTGATTTCCCGCTGTCAAACTGCGTTAACTCGGGATTTGAGATCGTTGGTGTTCTTACACAGTACCAGCCGCTCGCACTCAATACATACGTTGGAAACGGTCACCCCTGGGATCTCGATCGTAACAATGCCGGTGCGTATATTCTTCCGCCTTATCAGACTGCAGGCGGTTCTTCCTGGTATAAGGGAACTGCAAACGCCATCTACCAGAACATGAGCTTCATCGATGATAACAATCCGAAGTACATCGTTGTTCTTTCAGGCGACCACATCTACAAGATGGATTATGCCGCAATGCTCAAGTCTCATATCGACAAGGGCGCCGACGCAACGCTCGCAGTTTACGAGGTGCCGTGGGAAGAGGCTCCGAGATTCGGTATCCTCAACACCAAGGAAGACGATATCATCGAGGAATTCGATGAGAAGCCCGCCAAGCCGAAGAGCAATCTTGCATCGATGGGCGTCTATATATTCACCTGGGATGTATTAAGACAGGCTCTTATCGACGATGAGAACGATCCGAACTCCAGCAACGACTTCGGTAAGAACATCGTACCCAACCTTCTCGCTCAGGGCAGAAAGCTCTGTGCTTACAGATTCTCCGGTTACTGGAAGGACGTTGGAACGATCAGTTCTCTCTGGGAGACCAACATGGATATCCTCGATAAGCCTGAAGAGATCAACCTCGTCGACAGATCCTGGAAGATCTTCTCAAGAAACCCGGTCAAGCCTTCACACTTCATCGGCAGCGGCGCAAAAGTCAAGAATTCGGCACTGACGGACGGCTGCCGCATCTTCGGTGACGTTGAGCATTCAGTTCTTTCCGAATCAGTAATCGTCGAGAAGGGAGCGATCGTCAAGGATTGCGTCCTGATGCCGGGCGTAGTCGTTCAGGAAGGCGCACACATTGAGCGCTGCATCGTTGATTTCGGAACGATCATCGGCAAGAACGTTACTGCAGGATCGTTTGTCGAGGGCGAAGGCGTTTACACAAACAAGAAGATCTGCTCGGAAGGCATTTGCGTTTTCGAGCGCGGCCTGAAGATAAAGGATGATGCGGTCATTCCGGGCAACAGTATGGTAGATACCGATGTTGAAGTCTCTGATGAAGACAACGTCATCGAGTCCACCTTCAGGGTATGAGAACGGGAAAAGGAGATTGAGATATGTTTAACAATGCAATGGGCTTGATCTTAGCCGACAACAAAAAGATATCATTAGGCGAGCTCTCCAATCCGCGTGCTCTTTCCGCAATGCCTTTCGGCGGAAGATACAGGATCATTGACTTCATGCTTTCGAACATGGTCAATTCCGGTATCAAGAACATCGGACTTTTGACTTACAACAAGTACAAGTCACTGATGGACCACACGGGAACCGGTGCCGCATGGTCATTGGACCGTAAAAACGATGGTCTTCACATCCTGCCTCCGTACGTAAACTCAGAGGCTACGGGCATCAATTCCGATGAGGAGCTTACGGGTGTCATGGACTTCCTGAGGCAGTCGCGTACAACCTACATCATCGTTACGGGATGCAACATTATCCTCAACACGACTTTTGACGCATTCATCAAGTCTCATGAGGAATCCGGCGCTGACATTTCCGTCATGTACAACCGCGACGGAATAAAATTCGGAAGCCCTTCATACATCTTAGACATCGATGAGGACGGCTTTGTAAGAGACATGCTCTACAATCCTCCGAAGGCTGCTTCGACAAAGTCTTCTTTGGGTATCCTCTGCCTGAGAAGAGATCTTCTGATCGACATCCTCGCGCGCCAGATGGCACACGGCCAGCAGCATTTCGGAATCCATTCCATCGTTAAGATGTTCGATGAGCTCAAGGTCCACGGCTTCGAGTATTCCGGCGTCGCACTGAGGATCAACAGCGTTCAGACATACTTCAACGCTTCAATGTCGATCATTCAGGATTCTGTCAGAAATAACCTTTTCTGGAGCGGAGATCCGATCTACACGAAGGTCAAGGACGAAGCACCGACACTCTATTTCGACAACGCCGACATGAGCAATTCGATCGTGTCAGACGGTTGCCGTATCTACGGTAAGGTAGAGGAATCAGTCCTCTTCAGAAGCGTAACGATAGCAAAGAACACGACGGTCAAGAACTGTGTTATCATGCAGGACTCCCACATATCCGAGAACTGCCATCTTGAGAACGTCATTCTTGACAAGAACGCCTTCGTCAGGCCGGGCGTGCGCCTTGTAGGCCATCCCGATTACCCCATCGTCATAGGAAAGGGTGCAGGTATCTGATATGGAAAAATCGATCAAAGTTCTTCTCGCTTCATCCGAGTGCAGTCCGTTTGTAAAGGTCGGAGGCTTGGCAGACGTTGTCGGAAGCCTTCCCGTTGAACTGAATAAGCAGGGTGTTGATGCCAGAGTCATCATTCCGCTCTACAAGAAGATCAAGGTCAAGTATAACGACAAGCTTCAGTTCCTTGGCTGGAAGATGGTACACATGGGATGGCGTTCACTCTATGCCGGTCTTTTCTCCATGGAATTGAACGGCGTCATCTTCTATTTCGTCGATAACGAGTACTACTTCAACTTTGACCAGATCTACGTTGATTACGTTTTCGACATTGAGCGTTACTGCTTCTACCAGCGCGCGGTCCTGGATTTCATGGGCGACTTCATGAACTTCGAGCCGAACGTTCTGCACTGCAACGACTGGCAGACCGGCATGATGCCGATGCTCCTCGACTGCCACTTCAAGAAGCACGGATATCACAATGACGTTCAGACCGTTTACACGATTCACAATCTGAAGTATCAGGGCGTTCATTCGACTGACGTCGTACGTGAGATGCTCGACCTTCCCGATGATTACTTGAGAGACGATTTCTGCATCAAGGATAAGGCCATCAACTTCATGAAGGCCGGCATCGTTTTCTCGAATTCCGTCACTACCGTTTCTCCCACATATGCGTATGAGATCATGACCGACTATTACGGTGAGGGATTGAACGGCACGCTTCAGAAGTATGCGTACAAGGTATCCGGAATCCTGAACGGCATCAACGAACAGGAGTACGATCCTTCAACGGATAACAAGATCCCTGCGAAATATACCGTCAAGGATTACGAAAAGGGCAAGGCAGCCTGCAAGAAGTCTTTGCAGGAACAGCTCGGACTCGAAGTTAATCCGGGTGCGCCTCTTTGCGCAATGATCTCCCGCCTGGTCGACCAGAAGGGTTTGGATCTCCTGCTTTACGTTCTTGAAGAGATGCTCTACGACGGAATGCAGATCGTTATCCTGGGAACCGGCGATCCTTACTATGAGAGAGCGCTTACCGACATCGCAAACCGCAACCACGGCAAGATGTGCGCATGTATCGATTTTGACAGCGGTCTGGCACACACTATCTATGCAGGCGCTGATATCTTCCTGATGCCCAGCCTTTTCGAACCGTGCGGCCTCTCACAGCTCGTGTCGATGGCTTACGGTACGGTACCGGTAGTCCGTGAGACGGGCGGCCTCAAGGATACCGTCACGCCTTACAATGAGTACACGGGCGAAGGCAACGGATTCTCGTTTGCAAACATCAACGCGCACGAGTTCCTGTTTGTTACGAAGTATGCGGCTGATCTTTACCGTCATCACAAGGATGTATGGAGCAAGCTTATCGAGACCGGCATGAAGGGTGATTATTCATGGAAGAAGAGTGCCGGTGAATATGCGGGTCTTTATTCGCTGATCACGGGTATCCCGATGCCCAGGGAGGAAAAGCCTGCCGAGAAGAAGGCTCCTGTTAAAAAGGAAGAAAAGCCCGTAGAGAAAAAGGCACCTTCCAAGAAGCCTTCCACAGCGAAAACGGCCGCCAAGAAGCCCGCTGCCAAGAAACCTGCGGCAAAGAAGCCGGAGGCTCCCAAGGCAAAGCCGGAGGTTAAGGCTGAAGTCAAACCTGAGGAGAAGAAAGACTGATGGAGTCCCAAGGGACTGACAGATCAAATGCCATTTCACAGGCGCGGTGCATTCATGCATCGCGCCTTCCTGAGTACAGGACGCCTTTCGGCGCAAGGCCCGTTTCTTCTTATACGGAGCTGTTTTTCGACTGCTATAAGGAGGCGACGGCCGTCACGTTGTGCTATACGTACGGACTGTATTCGTTTTCTTACCATGAGGAGCCGATGTACAGGGTCTGCGGGTCTTCAAGATATCACGTAAATCTCATGATGCCTCACGAACCTTCGATCCTGTTCTACTGGTTTAGGTTCAAGATCGCGGGAGATTCTGAAGAACTCCCCGAAGGTTATTCCCAAAAGAAACCGGCCGGATCAAACGAAGAAGACTTTGCCGTTCCTGAAATTACGTTCTACTACGGTGCCGCGGCAGACACGGCAGATGGCGAAGGAACGCTGTACCGTGAGCCTCCGAGAGTCGGAGCAGATGAGGACAAATATCCTTACGCGTTCCAGATCACCGTTTACAACAAGGATTTCCACACGCCTGACTACATGAAGGGCGCGAACATATACCAGATTTTCCCTGACAGGTTTGCAAGGGATACGGGCTTTTCCGTTGAAGCGATGAAAAATGCCAATACGCGTCCCGAACGCATCTACCACGAGGATTGGGATGAGGATGTCGATATTTACGGCAAGCCTGAGACCGGTTATCTTGCCTGTGATTTCTACGGCGGTTCGCTTAAGGGCATTAAGGAGAAGATACCGTATCTCAAAGAATTAGGGATCAATATCCTTTACATGAATCCCATTTTCGAGGCGAGGTCTTCGCACCGCTACGATACTGCGGATTACCTTAACGTTGATCCCATGCTCGGAGGAGTATCGGCATTCAACGAGCTTTCGCGCGAAGCGGAAGCAAATGGGATCAAGATCATACTTGACGGCGTTTTCAGCCACACCGGTGCGGATTCAATCTATTTCGACAAGTTCGGCCGTTACGGCACCGAAGGCGCTTATGAAGCTTTCAGAGACGGCACGGAAAGCAGGTACCGCTCCTGGTACAATTTTTACAGGGGAGAGGGCGGTGCCATCAATTACGATTCGTGGTGGGGGTTCCCGGACCTTCCGAACGTAAACGAGGATGACCTTTCATACAGGAACTTCATTTTCGGCAGAGGGGGAGTGGTCGACACATGGACCTCGAGAGGCGCTGACGGCTTCAGGCTGGATGTTTCTGACGAGCTTCCGGACAGCTTCATAAGACAGATGAGATCAACGCTTAAGGCAAAGACGAACGGCGAGGGAATGCTGGTCGGTGAAGTCTGGGAAGACGCTTCCAACAAGTGCAGTTACGGATCTTACCGCGACTTCATGTTAGGCAACACTCATGACTCCGTTATGGGCTATACGTTCAGGCACATACTGCTTGATTTCCTTTGCGGTTATATTTCCGCACAGGTCGCTGATTCAAGATTTGAGGGCTTCCGTGAGAGATATCCGGATGAGGCATATTACTGCATTATGAACCTCGTTTCCTCGCACGACGTTCCGAGGATCATGACAATGCTTGGCAAACCCTGTGAGACTGACGACCGTGAGATCCAGCGCGGCATCACGGTCGATCCTGCTGATTATGACAGATGTGCTGCTCTTGCAAGGATGGCATATGCTTTCCAGAATGCCTACATAGGTGCTTCCTGCCTTTACTATGGTGATGAAGTCCTGATGCAGGGATATAAGGATCCTTTCAACAGAAGGACTTATCCATGGAACCGCCTGACTTCAAAGCAGACCGAGACACTTGCGTTCTTTAAGAGGGTTGCGGGCTTAAGAAGAGTCCATACGTGTCTGCGCACCGGCTTTTATAAGACGCTTCTGGCCGAAGACGGCGCTTTTGCCTTTGTCAGATACCTTTCGGAGGGAAGAGACTATTTTGGCAGGCAGGGGACAGGAGCAAGAAAGATAGTGTTCGTAATGAACCGATCCGAAAAGCCTTTGTATATCACATGTACCGACAGTTTTGCCGGAATGGCAGTTACCAGGGCAGACATCCATCCGCCTCTTACTGACAGTCTGGTCACGGGAGGCGTCGAAAACAGTTCGCTCAGCATCGGACTTAAGCCCTATTCCGTGGCGTTCGTCATTTTCTAAAGAAGAATTGTGTTAAACTACAAAAAACTTATAAGGTGAGGATTAGTTATGTCAGAGAATGTTCCGGTTAAACGCACGATGCCCGGCATGCCGGTTTCTGCAGCAGATGCACAGAAACAAGGCCTCAGCATTTTTATGACTCCTGAAGAGTCATTGAATATCACAAAGGGTGAGCTTGCTCAGTCTTTCAAGCAGAGAGTGGCTTCCGCACAGCAGCAGCTTGCCATGAACTATATGGCAAATCACCCGGAGGGAGCACCCGCACTCGATACCCAGACTCCTGATGCCGAGCTTAGCGGCAAGGCGGCTATGGTAATGGCAACATGGCTTGAGGAGCATCCTGATTTTGCACAGCAGTATACGATCGAGCAGGCTGCCTTTAACGGCAAGAGCCGTCAGCTCGATACCGAGATCGCCCAGTACAAGTCCGTCCAGGAGCAGAAGAGCCGTGACGTAATGAAGTTCGACAAGCTTGGACAGAAGGAAGCAATGCAGGAGGCAGGCATCGCCGCAGGCAATGCCAAGAAGGCGTTTGAGAATGCTGCAACAGTCAAGAACAAGCTCATTTCCGACTGGAACCAGCGTGTGCTTCTCTGGCAGCGCTGCATGATCTCCAATTATCCCGTCGGACCAGACGGAGTTTTCGATCCGATAGAGGTTTGCACAGCTGCCTCACAGCCTGCTGCAGCACCTGCCGCGGTAAAGACGTACACGGATGCTGAAGGCAATCAGGTTGCAGTCGGCAGTACCATGGAAGCGACCGACAAGAAGTGCCCCGGCTGCGGTGCTACCGTTACTTACGACCCCGAGACTCTTTCGATGACATGTAAGTTCTGCGGATACTCCAGACAGCTCCCCAGACCCGAAGATGTCGCAAAAGACGTCGAAGAGATCGATTTCACGACAGCTACACAGAGAGCAAGCCTTGACTGGGGTCAGGCCAGAAAATCGCTGACCTGCAAGAGCTGCGGCGCAACGACTGTCTTTGATGCTACGGACACGGCTTCATGCTGCCCTTACTGCGGTTCCACCCAGGTCATGCCTGTTGACGACATGCAGGATGCCATGGCTCCCGGCGGAGTCGTTCCGTTCGAGATATCGCAGCAGAAGGCATCCGAACTGTTCAAGAGCTGGATCAAGGGCAAGTTTTTCGCTCCCGGAGCTGCCAAAAAGTCCTGCGAGGCCAATAACTTCAGCGGCGTTTACCTCCCGTTCTGGACCTATGACTCGCAGACGACCTCGCCTTATAACGTAAGGCTGGCTTACAGGCATCAGAGAACAAAGCAGGACGGATCTACCGAGACTTATTACGAGTACAAGAACTACTTCGGAATCTACGAGAAATTTGTTGACGATGAGGTAGTTTACGCGAGCAAGAGGACCAATAATCCGTATATTAACTCGGTCAAGAATTTCGATTTCAAAAAGATCAGGCCTTATTCGCCCGAATTCATCGCAGGTTTCCTGGCCGAAAGATATACTGTCGGACTTGATGACGGCTGGCAGATTGCCAAGGACCAGATCAAGAACCAGCTCAGAGGCGAGATAGGGCAGTACGAGAAGCAAAGGCAGCACGCAGACATGGTCGACTCGGTCAATTTCAACACGGATTTTGCGAAAGTCACGTTCAAGTATGTCTTAGCGCCCATCTGGATCGCCAATTACAAGTTCAATAACGAGATATTCAATTTCGTGGTCAATGGCCAGACAGGAAAGATCGCCGGCAAGTCACCCGTATCCGTACCTAAGGTACTCCTGACGCTTGCGATAATCATCCTGATCTTCATAGCTATCTGGTGGTTCACGAGTAACGGCGGCAACAGCTGACGTTAATCTGTTTTTCCAAGGGCTGTGAAAAACTCAATGCATGAATTGAGAGATCACAGCCCTTTTAATTTGTTCACGAATCGGGACACGGAAATGCTCGAAATTGTGTTCCAAAATGTGAATTCGGTCCGTTATTCACAGAATGGAACACGTAATCGATCAGATCCGTGTTCCAAAATGTGTTCCTTGCATTCTGGTGGAACTTCTTTTTCGGAGTGGTGATGTTCCCTAAAAGTATCAGCTAAAAAGGTAAAACCCTGACACAAAACAGCAAATCGGCTGGGATTTGCTGAAATGTGTCACTAAAAAATTCAAAAAGATGACACTTTTAGGGAACACGCTCTTCAGTAGAGATTTTTCACCCTCGATACGTTTTTTCTCAGATTTTTTGTCTTGTTTTGGGTTTCGAAAATTATTCTTGACACTGACATGCTCGAAAAGTATAATTATCGAGCCTGCTTTGAGCGGCATATGCGGCCGTGGCGGAACTGGCAGACGCGCACGTTTGAGGGGCGTGTGGGTAACTCCATACGAGTTCAAGTCTCGTCGGCCGCACCAATAACCGATTACCTCCATTTGAGCTTTAGCTCGATTGGGGGTAATTTTTTTGTCCCGTGATGTTAGAATAGTACTGTTAAACATCGGATAGGGGAGGTCATATTATGGTCAGCATGGCAGCAAATGTTACAGCGGAATATTTTGATTCAAAGGGTCTTCGATATGATATGTCCGATGACGGTCAGATGATCTCAACCGGCTTTGAATTGAAGAATTGTCCGGGTATCAAGGTGCTGATAGTCTTCGATCCCGGTGATGAAAGCGTTTCTTTAAGATCCAACGATATTGCCAGGATCCCTGAAGAGAAGAAAGACAGCATGTTTGCGGTCGTTAATTCATTAAATGCCGAGTTCAGATGGATAAAGTTTGTTATCAATGAGGAAGACAATACTCTTTTTGCCGAAGATGATGCCGTTATCCAGCTTGATTCCTGCGGGGAGGAGATCCTTGAGTGCTGTCTGCATTTCGCTGCGATCATTGACAAGGCTTTCCCTCAGATCATGTCCAGCATTTTCGGATAAAGAAGGAGACGGTTATGGTATATAAATGCAAAATGTGCGGCGGAAATGTCGAACTGTCAGAAGACAGAACTTTCGGGGTCTGTCTGTTTTGCGGAAGCGCAATGACTTTCCCGAAACTGGATGATGAGCAGCGGGCAAATATGTTTAACCGTGGAAATCAATTCCGAAGGATCGGCGATTTCGACAGTGCCGTTGCGGTATATGAGCAATTGATCATGGAGGACAACACTGATGCTGAGGCGCATTGGTGCTGCGCCATATCCAGATTCGGAATTGAATACGTCGAGGATCCGGAAACTTATGACTGGGTTCCGACCTGTCACAGGCTCAGTTTTGATCCCTTTACCAAAGACGTGGATTATCTGGCTGCGCTGGAGTACTCCGAAGGAGTAACCAGAAAACAGTATATGAAGGATGCTGCAAAGATTAGAGAAGTGCAAAAAGGAATACTGAAGACTTCTCAGAACGAAGATCCTTTCGATGTCTTTATCTGTTACAAGGAGACGGCTGATGACGGGGCGAGGACGGAAGACAGCGTTCTGGCTCAGGAAGTATATAACGAGCTGACTGACAAAGGGTACCGTGTTTTCTTTTCGAGGATAACGCTTCAGGACAAGGTTGGTACCCAATTTGAACCTTACATTTTTGCTGCGTTGAATTCGGCGAAGGTGATGGTCGTTATAGGAACCAAAACGGAATACATGAATGCGGTGTGGGTCAAGAATGAGTGGAGCAGATATCTTGCCATGATCCGTAAAGACCACGATAAGGTGCTCATGCCTTGTTATAAGAACATGAGTCCTTATGATATGCCTGAGGCTCTTGCTGCACTGCAGGCTTACGATATGGATAAGACGGGATTTATCAAGGACCTCGTCCGCGGAGTATCGAGAATTGTTGACAGCGGGTCTCTCAGTGCAAAAGGAGTGGCTTATCATGCATCAACTGTCGGGCCGCTGCTTAAGCGTGCCCGGATCTTCATAGAGGATGGTGATCTCACTAAAGCGGATGAATTCTGTGAGGTAGTATTGAATCTCGATCCGGAGAATGCGCGTGCCTATCTTTATAAAGCTATGGTGAAGGCAAGAGCCGGCTCGGAAGACGAATTGATAAGCCAGGGCTGGAAACTCAAATATGATCCTAACATCATCAAGGCTTTGCGCTACGCCAAGGATGACGATAAGACGGAGATCGAAGAAATAGTCAAAAAAGCCCGTTCATTTGATAACGAAAAGATGTATGCAAAAGCTTGCGAGGAGGCCGGTGCTACGCAGGATCTGAGAAAACTGTGTGAAGCCTACTTGCTGTTTGAGGAAATGAAGGGATACAAAGATTCAGACGACAGAAGAGAAAAGCTGAAAAGTGAATGCCTGGATCAGCAATTCGATCTTGTATATTCCAGGATGGAGGCTGCCGGCCATTATTCCGAAATGAAGCCGCTCGTGCCGGCATGCAAAGTGCTTATTCCTATCTACCCGGCTCTCCGGAAGTGCATGGATAAGTTCAAAGCTATGTGTGCAACCTTGGAAGGTTCCATGGAAGCGATCGTTCAGAATGAATCGCAGTACAGATCCTCAAAAGAAGTGTATGAAGCGATGAAGTACGAATGTCCGGTTTTGTTTGATTCCGAACAGCATAAGGGGTTTGTGAAAGAACTTGATATTCTGGTTTATGTCGAAAAGCTATACGGAAACACAAAAGATTCGACCATAAAGCTTATAAAGGATTATCTTGCAGGCAAGCCGATCAAGTGATCAGATATCGTCTCTTCTTCTTTCATAGTAGAACATAAACTGCTGCATTATCCCTGCCGTGCCGGGATATCTTGAGCAGTCGAAAGATCCGCCGTAATATCTGTCAACGATCCTTTGTATCCATACATCGACCGGGAATCTTCCGGTCCTCTGATAAGCGAAGAGCATCACGCAGTTCGCGACCTTTGTTCCGACTCCGTACATGGCCGTCAGAGCCTTGTAGAGCGCCTCGTCATCGAGCGACGACAGTGAATCCGGGTCAAGCATTCCGCTTGCGAAGCCGGATGCAGCCTGCGTTATATAGGGTGCCCTGTAGCCGACACCTGTGCCTTCGATATCCCTGAGGCTGAGCGAAGCGAGTCCTGAAGGCGAGGGGAAAGCATAGTACTCATCCTTGAGAGGCTTTACAAAAGGTGCTTTCAGCCTGGGCGAAGCGATCTTTGTGCCGCAAAGTGCGCAGATCCTTTCGACCGAAGTCGTGATCGAGGGGATCGAACGCCTCTGAGAGATTATGTAACTGATTGTGGCCTCAAAAGGCTCCTGCTTAAGGATCCTGATTCCGTCCGAGAAACAAGCCGCCGCCATAAGATACTTATCCGAAGGGTCAATACAAGAACATACGGCTTTGTAATCCCTGGAAAGATCGAAGTAATCCGCCCAGATCGATGAGAATTCCTTTTCGCTGCATGAGAAAGCGAACTCATTGCCGCCCAGATCTGCTATCTGGAGATATTTCCCGAACGCGACCAGCTCAGTGTGGGTCTCGTCGATATCCTTTATCCTGAACGCCTGACCTGAATCGGCGATCTTATGCATGTCGAAAAAATCAATTTTGCGGGTGATCATAGATGCGCCAGATTCCCGAGCTTAAAGTAATTGCATAGATGGCAGACTTTGCTGCCGTTATACAGCTTGACTCTCTTGTCAGCCTTAAATCCCGTAGCATCCTCGAACATGTTGTCGGGCGTGATCACGGAGAGCCTGATGCCTTTCTTGCAACGTCCTGAGCGGGTAAGAAGGTTGCCTGCCAATGTGCGGTATATCTCTTCAGCCTCTTCAGGCGTCATGAGCCTGCCGCCGTACGGAGGGTTGGTAATGACGAGCTGTCTTTCCATGCCTGTGTATGAAGCGAGGAACTCGGGAGAGATCTTCGAGGCATCCTTGACGTCAAACCTGCAGAAATCAGCGACTCCCGCTGCTTTGGCATTGGCTATGGCCGAGCGTACGGCCCTCGAATCGATGTCGGAACCGAAGAAATAGCAGTCGTCAGGAGCGGTCAGGTCCTCATTGTCCATGGCTTCCTCAAGAGCTCGTCTGTAAACTTTGTTGCCGATGTAGGGCAGATCTTCGTAATCGAAATGCCTGAACCTGCCGGGAGCGATACCTGCGGCCATTTGAGCGGCCTCGATCACGATCGTGCCGGAGCCGCACATGGGATCGACCAGAGCCTCTTTGCCGAAGGGGCTGTATCTTGAATATGTGACCATGCCGGCCGCCAGGGTCTCCCTGATGGGAGCCTCATGAGTCAAAGGTCTGTACCCTCTCTTGTGAAGGCCCTCGCCCGTGGTGTCTATCAGCATGCGGCAGTAATTGTTTACGAGCGCGAACTGGATGCTTATTGTTCCGAGATGCTCATTTTCCTCGATCACGGCATCGCTGCCCAAACCTCTGGAGGCGGCAAGACTCTTTGCAATGGCCTTCTTTGTGAGTTTCTGGAGCATCTTGATGCCGTCGAGCTTGGATTTTCTGGAGAAGCCGTTGACTATGAACGCCCAGCCCTTGGGTATGAAATCGTTCCAGGGAAGCTTTCTGCAGGATTCAAAAAAGACCGCGCCGTCTTCGGTAAAGTTGTCAGAAGAGCCGGTCTTGAATCCTCCGACCTCGAAAAACACCCTCTCGGCGTGCCTTGCCCACATGTTTACCCGGGCGACGTCCATAGCCCAGTCGTCATTTCCGGTATCAAGAGTGATGACACCGTCCTTGACGTCCAGCTGTGACTTCGAAAATCCCCTGGCGAGAAGGTCGTCTCTGGTTGGGGATTCGAGCCCGAATAGTGTTGTGATTATTATTTTCATGGGGAGATTATAACACCTTTGAAGCCGCAAAAATGAACATCATGCAGAATTGACCTGTCAATAGGAATTTTGTGAAAAAAGGTGTTTTTCTCTCATGGACACAGATCCTCAGCAATATATGAATAATGACCGCAAACGCCTAGTTTATTGGACTATCAAAGAGTCTTTATCATTTCGTAACTGTTTTGTCAACAAACCGTAATGAAATGACAAAATGCTTTAAATATTAGCTTTGACGGGCAAACAAAATCTGAAAACCTGTCTTTTGAGTTATCAACAAAGTTATGCACATTATGAACAATTTTGTGCATAAGGAAAAAGTTTAAACGGCCCGGATTTTTGCTATAATCATTCAAAATAATATATAGGAGACCGTTATGTCCGAATTGTTGGAAAAGGCCAGAAAGGCTAAGGAAGCGTCCTATGGAATGGCGCTTCTGACAAGGGAACAAAAAGATGCGGCACTCGATGCGATAGCTGTTGCGCTCAACAGTGGAAAGAGCAGGATCTTTGAAGCTAATTCCGCCGATCTTAAAGATGCCGAGGCTAATGATCTCGAGAAGCCCCTCATCAAGAGGCTTAAGTTCCAGGACGAGAAGCTTTCTGACGTAACTGACGGCATATTGAGCCTTAAGTCCCTTGAAGATCCGGTCGGCAGACAGACTCTTCACACGACTTTGGATGATGGCCTTGAGCTTTACCGCGTAACTTGCCCGATCGGCGTGATCGGAGTCATTTTCGAGAGCAGGCCTGATGCTCTGGTCCAGATCGCAACTCTCTGCCTCAAGAGCGGAAATGCTGTTTTCCTTAAGGGCGGCAGCGAAGCGGTCAATACAAATAAGGTTTTGGCTGAGATCATTTATGAGGCCGGTGTTGATTCGGGACTCCCTGAAGGTTGGCTCAATCTTCTGACGACCCGTGCAGAGATATCGGATATGTTAAGTCTTGACGAGTATATCGATCTGATCATCCCGAGAGGATCGAATGCATTCGTACAGTACATTATGCAGAATACCAACATTGCCGTCTTAGGCCATGCTGACGGCGTATGCCACACATATATCAATGAGAAGGCTGATCCAGCAAAAGCAATTAAGGTCGCTCTTGATGCCAAGACCCAGTACGTCTCGGTCTGCAATGCTACGGAGACTTTCCTCGTTGATGAAGCTCTCAAGGATACGCTTCTGCCCGAACTGGTCAAAGCTCTCCGCGACGCGGGAGTCACGATCTACGGTGATGACTATGTGGCAGAGACTTTTGGTGCCGAAAAGGTTACCGAATGGCATCACGAGTACCTCGACATGAAGTGCTCTATCAAGGTCGTATCAGGTATTGACGAGGCGATATCCCACATAAACCGTAACGGCTCGGGTCACACAGACGCGATAATCACGGAAGACAAAGCTGCCGCCGAGCGCTTTATGCTCGGAGTTGATTCAGGAAGCGTTTACGTCAACTGCTCGACAAGGTTCGCTGACGGTTTCAGGTACGGATTTGGCGCGGAAGTAGGCGTTTCGACTTCCAAGATCCATGCCAGAGGCCCTGTAGGTCTTGAGGGACTCGTTTCTTATAAGTACAAACTGATAGGAAACGGCGACATAGTGGGCGACTACGCTTCCGGCGTCAAGAAGTTCAAACACATCAAGCACGACTGATTAAATTTTCGGAGGGAATAAATATGGTAGTTACAATCGCATCGGATCACGCAGGTTACGATTTGAGACAGAAAGTCGTTGCCCACCTTAAGGAAAAGGGCTTCGAAGTGCTCGAAAGGGGCGCTTCTTCCGCTGATCAGCCTTATTCTTGGGTTGAGGCCGGAGAACTGGTCGCTGATGACATCCTTTCCGGAAAAGCCGAGAAGGGTATCGCCATCTGCGGAACGGGAATCGGAATCTCCATCACCTGCAATAAGTTCAAGGGCATCCGCTGCGCTCTTTCCCACAATGAGTATACTGCAAGGATCTGCCGCGAGCATAATGACGCCAACGTTCTGGCCTTTGGCGCCAGAGTCATCGGTCAGGCAGTTGCACTTGAAATGGTTGATGCCTTTTTCGGAGGCTCCTTCGGCGGAGGCAGGCACGGTGTACGCGTTGACCAGCTCAAGGCTTTGGAAGACAAGAACTTTAAGTAAGCAAAGGCAGAACGCACATTTTTGTGCGGTATCTTCCTTTTAGGTGTAAAATGTCCAAGTAAGAAAGGGGAGGATCATATTTATGTATCTGATCGTGCTCATGGCCGGATCCTGGTTCTCGGAATTCTGGCAGGCATTTTGCACCAAATTCGCCGAGGCTTTCAAGCCGGGTGATATTGGTGAAGAGATCAGTGAAGGAATCCTTCAGGTCCAACACTATTTCGAAGTCGGAGACGTGAAGCTCCTTATCACGGATGCGGTCATAGTTACGTGGATCGCCGTTCTTGCGGCAGTGCTCGTTTTCAGCCTCATGGTAGGCAAGCCGACCATTCACCCGAACAAAAAGCAGACGCTTCTCTGGATGATCGTCGAAATGATCATCAATGCCGCCATGGGATTCGGCATGACGAAGAAGGAAGCCGAGGAAGTAGCCCCGATGATCTTAACCTTCGGCATCGTGATCACCGGCTGTAACAGCATTTCCTTCCTTAAATTCGCTCCGCCCGCCAAGAATATCGCTTTTCCGGTAGGATGCGCGGTCCTTGCGATCCTCTATGTCATCATTACATCGATCAGGTTCATAGGGCTTAAAGGTTTCTGGATATCGCTCACGACGCCGCTCAAGGCAATGCTGCCATTCAAGCTCCTTGATTTCGTCATCAAGCCTACATCTCTGGCGTTGAGGCTTTTCGGAAACATCTTCGGCTCATTCGTATTCATGGAATTCTTATCGATATGCATTCCGATAATAGTTCCGGGAATCGTCGGACTCTGGTTTGACTTAGCGGACGGACTTTTGCAGGCGGTCGTCTTCTCTTATCTGACAATGTCATACATTGGCGAGATAGTCGAGGTTGGCCACGAGTTCAAGGAACACCCGGAAGAGTTCATAAAGCCGAAGAAGAAAGATACCCAAGAGGCCAAGGCCGCTGCGTAATAATGTAAAACAAGTCACGAAGTGATATATCAGGAGGAATCAAGATGATGAACATTTTACTTTCATGGATGCCGTTGCTTTCTGGAGCAGTATTTGCGGGAATCGAGACAAAAGCGATCGCAGCTATTGCAGCCGGTGTCGCGATCAGCTGCGGTGCGCTCGGATGCTCATTTGCCATGGGCAAGGCTGCAAGCCATGCTATCGATGCAGGTGCAAGACAGCCTGAGGTATTAGGCAAGATCCAGACCATGCTCCTTGCCGCTATCGTCTTCATCGAGTCGCTTTGTATATATTCGCTCGTTGTTGCACTCCTCCTGATCTTCATGTTCAGATAATCAGTATCTTCTTTTCGAAAACAGAAGGGAGCAGTATATATGCTGTTTGACACGCTGAACATTTTGGCTCGGGAGAGTGAGTCATCACTGTTTTCTCCTGACCAGTTTGCAGGTTATGCGGTGACCGCCGTTCTGACGATCATCAATGTTATCATTGCGTATTTCATTATCAAATTTGCCATCTATAAGCGCATCGTCAAGATGATCCATAAGCGTCAGGAAGCCCTTGACGCCGAGCTTGAAGCGGCTAAAAAGTCCAAAGAAGAAGCCGACAAGGTCGTTGCCGAATCCAAAAAGACTATTGATGATGCCAAGTCACAGGCTGCACAGATTATCGAAGAGGCAAGGGAGAATGCCGGCAAGACCTCTGAGGCGGTTATTGAAAAGGCAAATTCCGAAGCTTCGAAGATCCTCGAGAGAGCTGAAGATGACTGTGCCCGTATGAAGCGCGTTGCACTCGAGAACATGAAAGACGATATTACCGATCTTGCAGTAGAGATCGCCGGTCATGTAATCGGTGACGCTGTTCCGAGAAGCGAACTTACCGCTTCAGCCCAGAGGCATACTGACGTATTTGTCGATGCAGAGGTGAGAAAGAGTGAGTAACGATACTCCTGACAAGGTTCAAAAAGCCAAGCCGAAGGGACAGATCTTAAGGATCGAGACCGCCGGAGATATCCCTGAGCATAAGCTTGAACGTATAGCCGCTAAATTTGCGGAACGATACGCGATACCTTCATACCGTCTGATGATCGAGTCAAAGCCGGCACTTATTGGCGGCTTTATCATCTACTATCACGGCAACCGCTATGACTATTCGGTCAAGGGCCAGTTGGGCCGTATAAATGCGTTTATCAAACGTACCAGAGCGGACAATTTCAAGGTTACCGAAATGTCCGATGTCAAACACGCAGGCCATTCCGCCTCTTCTGATGAAGAGATCCCGGATTCTGCCCTGTTCTCGGCGAGCGAGGTCAGAAAAGACATCGAAGATGCTCTGAACGAGTTCCCGGAGACATCCGGTCCGAGCCTTGATAACGCGGAACTCTGGCAGCTTAGCGATGAGGAGTTCGACAAACGTGTAGATGAAGCCCTTAGCTCGAGCGAGATGATCGATGAGATCGGTACGGTCAGTTCCGTAAGCGATGGCGTAGCCGTGGTAACGGGACTCAAGCACTGCATGTCAGATGAGCTCATAGCGTTTTCTTCAGGCGCTGCTGGTATAGCGATGAACCTTGAAAAGACCAAGGTCGGTGTTGTCATCCTTACCGGTGAGGACACAGTCGTTGAAGGAATGAACTGCAAACGTACCATGACCACGGTAGCTGTCCCTGTAGGCAACGGTCTGCTCGGACGTGTGGTCGATCCCTTGGGCCGCCCGATAGACGGCAAAGGCATGATCAGATACGTCGACAAAAGGCCTGTTGAATCTCCGGCTCCCGGTGTTACCGACAGATCACAGGTTAACACACCGCTTCAGACGGGAATTACTGCAATAGACGCGCTTACTCCTATCGGAAGAGGCCAGCGTGAGCTTATCATCGGTGACCGTCAGACAGGAAAGACCGCGATCGCGATCGATACGATCCTCAATCAGAAGGGCAAGGATATAATCTGTGTTTATGTGGCCATCGGCCAGAAGATGAGCACTATCGTTTCGACGGCAACCCTCCTTTCCCGTAAAGGCGCGCTTGATTATTCGGTCGTTGTTGCGGCATCCGCTTCCGATTCGGCTGCGATGCAGTACATCGCGCCTTTCTCGGCATGCGCGATAGCCGAGAAATTCATGTATGATTACCACAAAGACGTTCTTATCGTTTACGATGATCTTTCCAAGCATGCGCAGGCTTACAGGGCTATTTCATTGCTTTTGCGCAGGCCTCCGGGAAGAGAAGCGTATCCGGGCGATGTCTTTTATCTGCACTCGAGGCTTCTTGAACGTTCTGCCAAACTCTCCGAAGAATTGGGCGGCGGTTCCATAACCGCACTTCCCATCGTTGAGACTTTGGGTAATGATATCTCCGCTTACATTCCGACAAACGTTATCTCGATCACCGACGGTCAGATCTATCTTTCTCCGGAATTGTTCTTCTCCGGACAGAGACCTGCCATCAACGTCGGTCTGTCGGTATCACGTGTTGGAGGAGCCGCTCAGACCAAGGCAGTCAAGAAGGTTGCGGGTCCTTTGAGAATCTCGCTTGCTCAGGCCCGAGAAATGGCATCGTTCTCGCAGTTCGGTTCTGATCTTGATGAGAACACCCAGCTTCAGATCAAACGCGGCCAGGTCCTCAACGAAGTGCTCAAGCAGGAGCAGTTCAAGCCCTGGACTATGGCCGAGGAGGTAGTCATCCTCTATATCGCTACGACGGATAAGCTGAACTTCCTTGCCAAGGAAGACATCCGTGATTTCGTGTTTGAATATATTGATGATGCATGGGAGCGTCATCAGAATATTTTCGAGGCCATTTCCGAAGAGGGCGCTTTGTCTGACCAGATCAAGGCTGATATTGACAGTTCTTGTGAGGAGTATAAGGAGAATTTCCTCGCTGAACACATCGAATACCAGGAGGAGGTCTGATAAGGTCCTGTATGTAGCAGCCGGCCGTTTTTGACCGGAGGATCTTTAGAAAATAATGGAAACCTTCAGTGCCATAAAGAAGAGACAGAAGAGCATCAGCGACATCAGCCAGATGACCAGCGCCATGCAGCTTGTCAGCGGTGCCAAGATGCGTCGCTCTATGGCACTTCATGATTCCATGTATCCTTTCTTCAGGATATGCGTTGAGAGCATGCAGGACATCTGCACGAAGTTCCCGGATATTGCCAACCCGTTTTTTGTCCTTAACCAGAAGGAGGAAGGCGAGACCTGGAAGATAGGTTATTACGTTCTTTCCGGAGATCAGGGACTTGCCGGTGCCTATAACAACAATATGGTTACCATTACCGAGAATCATATCCAGAAGAAGATAGTCGACAACACGAGGAAAGGCCTTCAGACAAAGTATGAGCTCAATGTTTTCGGACGCCTTGCAAGAGAGAAACTCGAAAGGCACGGATATCCCTGCAACAGGGAGTTTTCTTTCCCGATTGCTGAGCCAACTTATTACGATGCCCGCATTGTAAGTTCCATCATTAAGAAGAAGTTCCTTGATAAGGATTACGACCTTATCTATCTGCTTTATACGCACATGGAATCCTCCGTCAGAATGGAGCCCAGAGCGGTCAGGCTTTTCCCGGTGGATATGAAATCCATATCCATGATTCTTCCCGAAAATCTGAAAGATGCGGGAATGGCGGTGGACAATGCCTCGGAGGTCGAATACTTTCCGGATGCGAGCGCGGTCTTCGACTATCTTATCGATTCTTATGCGAATGCCATGATCTTCGGCGCAATGGTCGATGCTTACGCAAGTGAACAGACCGCAAGACTTACGGCAATGCAGAACGCAAACGATAACGCGCGGGAGATGATGAAACGTCTTGATATACTCAGCAACCGCGCCAGACAGGCAAGGATCACGACTGAACTCACCGAGATCGTTAACGGTGCAGAGCAGGCGGGGAAGATGTAAAAAAGGAAGAGGACATAGAGTATGGCAATCGGCAAGGTAATTCAGATCATCGGACCTGTTATAGATTGTGAATTCGACAGGACTGAACTGCCCGGTATTAACGAGGCAATCAGGATAAACAAGCGAAGCAGTGAAGACGAATCTGTGAGTGACGTTGAAGATGACGGAACGTCTGCCCCTGCCAAAGATGCTTTTAAGGAGAATGCTGCCGATTACATCTATGCCGAAGTCCTTCAGCAGAGGGGCAACGGTGTTGTAAGATGTGTTTCCTATAACCCTACTGAAGGTCTTATGAGAGGACTTCCGTGCGTGTCCCTCGGTTCTTCCATCAAAGTTCCCGTCGGCGAGAATATCGCGGGAAGGCTTTTCGATGCTCTCGGAAGACCGATCGATCATGTCGGCGAGATCCATCCTGACAATTATTGGCCCATCCACAGAAAGGCTCCTTCTTTTACCGAACAGTTTCCCACGGAGACCATTCTTGAGACGGGAATCAAGGTAATCGACCTTCTTGTACCGTTCTCCAGAGGCGGAAAGATCGGCCTTTTCGGAGGTGCCGGCGTAGGTAAGACTGTCCTTATTCTTGAGCTTATCCGTAACATCGCCAGCGAGCACGGCGGCTTCTCGGTATTTACCGGAGTCGGAGAAAGATCCCGTGAAGGTAACGACCTTTGGAATGAAATGAAACAGTCCGGCGTTCTCGACAAGACGATAATGGTCTTCGGACAGATGAACGAGACGTCCGGCGCGAGAATGAGAGCCCCGCTCGCGGGACTTACAATGGCCGAGTATTTGAGAGATGAGAAGCATAAGGACGTTCTCCTTTTCATAGATAACATTTACAGATTCGTTCAGGCAGGTTCGGAGGTTTCCGCTCTTCTCGGCCGTATTCCTTCGGCAGTCGGTTATCAGCCGACGCTTACTGAAGAAGTCGGTGAGCTTCAGGAAAGGATTACTTCGACCCGTAACGGTTCCATTACGTCCATTCAGGCTGTCTATGTTCCTGCGGACGATATCACGGATCCCGCACCTGCAACGACGTTCTCACATCTTGATGCCAATATCGTTCTCTCGCGTTCCGTCGTGGAGCTCGGTATCTATCCTGCCGTTGATCCTCTCGAATCGTCTTCAAGAATCCTTACAGAAGATGTGGTCGGAGCAGAGCATTACAATGTCGCCCGTAAGATCCAGGCTATGCTCCAGCGTTACAAAGAACTGCAGGACATCATTGCGATCCTCGGTATGGAAGAGCTTTCGGAAGCAGACAGAAAGACCGTTGCACGTGCCCGTAAAGTACAGAGATACCTCTCACAGCCATTCTTTGTCACTGCTGATTCCACGGGTTTTGCTCCGCGCTATGTACCGCTCAAAGAGACGGTAAAAGCTTTTGGCGAGCTTATTTCCGGTTCACTCGATCACATCCCCGAGCAGTGCTTCTTCATGAAGGGCGGTCTCGATGATGTCATCAAAGCATATAAGGATCTCACTCCCTGATGGCTGATAATTCTCACAAGATAAATCTCATAATCATCACTCCCAAAAAGACTTTCTATGAGGGGATGGTAAGTTCTGCAACGCTTCCCACCATCGATGGCGAATTCGGCGTTATGTCAGGACATACGCCTTTCGTTGCAGCGCTTTTCCCCGGAACCTGTACCATAAGGGTCGACGAAGAAATTAAGCACTGCGTTATCTCGGAAGGCTACGCGGAGATCAACCAGAGGGCTATAATCGTCGTCTGCAACACAGCAGAGTGGCCGGAAGAGATCAAAGTCGGACAGATATTTGAATCTTACCGTGACAGTATGGCTGAACTTGACAAACAGGCACATGAAGGTGGAAGCCAGGTCTATGCCGAAGACGTTAAACGTATGGCAGACAGGGCTCTTGCCAGGATGCGTTTTATAGAGCGCTACGGAACGGAGGTTCAGAAGACCAGGCTTGCCCAGTTGAAGGAAAAAGGACTTTGAATCTGAAGTCTATTTTACCGATGGTTATCTTCTGACCGTTTTTGATCTCACACTTTCTTCCGGCTGCAGTATTTCTGTCATCTATGTATGTCGTTCCCTTTCTTGAACAGTCTCTGATATAGAACGTGTTCCCGTTAAGATAGATAATCGCGTGAAGAGAATCCACCGACGGGTCGTCAATGACTATATCCGATAGAAACACATCGGATCCTATCGTCGTCTTATCCATCATTACGGAATAAGAAAGCGGCTTTCCGTCTATTTCCGAAACGCTTGTCAGTGTTCCGGTAAAAAGCGGCGTTACCGAGTGAGACGGCGCGGTAACGCTGCCCGGCGGATCTTCACTATATGAGCTCTTTCCCGCATCATCCGCATCGGAGAACAAGATCATTCTCCTAACGCTGGACAGTTCCTTCCCTCCGGTTTCCTTCCTGTCTTTTTTCGTCCTGTATTTAATGAAGAAAACGGTAAGGAATACTCCTGAGACAAGTACAAACAGGAGGGAAGGGAAAAGGCCGGAATAATTCAGAGCGGCAGCTGCCGCCAATGAACATATACATGACCATAAGAGTTCTGGCGGTACCTTGAGCTGTCTTAATCCGGTAACCAAACGTTTTTGCTTTTGGGTATGTCTGTCAGGCAGATGCCTTGGGGCATTTGCAGATACCGTTGCTAAAGAGAAGTCCTGCGTTACGTTGTCTGTCTGAAAATCACGGATCTGGCGTGCGCACTTTAAGAACAATTCTTCATTATCAGTATTGACGCAGAATATCAGTTCCTGCTTTTCGTCATTTGTCAGTACTTCCTCAAAGAACGGTTCTGACAGAAAACGCTCAAGCCGTTCGGCACCAAGAGAAGACAATCGTATCAGATCAGGCGCACTTTTGCAGGGCAACAAACAGAATTTGATGCAAGAGCCGTTTGCGTCAGTAAAGACATATTCCGGATCAAGTACTATTGCCGAAGGACTGATCAGGTTGTCGAGCAGTGAAGGGATCAAACAAAAAAAGTCACCTGCGGATTTTCTTCTGTCACAAAGAAGCTTTGACTGCTTTTTTGTACGATGAGCGCCATGCAATAAAACGCTTCCTGATTGCCTGATAGAAATCAGGCCTGAAAAATCGAAGTAAGCTGATGATGTGATTCCATTTATGTCAATACTGCACGGCAGCAGGCATCCGGAACGATTCTTATTAATTACTTCACCGGCATAACCGAATATGTTCTCGGGAGAATCGAACCGCTCGACTGCGAAATATCCGAAGGGACCTTTTTTGATCAGCATAATCAGAATTGAGACTGGATCTTTGATTCATCAAAACAGTAGTTGATGATCTTTTTGCCGTAACTTATGAGGCCTTCTCTGAAGATCAGGGCCAATGAAACGAGAACAGCGATGATGATTACTATTTCGACTGTTCCCATACCTTTTCTGTTCGTGTGTTTCTTTCTTCTTTTCATTGTTAATACCTCCTGTTGTTTTATATGCCTAGTGAAATAATTGCCGGTGTCATGGCGACCATAAGGACGCTGACAAAATCGAGAGTCATCGGAAGCAGCAGACCAAGAGCTTCTCTTTCCTGTTTCTTTCTGGCTGCATTCCTGCACAGATTCCAGCAGGATGAAGCCTGAAGCTGAAGAAGATTAAGTACTTCTGCGGTTCCGAGCCTGTCATATCTGGCGACGAGAAGAAGTGCTGATTGTGCCTCCGGAATCTGTATCCTGAGTGAAAAACGCTCAACTGCCTCAGAAGCAGAGATCCCTGATAACATCATCGCCCTGAGATTTTTGATCTCCAGCGACAGGCTCTTGTTGTCGCCAAATGCTTTCGCACATATCTCGATAGCTTTTGGAAGCTGCATTCCTGCTTCGAGAAGCGTTGACATGAGACACATGAAAAGCGGTATATCAGTCATTAGATCTTCTCTCTTACGTTCGACTTCAGATCTGACCTCGCGGCTTCCAAGTACTGCCATCACGATAACAAAAGGGAGTACAAAGCACGGATTACTCCCAAGCCTTAAAAGGATCGCCAGTCCGATGAGCCCGGAAGCCGCGCAGATCAGCATCTGCTTTTTCAGGTACTGCTCATAAGCAAGCCGCGGATTGACCGACAGTTCGTTGAAGAGCTCGTGCCTCGAAGTGATGAAACCGGTGGGAAGGATACGCTTGAAGAAGGAAGTCAATGGGTATCTAGGGGAAACCTTTAGTGAGTCATCGTAGCCTAGACTGGCTGATGAGCGTATCCTTCTACCGGAATCGTGGGACATATATCTTAAAAGCATTGCACACGCAATTACGCATATGCCGAATGCTATTGCAAGAAGAACTGAACCTAAGTTCGTAGTGCGGGCCATCTCTATATAGTCGCGGCTCATGTAATTGAGTGCAAACGTGACGGTGAAAGGCATTGCGCAGAGCATGGCGGCTTCTGCATTTTTGCCTGCGTTCTGTGCGGCAATATCGCTCTGCACCGCGTTCATTTCAGAGAGCATCTGACATGAGCTGCGAAGTATTGCCAAGCTGTTGTTGCCGATCTCTCCGGAGATTGCCAGAGCATGAAAGATCGGGACTGTTTCAGGGAATCGTACCGATTCCGCAAATGAATTCAGAGATTTCTCCAAACTTATGTGAAGCTTCAAGTCATTTTCGAGATTGATCAGCGGCTTTATCAGCATGCAGCGTTTCCCGAAAGTGTGTTCTATTACCGGACGCATCATCAAAAGGGATTTCTCGATCGAGTATCCGCTCGATACACTCGTGCAAAGGACCTGAAGCATCACAAGAAGCTGTGTCCTCGTGTGACGGTAACCGTTGGAGAATAGTTTCTTCATAGCTTCCTTCCACGGGAAGACACCAAGTATTACCGATATGATCAGCCTGATCTTCGGTGAAGAGATAAACAACGAGGATGCCATGTAAAGTGCTGCCGCAAAGACCGGGTAAACCCAAACGGTCTTCAGAAGGAATACCGTGCATGGTTTTAATGACTTTAAGTTAAGCTTTGTATGCCATGACGTTCTTGAGTTCTTCGTCGCTACAGATACGTTCAAGACCGTTTCCTCCTTTGTTTACGTATAGTGTTTTGAGCTTGTATTCATGGCCTTCCGACGGCATCACGTTACAGATCTCATCTATGTATCTTCTGCCTTCGCGGCTTCTTGAAATGTGAAGTATTATGTCTATCCCCATTGATAGTTGGGTTACCACTGCATCGTATGGGAGATTAGAACCTGCCATGACCATTCCGGTCAGTCTTTCAAGCATCTCAAAGCATGAGTTTGCGTGCCCCGTACACATTGAACCCGGATGACCCGTGTTAAGCGCATTCATCATGTCAGCTGACTCTGAACCCCTGACCTCACCGACGATAATCCTGTCGGGTCGCATTCTCAGAGATGCCCTTATCATCATGCCGATATTTACTTCTCCCGAACCGTCAGGACCTGGGAGCCTTGCTTCCATCCTGACAAGGTTATCGATTCCCTGGAGATTCAGTTCAGCTGAGTCTTCAATAGTCACCACTCTTTCATCTTTGGGAATGAAGGAGGAAAGGCAGTTGAGAAATGTGGTCTTTCCGCTGCCGGTACCTCCGCTCAAAAAGATGGTCTTTTTGTTGCGTACGCAGCCGCTTAAAAATCTTGCCGCTTCCTCGCTGATGAATCCCTGTCTGATAAGAGTAACTATGTCATGCGATATTCCCGTAAACTTTCTTATCGTTACTGTTGTCTGAGATGCAATGGGCGCGAGGACTGCATTGGCTCTCGAGCCATCGGGCAGTCTTAAGTCCGAGATCGGATTGGCTTCGTTAAGCGGCCTGTTCCTGTTTGCGAAAAAGCATGAAATTACTGTTTTAAGTGTTTCTTCGTCTTTAAACTTTATGTCAGATTTAAATAATCTTCCGCCACGTTCATAGAAGATCTTGTCAGGACCGTTTACCATTATTTCCGTGATGGTAGGATCCTGCATGAGCGGTTCGATAACATCCATTCTCCGAAGCGAGTTGAAGACGCGCTTTGCCATATCGCGTTTTTCCGAAAGTGACAAACGGATCGATTCGGTGTTACTGATCACATCGGCTATTATCTCTTTCAGCCTGTCATCAGTCGGATCGCTTTCATTCCTGATCGCATTCAGCACGCAATAGGTTAATTGCTCTTTGATCGTGTCGAGTTCCGGAGTCTTGTTCATACGGCTGCTCCTGCAATGCCCTGAGTCTTGCCCGGCATTGAAGATTTGATCTTTTCACCGGACGGACTGGTATCCAAAAAATCAGTAATGATGATCCCGTGAGTAAGAGATCTGCTGATCGAAGTTATCAGATTTGATGCAGCGAGTTCTTCGTTTTTGTCTTTGCCTGACAACAGGACAGTGACTTTGTCACAGTCAGAGACGAGAACCGGAAGCTCGGCTGTCCTGAAACCTTCAGCCACCACGAGAACATTGATCTTTCGGGTCTCATCAGATACTAAATCTCTGCATTTATCAAGCAGGATCCTGCATCTCGCACTCCCGAGATCGTAGACGTCGTCATCGCCTTTGGAGGCTCCCGGTGTCAAGAATCCCAGGCTGTCACGACTGCAGTATTTGAGTATGTCATCGGGTTCAAATCTGCGTGTTATGCAAGATTCGAGCAATCCGGTCATGTTGCCGGCTAGTATTCCGGTACCTTCATCCTCGCGTGCCCTGTATCTGCTGGTGAAATCAAGCCTTAATGACAGATCGGCATCGGTCATGTCGCTATAGTGCTTTCTTATGTAGTCCTCGCGTTCGCTGATATAAACGAAAGGGATCAAAACTTCGATCCTTCCGCCACACGGCATACCTGTTCTGTCGATGGCGTTTCCGTCTCCTGAGGTGTCTATCCCTAAAGCACTGCAGATTTTCCTGCAGTCGATTATGCCTTCAGGATCCGTCGTGGGGATCGGTCTGTCCAGGCATTCCTTCAATGAACCGATCGTATCGTCCGGGGATGCCAGTCCGAAATCTTCACCGAATTGTTCCGGATTAAAGAGCACCTTGGTAAATTCTCCGAACATGTCGCCATCGGTGTCGTGCCGGCTGTCGAGATAGGGATCGGTTATGTAGGCTTCGGGATACAGTGCTCCGATCCTGGCTTTCATAAGGGCATACATATATTTGTCCTTCTCGTAGATCTTAATCGAAAATGCCATCTTGCCATCTGCCTCCGTTCGTTATTCGCGCATTGCTGCACGTTGCGCGTGCCGTGTCATGAGTTCTTGCTTGATTCGAATTGTAGACTGCCGGAAGGCTCAGGATTACCGACAAAAACCGACAAAAACCGACAAAGAAAAAGCGGTTTTCGGGCAAAAACGGGGCGTAATACTTAATTATTCTTATTAGGATTTCGCGTTTTCGTGATCGATTTTGAGGACAGGAAAGAAAAAACGGGCCGTTTTTGCTTTACAAGGGCATGGCGGATATGTACAATTAAGCCGCTGAAACAATTTTGAGTTCATTGCTTATCAAGAGAGGCTAGAGGGAACCGGCCCAGTGAAGCCCGGCAACCGCGGAGAGCAGCGGTGCCAAATCCGGCAGGACACCAAATGAGGCGACCTGAAAGATGAGGAACGTTAATAGATAGCGTACGCCTTCCTTTCGGGGAGGGCGTTTTCTTTTGGAAATGCATTGAACGGAAAGGATCATTATGAGAAACAGAACAGGCAAGTGGCTCTTTACATCCGAGTCAGTCACAGAGGGACATCCTGACAAGGTCTGCGATCAGATTTCTGATTCCATCCTTGACGCAATTCTTGAGCAGGACAGCATGGCACGCGTTGCATGCGAGACTTGTGCAACTACCGGAATGGTTCTTGTCATGGGCGAGATAACGACATCCGCTTATGTTGACATTCCGACAATAGTAAGGAACAGGCTTAAGCAGATCGGTTACGACAGCAGTGAAGTTGGTTTTGACTATAATTCCTGTGCCGTACTTACATCGATCGACGAGCAGTCCGCTGACATCGCTATGGGCGTTGACAAGTCCTTTGAAGCACGTCACGGCGGCAGTGAGGAACTCGATACCGGTGCGGGCGATCAGGGCATGATGTTCGGTTACGCAAACGACGATACCGAAGAACTTATGCCGCTTCCCGTATCGCTTGCACACAAGCTTACCAGACGTCTTGCTGAAGTCCGTAAGACGAATGTAGTCGGTTATTTGAGACCTGACGGAAAGAGCCAGGTCACTGTTGAGTATGACGGCAACAAGGTTAAGAGGATAGACGCGATCGTTATCTCAACACAGCACAGCGCAGATGTTTCCATAGAGGAACTTGAAAAGTTCGTAAAAGAGCAGGTCATTGCACCTGTAATCCCTGACGGGCTTGTTGATGCCGATACAAAGATCTTCGTCAATCCTACGGGACGTTTCGTTATCGGCGGACCTCAGGGAGACTCAGGACTTACGGGAAGAAAGATCATCGTTGATACATACGGCGGTTTTGCCCGTCACGGCGGCGGTGCCTTCTCCGGAAAGGATCCTACGAAGGTTGACCGTTCCGCATCCTACATGATGCGTTATGTGGCAAAGAATGTTGTCGCATCGGGAATAGCTTCCGAGTGCGAGGTTCAGGTAGCTTATGCCATCGGCGTCGCGGAGCCGGTATCCGTTATGGTGGATACTTTCGGTACAGGTAAGATCCCTGACGAGAAGATAACTGAGATCGTCAGATCTATCTTCGACCTGAGACCTGCAGCCATCATCCGTGATCTTGATCTCAGAAGACCGATATATGCGCAGACTGCAAGTTACGGTCACTTTGGAAGAACGGACATCGATCTGCCATGGGAGAAGACCGATAAGGCCGGTATCATAAGGGAGAAGGCCGGTATCTGAAATGTCCCGAGCGTTGCTGTCTGCAGATGACGTCGGGCAGCAGGTAACGGATCTGACTGTCAAGGCCGTTAAGGTTTTCTGCCCGAGAACGAAGAGCAACTTTGTATCCTTCATGACCGATGGAAGGTTCATGGCCGCAGGCACATCGAAGATCGATGTTGTTGAAGGCGGAATCTACGTTATTTCGGGCAAGGTGACGCTTTGGAACGAACGCGTCCAAGTCAAGCTGTCTTCTATCAAGCCCGCGGATCTTGAGAATAACGAAGTCGTATTGGCAGCATCTTTTCTGTCCGACAATATTGCCGGGGCGGGGAAGGCCATCTCAACCGCACTTGTGGAAGAATTCGGGGAAGAAGTCATAGATGTCCTGTTAAATGACCCGGAGAAAGCCTCGGATAAAGTGAAAAACCTCTCCAAAGAGAAAGCGATGTCTTTCTGTGACATCGTTACTGAAAATGAGGCCTTCTTCAGGGAAGGCTTAGCTGCACGTAAGCTCGGTCTGACTCAGGAACAGATCAAGACTCTGTACGGTATGGGAGAACTCTCTGTGGAAAAGATCAGAGAGAATCCGTATGTCCTTCTGACTAAAGGCATTGCCGACTTTGCACTGTGCGATAAGATCGCCCTCGAATCGGGTTTTGAGACCAGTTCGGTGATCCGCGCGGCCGCTGCGATCTCTGCAGCTGCCGAGGCTGTCTGCGATGATACGAAATCTACAAAGTTAAGACCCGTACAGGTCAGGAAAAAGGCATTTACCATGCTTAACAGCGGGGAATGCGATAAGCTTTCTTCGGATGAGTTCTCGGAGATATATCCGGCTGCCTGCAGCATGGCCGTAGAGAATAAGGAAATCGCCGTATTCAAGTTTTCTGAAGATAAGTGCTCGGCGACCGACCCTCTCGATGCTGAGGCATATATATCGCCGCTTCATTATTTCAAGGCTGAAGCAGCGATAAAAAAGAGGATCGAGAAGTTCCTTTCGAAAAAGGTAAGAGAACCGAAAAGATCAGATTCTGACAGGATCCTGGCCGGATATGCCGATAAGGTGGGGATCGTTCTTGACGAGGCGCAGCTTGCTGCACTGCATTTGTGCATGTATTGTCCCTTATGCATAATCACCGGCGGACCGGGAACAGGAAAGACCACGATCATGGGGATACTCGCGGACTATTTCCGCGATAAGGATATCTCCTGCGTTTTTGCTGCTCCTACAGGAAGAGCGGCAAAGAGACTTGCCGAATCGACGGGAAGCCCGGCCGCAACTATCCATAGGCTCCTCGGCGTAAGGCCTGTGGATGACATGACGAAAAACACGTTCTTTGTTCATGACCATAATGACACCATCAAGGCACGCGTAATCGTCATTGATGAGATGTCCATGGTCGATACTGAATTGTTTGAGAGGCTCCTTGATGCAACTGATGATTCGTCATCTTTGATATTGGTCGGAGACCCGGACCAGCTGCCGTCGGTCGGTTGTGGAAATGTTCTGAAAGACCTTCTTTCCGGGAAATCCATACCTTCGGCCCGCCTCACATTCACGCATCGTCAGAATGACGACAGCTCGATCGCGTCAAATGCATACAGGATATTGGGCGGAGAGCCGCTCGTGGCCGACGGGATCGATTTTGAGATCATTAAGACTTCCGGTGATGAAGAGGCTTTTGAGAGGGTAAAGGCCATGATCAAAGGAATACAGGATGAGGATTCAGTATTTCTTACGCCGACAAAGAATGAGAATGTCATGCTCGGAACGGTGAAGCTTAATTCCATGCTTCAGGATCTTTTCGTTTCGGAAGCAGGCGGCAGGGATGAACTCCCCTCGGTAAAGCGCGGTGCTTCAGCTGCTTTCTTTGAAGGCGACAGGGTTATGCAGACGCGTAACGACTATTCAGCCGAATGGCTTGATCCGGTGACCGGGAAGACTGAACAGGGCGTGTTTAACGGCGAGATGGGAACTGTGGACAGTGTCGATCCCATCGAAGGGACGATGACAGTTGTTTTCGATGACGGAAAGACGGTCAAATATACGAAAAAGATGCTGGAAGACATAGAGCTCTCATATGCCGTGACAGTTCATAAATCGCAGGGCTGCGAATTTGAACATGTGGTCATACTGCTTGGAAAGATGAATGCTCTGCTGTATAAGAGAAATCTGCTTTATACGGCTGTTACGCGCGGCAGGTCCAAAGTGACGATAGTTGATTCATCGGATACTTTAGCAAGATTTCTGAAAGGTTCCACAAGCGAGGAGCGCTCGACTTCGCTTAAGGATTTTATCGCGATAATCGATCACAAACGGGGACTTTGATATGGCCCATATTAATACTTTCAGGGGAGTAGTCTCCCCCGTATTCTCATTGCTTAAGGAGACCTTGAATTTCATGTTTCCTGAAAACTGCATCATCTGCGGAAGGCTTTCTGACGCGGCCGGACGTTTCACGCAATATGAGAGATTCTGCGAAAGCAGGACGGGTAAGCCCTCGGGACTTAACATCTGCGGCAAATGCCTGTCGTCTCTCGTTCCATATGATCCGGATAAAAGATGGCTCTTGTGTCTTTCGAATCCGTATGAGGATGATCCGGTCCCGGGCCTGACTTTATATATGCCGATGGCATATGACGGCGTGGTGAAGAAGGCGGTTCCGATCATAAAATTCGGCAAAAAGCCAAAGCTTGCGAACTTGTTCGGCTGCATTCTCGGGTCTTTGCTGAAGAGCGATTCGGTTCATGCGGATCTTGTGGTCCCCGTTCCTTTGTCGTCTTCAAGATTGCAGGAACGCGGATTCAATCAGGCTTCTGAGATAGCAAGACCCGTTGCCGATATCCTGGGGATCGCTTATTCCGATAATGTGCTTATGAGAACGCGCAACACATCCCGCCAGACTGAGCTCACCGGCAACCTTGACCGTATCGCAAATGTGACAGGGGCATTTAAGGCTTCTGAAGAATGGGATCTGACAGGAATGACGGTGATCGTGGTCGATGATGTTGCTACGACCGGTTTTACGCTTCATGAAGCCGCTTTGGCATTACATGAGGCGGGCTGCAGGAAGGTGCTCTGCGTGGCTTTCGCCGGAAACAGGCTGGCAAAGAACAAAGAACCTTTCTGACGGTCTAAACCACAAGAAATATTGCGATTTCGTTGCATTTGCTTATTTATATTTGAAATGCACGCGCAATATTTTATAATTAAGGTGACCTTAGCAATGTGGCCTCTAAATTGGACCTACATGACATAATTATGAGCTTGGACCGTTTGGTGGAAATAAAGCCTTGTAAGTTGGACTATTGAAGTCAGACGCAGAGCATCAGCCCTGGAGTATCCGGGTGTCAATCAGAGTCTGCTTTGTTCGGGTCGTTTTTGTACTAAGACGGAAAGAGAACTAGCGCTTGGGACATTTTTATGATGCAAAACTGAAGGCATCTTTCGACCCTGCTGCCAGGATGGTGGCGGGTGTCATTTTTTTATGCCCCGTTTTTCCTTGTTGCGGTTTCCGATGTACCGGCTGCTGTCGATGTAACTGCGGCGAATAACTGAAATACCGACCAAACAAGGAGAATTACCATGAAACTTTACAATACACTCACAAGATATAAGGAAGAATTCAAGACCATCGAGCCGAACAAGGTAAGAATGTATGCCTGCGGTCCTACGGTCTATAACTATTTTCACCTCGGCAACGCAAGGCCTTTCGTAACTTTCGATACTCTGAGGAGATATCTTGAATACAGGGGTTACGAAGTTGAATTCGTTCAGAATTTCACGGATATTGATGACAAGATGATCAACCGTGCAAATGAGGAAGGCATCACGGTCGAGCAGCTTGCGGACAGGTTTATCAAAGAGTACTACGTTGACGCTGACGGCCTCAATATCGAGCGCCAGACTCACCAGCCCCGCGCCACCCACTCGATGAAGGCTATCATCGGGCTGATCAAGGCGATGGAGGAGAAAGGTTTTACCTACGTTATCGAAGGAGATGGCGTCTACTATGACGTATCCAAAAAAGACGATTACGGCAAGCTCTCGCACTATAAGCTCGACGAACTCGTAGCAGGCGGCGGAGAGAGGAAGGCCAGTTACGAAGGCAAGAAGAATCCCGGAGATTTCGCACTCTGGAAGTTCAAGAAGGAAGGCGAGCCTTCCTGGGGCTCTCCGTGGGGCGAAGGAAGACCCGGCTGGCATATCGAGTGCTCTGCAATGATCAAGCAGTACCTTGGCGATACGATCGATATCCATGGCGGCGGACAGGATCTCATCTTCCCTCATCATGAGAACGAGATCGCGCAAAGTGAGGCGGCAAACGGCTGCCCTCTGGCTAACTTCTGGGTACACAATGCTTTCGTCAATATCGACGGCGAGAAAATGAGCAAGTCATTGGGTAATTTCTTCACGATCAGGGACATCGTTAAGAAATATCCGTACAACGTTATCAGGTTCTTTATCCTGCTCGGCCACTACAGGAGCCCCATCAATTTCTCCGATGAACTTCTTGCGGCTGCCCAGACGAGTTTGGGAAGGATCAGCAACTGCGTTTCCCAGATCGGCTTTGCTCTCGCAAACGGCGCTGATGCACATTCTGATGATTCGGAAACTTCCGTAAAGCTTAAGAATGCGGTCAAGACTGCAGAAGAGAGCTTCATAGCCCATATGGACGATGACCTCAATTCGGCAGATGCGATCACGGACATATTTAACCTCGTAACAGAGGCCAACAAGGCTATTGCCGCAGATGACGCTTCAAGTGCTTCGCTCAAGCTCGCACAGGATAAGCTTATCGAACTGACCGGAGTTCTGGGGATCAAGCTTGATGAAGAGAAAGAAGAGATCCCTTCCGAGGTCTTGGAGCTTGCAGATAAGCGAGCTGCAGCAAAGAAAGAGAAGAATTTTGCCGAGGCAGATAAGATCAGGGATCAGATAGCAGCCCTGGGATACAGTATCAAGGACACTCCAAAGGGTCCGCAGATGGAAAAGATCAAATAACGGAGCAGTAACATGATAAAGCCATTCATAGCATCAGATCTGCGCGAAGTATCGCCTCTCGTACTGGCGTACATCGGCGACGCTGTCTATGAAGTCTATGCAAGGTGTCATGCATCGATCTACGGAGCCGGAAACAACAATAAGCTCCATAAGAGAACGATCAGATACGTTTCGGCTGAATCACAGGCGGAGATCTCCAGGCAGCTCATGGATGAGCTTACGGAGACCGAGGCGGATTATTTTCGCCGCGGAAAGAACTCCAACCCCCACGCATCGTCGAAAAACGCATCACATGCGGACTACATGTATGCTACGGGATTTGAAGCCCTGATAGGTTATCTGTTCATGGACAACCAGGAATCTCGCATGGAGTACCTTATCCAGCGCAGTTTTGAGATAGCAGACGGAATTAAGCCGATCAATAGCAACGGCGTTGATGAAGATACGGGAGATGAGTGATTTGGAAGATTACCGCGGCGACAGCAACAGATCGAAAAATGTGTCAGGCGACAAGTTGGAAGGCCGCAATGCGGTCAGCGAAGCTCTTGCCTCCGGCAGGACCTTTAACCGCATCTGGATCCTAAAGCCCGAGGGAGGAAGGCGCCTTGAGCCTGCTCTTGCGAAGATCCTTGATGAAGCCGTCAAACAGGGAATAGTAATAACCAGAGCACCGCGTAATGTCTTAGACCGTATCAGCACTACTCATAACCACCAGGGCGTAATTGCCTCAGTAGCGCCTCATGCATACGCTGACCTTGACGATATAATCAGTAAGGCAAAAGACGAAGGCCGTGCGCCGATCCTGATAGCGCTTGATGAGATCAAGGATGCATATAACCTCGGATCAGTGCTCAGGATCGCGGATTGCTGCGGAATTGACGGCGTGATCATCCCGGAGAGGCGTTCTGTGTCTCTCGATTCGATGGTTGCAAAGGCATCGGCCGGAGCGATGGAATACGTGCCTGTCGCGAGGGTAACGAATCTGGCACAGACTTTGAGAAACCTCAAGGAGAAAGAGGGTTTCTGGGTTTGCGGTACGGACATGAACGGTGATGTCTCTTACGATCAGGCCGATTATTCGGGGAACCTGGTCATCGTTATCGGAAGCGAAGGTGACGGGATGAGGGACGGCGTGCGCAAGTGTTGTGATTTCACGGTAGAGATACCGATGGTAGGACACGTGAACAGCCTTAATGCGGCAGTTGCTGCCGGAGTAGTCGTTTTCGAGGCGGCAAGGCACAGAAGAACGGAAGGATAAAGTAATGATCGGGAAGATCTCACATTACGGAAAGGCGATAGCAAAAAGGACCACGGCGGTCCTGGTTATGCTGGCCGTTCTTTTATCGCTTTCTTCATGTGATATCGTCCAGTCCATACAGAAACGTCTTGATACCCACAGTGAGGATATCTCGAAGCAAGAGATAGCCCGTCTCGTCACGCGCGCGATAATGAGCTCTGACAATGTGGCAGACAGCTATTCCTCGATTCCCGATAAGCAGCTCGACGGAATGTCCTACACGGTTTTCCTTCAGTACTGCGAGATCTTGAGGAGCATGTCCGAGAGGCACGGCAAGATAACCGCTTTCAAATTCCTGTCCGAAGAAGAGACCGTCAAGTATTTTGCCGAAGCCGATAAGAAGGCAGGGCCTGATGCGGAATCGATGATGTCTTATTCCGGCCTGACCATGGTCGAGCTCATGTATGAGAACGATGACGACAAGGATAAGGACAATCCCTGCAGATTTGTGCTCGAATATAAGGACGGCGTTTACACGCTGGCAAACGACTATGTCACCAAATCGGTTGAGGCTTATGATTACATCTCGCACTATTTCAAGATGATCAGCGACGGCAATACAGCCGGACTAGAATCGATTATCAAGCCCATGTTAAATGACGAGATCTACATCTCTTCCGTCATTACGTCCAAAGCGGCCTGCCTCATTGACTATTACAAGCTAAGGGTCAGGAGTTCGATCAGGGAGTATAAGCTCAAGACCTGCCTTCCGACACTCGTAACTTATGAGATACCCGAGACGGTTGATGTGTCGGGCGGAAGCATAATATCCCGCACCGTTGACCTTTACAGAAGGAAAGACGGAGTGTTCTACATTGAAGACACATTTGTATCCAAAGGCGATGAAGTCGGATTCTGTCTTAACGGAACTCCGGTGCTCCGCTGCGGTTTCTCATATTCGAAAGCGGAGATCGAGAAACTCTTCGGCGAGCCCGTTATTCAGATGGTTGACAATTCGAGCAGGAAAGGACTGTCCGATATCCTGATCGCTTTCAACGGAGTACTGCTCCACCTTGAGGGCGCGCCTTCGGCTGACGGCACCTGGAATTCTGCAAGGCTCGTTGCCATTTCAATCTACGATTACGATGCCGAGAAACCTTCATCCACATTTGACGGACGTCTCTTTGTCGGAATGAACATCTCCGAACTCCTGCTTGTTTATCCCATGATCGACGAGAGCGGCTATGTATATACGTTTGAGACATCGGACGGCACATATAAGATGGAATTTGAGTTTGATGCCAATAAGAATGTCTCGAAGATCCGCCTTGGTGAGGTTACTTCCAAGACTGCCTGATATCCTGAGGGAAAAGAATTACCCGATGCACTTGGCTTTCAGGGCATCTATCTCATCATTAGTCATGCCGTTCGCCCTGAAGAAGTTAGAGATGTCGCCGTTCCATGTCTTATCGACATAGTCCAGGAATATCTGCATGTTGATCTCGTCCGATCTAAGGAGATGTTTCATGTCATCAGGCATTTTCATCATTCTGCGTTCGAGGATCTTTTCGAGATAAACGTAAGAGACTTTATAGTTGAGGATTATGTTCTCGCGTGACGCGCCTGCAAGATTGTAGAGCATGGCGGTTATCGTGCCGGTACGGTCTTTCCCGTGAGTGCAGTGGAAAAGAGTGAGACCCTTTGAAGAAGCCAGATACCGCATGACTTCGATGACCTCTTTGCCAAGGTCTTCACATATCCTGACGTAATAATCGCCAAGATGTCTGTTCCTTATGAAATCTATCAGGTCATCGCTTAAGTTGTTCGGATCACCGGGGAAGAGCGGAACGAAATGAAATTCAACGTCGGGATCGTTCTGGAACGGATTGCCGAAATCCTTGAGTTCGGCCTTTGCACGGAGGTCGATCACGCATTTTACCCCGTAATCCTTTACTTCCTGAAGTTCGGGAGCGGTAAGCTTTTCAGGGGAACCTGACCTGATGAAGACACCTTTTCGAAAAGTCTTTCCGCCGGCCAAGGGCATTCCGCCCAGTTCACGGCAGTTGATGAGCTTCAGGCTCCTGATAAGCTGACTGTCCGGATTGTAATCCACCATGGTTACCTCACTTTACGGCGCCTATTCTAAACAAGTTTTGATTGACATTCAAGCGGCCAAGTAATATCATAAATAGGCTATTGGGAAACCAATGCGGAAATGCGCCTATAGCTCAACTGGATAGAGCGTCTGACTACGGATCAGAAGGTTGTGGATTCGAGCTCTGCTAGGCGCGCCAGATACAAAGCTGTTGCGGTTCGCGGCAGCTTTTTTATTACCTGAAGGAGGACGGACTAATGAAAAGACTGCTTATCGTCGTTGACTGCCAGAAAGATTTCATTGACGGCGCACTCGGCTTTGAAGGCGCTGATGCCATTATCCCGGGCATAATCGAGCGCATAGCTTCGTACAAGGCTTCAGGTGATGAAGTCGTTTACACGATGGATACGCATACCACCGACTATATGAACACTCAGGAGGGCAGAAATCTTCCGGTTCCCCACTGCATAAAGGGAAGCGAAGGCTATAAGCTCACCCCTGCGCTCGAAGAGCCTCTTTCTGACTGCAGGGGCTTTGACAAGCCCACTTTCGGTTCGCTGGAGCTTGCCAATTACATTGCTTCAAATGCAGAGGATTATTCTTCCATTGAGGTTTGCGGCCTTGTCTCCAACATCTGCGTCGTCTCAAATGCGATGCTCGCCAAAGCTGCGGCTCCGGAAGCGGAGATCATCGTTGATTCAAAGCTTACGGCCTCTTTTGACCCCAAACTCCACCAGGCGACACTCGATGTTTTGGGCGGCGTTCAGGTCAAGGTCCTGTGATCTAATTATT
This sequence comes from uncultured Clostridia bacterium, assembly GCA_947304405.1. Classification (GTDB taxonomy): domain Bacteria; phylum Bacillota; class Clostridia; order Saccharofermentanales; family Saccharofermentanaceae; genus Saccharofermentans. Next base: position 44,969 of record CAMZBB010000004.1, read on the forward strand.
TATTGCAAAAACAGCAGGCCCTGTGATACAATTCTATCTCGGTTAATTTATTTATTAATATATTGGAGGATATAACATGGCATCCACGATTGAGAAAAAAGAGCACTCGCAGGTAGTGATCAGCCTCGAGGCGGGATTAGAAGAGTGGAAGGCTGCCCTTAAGCAGGCTTACAACAAGAATAAGGGTCGTTTCCAGGTTCCCGGTTTCCGTAAGGGCAAGGTTCCTTATCAGCTGGTCTGCCAGTATTACGGCGAGGGCGTCCTTTATGATGATGCTATGAACGAGATCGCTAACAAGCAGTATCCTGAGGCAGTTAAGGAGCACGACCTCAAGGTTGTCTCCCGCCCTGAGATGGATGTTACTGCTCTTGACGAGAACGGTCTCAAGTACACGATCTCGGTTTACGTTAAGCCTGAGTTCGAACTTGGCCAGTATGAGGGTGTTGAAGTTCCTTATAAGGATATCGAAGTTACAGACAAGGATATCGATGCAGAACTCGAGCGTATGGCTAAGCGTAATTCTTCCCTTGAGGAAGTTACAGACCGTCCGGCAGCTGAGGGCGATACAGTAACGATCGACTATGAGGGCTTCAAGGACGGAGTCGCATTCGAAGGCGGAAAGGGCGAGGGCTATAACCTCAAGCTCGGTTCTCACTCATTCATTCCCGGCTTTGAGGATCAGGTCATCGGTCACAGCGAGGGCGAAGAGTTCACGATCGAGGTCAAGTTCCCTGAAGATTACCACTCTGAGGATCTCAAGGGCGCTGATGCTACATTTAACGTAAAGATCCACGCTATCAAGACAGAGATCATCCCTGAGATCGACGATGAGTTTGCAAAGGATGTTTCCGAGTTTGATACTCTTGACGAGCTCAAGGCTGATATCCGCAAGAATAAGGAAGAGAAGGCTGCAAAGGACAACAAGGCAGCTTTCGAGAACGAGACTGTTCGCGCAGTATGCGACAACTTCCAGATCGAGATCCCTCCGGTAATGATCGAAAACGAAGTAGAGCAGATGGCTCAGGATCAGTCCGCACGTATGAGCAGCCAGGGCATCGAGCTTTCCATGTACCTGCAGTATCTTGGCCAGAGCATGGAAGAGTTCAAGCAGTCCCTTGAGCCCATGGCACGCGTAAGAGTCAAGTCTTCACTCATCATCGAGAAGATCACCGAAGTAATTAACCCTGAGGTAACTGAAGCTGATTACGAGGAAGAGATCAAGACGATAGCCGATACTTACAAGATCTCCATTGAGGATGTCAAGAAGTCCGTCGGCGCTGAATCTTCCTTCATCAACGACTCCATCCGTGCACGCAAGACAGTTGAGTATCTTGCTTCCAAGGCTGTTAAGGTTGAACCCAAGGAACCTGATGCAGAGCCTGCTGAAGAGAAGAAGCCTGCCAAGAAGACTGCTGCAAAGAAGACAACAGCAAAGAAGGCAGAAGATGCTGAAGCTCCCGCTGAAGAGAAGCCTAAGAAGACAGCTGCTAAGAAGACAACAGCAAAGAAGGCTGAGGACGCTGCTGAGGCTCCCGCTGAAGAGAAACCCAAGAAGACAAGAGCCAAGAAGGCAAAGTCTGATGAGGATGCTGCCAAGGAGTAAGGCAAATCCCTCAATAAGCAATTATGTTGAAAGTGGCTATCGTAAAATTATTGCGATAGCCCTTTTTCTTTCAAACTGAACTGGCACGCGTTTCCGCCGTTTCCCGGCTGTTTGACAGTTCCTTTACATATTTTTATCTAATTATCAAGGTTTGTTGAGTTATGGCTGTGAGTATGATATATCCTAATTATTTAAGGTCGAAAAGCCCTTATCTTGGCATGCGGTTTTGTGCCGGATAAGATTTGGATCGTGGTTTACGGAGGAGGATTTACATGAAGCAGAAACGTTTGCTGGCTGGATTGATTGCTATGGCCATGACAGTCGGAATGATGCCGGCTTTGGTATTTGCAGAAGAGACTGTTGAGGAACCGGCGGAAACAGAAGTCGCCTTGACTACTGAATCCAAAGAAAAAGAGACAGTGAAGCCTTCGGCAAAGGAAACGGAGAAGCCGGATGAAACGAAGGAGACTGAGCCTTCTGAATCCGAAACCGAAAAAGAAACTGAAGAGACAAAGGAGACAGAGCCTTCCGAGTCTGAAAACAAAGAACCGGAGGAGACAAAGGCAACTGAACCGTCCGAGCCTTCTGAGACGCAGCCTGCCGAGCCTTCAGAACCTTCAGAGCAGGAAGACAAAAAGCCCTCCGAAAGTGAAGAAGCAGCGGAAGAAGCACCTGCTCAAAAAGACCAGCCTTCTGAATCTGATTCCGAGAAAGCCAAGGCTGCGACTGACGGCGGTGATATAGATGCACTCAAATGGTCTTATGACGATGAGACGCACGTTCTGACCATAAGCGGAACAGGCGAGATGGCCAATTACGATAACAAGACTGCTTATCCCTGGGCGATTTACAGCGGTGAGGTCACAAGGATTGTCATCGTCAAAAAAGTAACCTCGATCTCTGATTATGCATTTCAGGATTTTAAAAAGCTCACGAGCATTTCAGTTCCTTCCGGAATAACAAAGATCGGCACTTCTGCCTTTGAGAACTGCAATAATCTCAGAGCTGTTTCCATTCCTTCAGGCGTAAAAACGATCGGAAGCAAAGCTTTCAGGTGCTGCTACAGCTTGGCTAAGATATCTGTTCCCAAGACCGTAACAACGATCGGTGCTGAATCGTTCCAGTGCTGCACAGAACTTGCAAGTGTCACGATCTCAAGCGGCGTAAAAACTATTGGGACAGGCGCATTTTCGAGTTGCTTTGCTCTCAAGAGCATATCGATCCCCGGAACTGTATCGATTGTCAGTTCCCAGGCTTTCGCTGATTGCTGCAGACTCCGTACCGTGACGATCGCAAGCGGTGTGACCGCTGTAGGAGACGAGGCTTTCTGCGGCTGCACATGCCTTGACAAGGTTACCATCCCGGGCAGCGTAACTGATATCGGTGAATCTGCTTTTGAAGGATGCGGTTACCTTGATGTCGTATCGATCGGATATGGCGTACAGACTATTGGAGATAAAGCATTTAAAGATGCCGAGTATCTTACGGCAATAACTATCCCTGGCAGCGTGCAGACAATTGGAGACAGTGCATTCCAGGACTGCAGCCAGCTCAGATACATAACGATCGGTTATGGCGTTACGTCGATAGGGGCAAATGCATTTAAACAGTGCTACAGAGTTGAGAGCGTGGTGATACCTGACAGCGTTGATTCTGTTGGAGACAATGCTTTCATGAACTGCGGCAATCTTAAGACCGTCAGCCTTTCCGGCGAACTGGAAGCCAAACTGGATACCGACAAAGTGTTTGCCGGTTGCGCAGATCCGGTCGTATTTATTTCTTTAAAAGACAATTCTTTTACGGTCAGCGGAAAGACGGCCACACTTAAGGCTAAGACATTAAAGAAAAAAGCTTTGACGGTAGCTGTTGGAAAAGTGCTTGGCATCACTCCGGAAGGCACGGGTTTGGAATGCGTTAAGGTATCAGGTAACAAGAATGTTTCCATCAACAGAACGACCGGAACGGTCACTGTTAAGAAAAAGACCAAGAAAGGCACATACTCCATAAAGATCAACATAAGGTCAACCGGAAATGCCGAGTACAAGTCATCCGATTGGCAGACCGTAACTTTCAAGATCAAGGTAAAGTGATCCTGACCGCAAAACATAACGGACAGTTGTAGTTAATTACGGGAGGTTACATATGAGGATCAGGAATTTCATAAAAGCGGTTTCTTTAGTGCTTACAACGAGCATTGTTCTCAGTATTGCAGGCGCTATGAAATCTGTCGCGGCAGGCATTACGTTGTCGGGCACAAGCACTGTTCAGAAATACGGCAGTATAGACGGCGCCTGGGATAATTCGAGTGCTACGCTTACATTAAAGAGCCGGCCCACGACTGACGATCCTTGCAGACAGATCGAAGCCATTAACGTAAGTCTTAACAATACGAGCGGTACAACAGGATCGCTCAGATACAGCGTCTATGTACAGGGCGAAGGCTGGCAGGAGTATAAGACTGAAGGCAACGATGCAGGAATAATCAACAAGGCTCTTAAGATCGAAGCGATAAAAATGGAGCTTACAGGTGATCTTGCGTCTTCATACTTCGTTGAATATTCGGTGGTATATGAAAAAGGCGGCAGCGCGCAGGGTTTTGTCTCTGACGGTGCAGTGGCTGGTACCATAGGTGAATCCAAAAAGATCGAATCAATAAAGATACGCATTGTTCCCGTGAGTCAGGGAACACCTGCCGTCAACTACAGAGTCCACAGCGAGAGCAGCGGCTGGGGAACCAAATGGGCCAAAGATGGCGTAGTAGCTGGTGCAGCAGGCAAGGGAAAGCAGATCGACAGCATCGAGCTGACTCTTACGGGCTGCAAGGGCGACATTTCTTACTGTTCAAAGGTCCAGGATAAGGGTTGGGAGTCTGACTGGTCTTCCAATGGCAATACAAGCGGAACCTTGGACAAGCGTATTGAAGCCATTAAGATCAAGCTCTTGGGAGACATTGCCGGTACTCACAATGTTTATTACCGTGTTTGTGTACAGTCGGTCGGCTGGCTCGGTTGGGCCAATAACGGCGAAGAGACCGGGGTAGTAGATCTTTCCTACAAACTTGAAGCGCTGCAGGTAGTCATTGTTAAAAAGTCTGATCCTGCTCCGGGTAATGTCGGGAAGATCCAGAGTATCGGCAAACTTACCGTGATCACTTCGAAAACGCCGATCCTTCCGGGCGCAGGTCTTTTCGAGATGGGCCAAAATGCAAAAGTGTCTTATGCTGTCAAAACCGCTGACGGGTGGTCTAAAATAGTGTCTGATGGCAAGGAATTAGCTGTTTCCGGAGAGATCACCGGAATTGCCGTCGGAGTAAAACTGCCGGGAAATAATAGAGAACTTGATCTTTGGGTTGATATGCCGGATTTCGGAAATGGTAAATCAGACTCTACGGATTCTTATGATGCTGATTGCCTGCTGAAGATAATCGATGCACGCAAAAGGATAGAAAATCTGGAGATCTCACTCTATGACTGGACGTATTCTTATGGAGATCAGTACAGCATTTTCTACAGAGTCAGGACATCAAAACTGGGCTGGATGGCTTGGGCCGGCAGTGGAAACAGGAGCGGTACCGATGAGATAGGAAATACGATTTCCGCCATTCAGATAGTAGTTCTTCCTGCGGGTCAGACGCCTGAGGCTAACCTTGAAGGCATCACTTCCGCCCGGGAAGAAACATTTCTGGAGATGAGTGATTTCCCTAAGCAGAAGATCATTACGACTAACAACGCATTCGCAAAGTGGTGTCTTAAGAATTTCCCTGAGAGTAAGAGTGTAACAAATTACATCAACAGCAATTACCACAAGCGTGGCTATTACTATTATCAGATATCATCAACCTGGCCTTATAAGCTTGGCGGAAAGACAAAGAAGAGCTGTGACTGTACCGGTTTTGCCGTCTGGCTGTTCGACAAATACTTCCACAAGAAGATCAAGCACAATTCACATTACGTGGCATTCAAGATCGGCAAGGTTATCTCTTACAAGAATATAAAGCCGGGAGACCTGCTCTGCGATTGTACAACTTACCACGGCGACATTTTCTTCTATTGCGGAAAAGATGAATACGGACATGACATCATTTTTGACGGTATGACACCGAAAATAAACGGCAAGATCAAATATGTCGTACCTTGTTTCAGATATATAGATCTTGCAGACTGGGCATCGAAGAGCAAGCACTATGTAAAGAGGAGATGATTCGTGTTTTGCAAATTGCGGGAAGGAAACAGCGAGTTTCCACAAAAAAAGTAAAAACATACCCGCAAACAGACAGACATTGATCGTATCCATTGTTAAAATTCGCATGCAAAAAGGATACGGGTTTATACCTTCCTTTCTGTGATTTGTCCGTTACAAGAGCCGTCCCTCCGGGGACGGCTTTTGCGTTGACGGTATTTTTCAATAGACTGCGATCAATGGTATCTCAAGTTCCGCTTTCGTAAGGCCTGCGTGGCCTCCCGGCATCATTTCCGACTCCTTGTGCGTAAGGAAGACAGAAACGTCGGATACGGCTATGCAGGTGTAATCACCGAGCATGTCAGCGAACAGTTCGTGATCTTTTCCTATGCCGAAAAGTTTTTGACTGATGATCTCTTCTTTTGTGAGGATACAAAACTTGTCACTGAACACTTTTCTGAATATGTCCGGAAAATCTTTCTTATACTTGTCCTTGACCCAAAAACTCAATGTCCTTGGTTCGATGGAAGGCATGCGGATAAGGCATTCGGTTATCTCCGGATAGTCCATGAGACAGTAGTTTTTGCTCTCGATCTGGCTGTGATCCGCGGTGATGAAAAGCAGCGTATCCGAAAGGCCGGAAGAGAATTTTACCAGCCTTTGCTCAAGTTCATTCATAAGGTCTTTTGCTTCAATGCTGTCAGGGCCTTTGAGATGCATGGTGTGGTCAGGCTCGGGCCAGTATGAATAGATGAACTTCTTCCCGGGTTCTTTGCAAAGAGCTTCGATGCGACCCAATACTTCATCCAGTTCCTGCGGGAAAGGCTCCATAAAAGGGCTGGAAGCATAGGCTTTACCGCCTGCTTCATTGATCTTATCGATAATGTTCTTATATGGGCAGTACTTAAAGCCCGCGTGAAAATCAGCGGCGGGAACAGGGTCTGCCGGTTCGCCGTTTTCGCCCTCGACCAACTGATCCGTATTCGTGAAAACGGTAACGTTCTTATCGAGCTCCGGGTAGTACATGTCCCATCCGAGCCAGCCGTGCTCGTTGGGGAAAAGACCTGACAGTACGGAAGTCGTTGCAGCAACGGTCGTTGGAGGAAAGACGGAACTGTATGGGCCGACAAGATTGGAACGAAGGAACCCGTCAGGGGACAGGTGCTTTTCGAGTATTGAAGTGCCCATGGCATCCATGAGCAGTATAACGACGTTCTTGTGATCCTTCTCGAGGAGATCGTCAGCCATCTTAAGAGTTGGCGCAGTCGTATCGGCACCGAAAGCTTTCAGTATAGAATTGCTCAAGTTGACAAGACAATTGCCGTAATCGGGTTTTATGTAATCCATAAGTTTTATGCCCCTTTATCGATTAACGTAGTTTAACATAAGTTTTGCGTGTGTTTTGCCTAAATCTTCCTGACGTCAAAGACTATAATGTCGTTGACCAAAAAAAGAGGAGTGATCAAAATGAATAAAAAGATAATCGCAATAATCATGGCATCAAGCACGCTTTTTTCGCTTGCGGCATGTAATTCCATCGGCCTGACGCCCACTACCCAGAGCACTTCGGTAATAACCACGGTAACACAGACTTCCGAGACGAGTGCACCTGAGACAACTGAGACTGAAGAGACTACCGAGGAAACGACCGAGAGCGAAGAAACGACTACGGAAGAGACTTCAGAGACAAAGGTTACCGAGACTAAGGCTACTGAAGAAACAACTTCGGAAACCACGGCTAAACCGACACCCAAGCCGATAGGCAAGACAACGGTTTCAAATGCCTATAAGAGAACATTTACGGTCAATAAGACTAAATACACCACGAAATATCCGAAGATCACGATCAAGGGCGTCAGCACAACTTCGATCAACAAAGAGATCGCGAATAAGTTCGGCCCCATCGCGAAAAAGAATGCAAGCGTGGTCAAGTATTCGTATTACATCGGAAAGAAATATGCATCCATATTTGTAACCGTCAACTTAGATGCCGGCAAGGACGGAAACAATTACTATGTTTACAATGTTTCCAGAGTGACGGGCAAGAAGCTCTCCAAGAGTGAAATGCTCAAGCTTCTCGGCATGAAGGACAGCGCTTTCAAGTCGAAAGTAACTACCGGTGTCAAGAAGTGGTGGAATGACAACATCCTGAAGAATGACAAGACTGCTGCAACGAAGAAACTGTACAACAAAGCTATTGCATCCAAGTCCATCAACAGCGCAGTGATCTATGTCAATTCAAAGGGAAAGAAGTGCTTCCTGATCCGCCAGATGAAGGCTCCGACTCAGATGGGTAATAACGACATTTACATGACGATCTGAGTTAATATTCCGCTTGATGAAAAGGGGCTGTCTCAAAAGTGAATGACCTCGCTTTTGGGACAGTTCTTTTAGTTTTTGACTGCCTGACCTATAAGAAATGAAAAAATGCTTTTCTTATAGGTACTTTTTTGAGCTTTTAGCAGTTTTCAAAAGGAAATGTACCTATAAGAAATCAAAAAACAAATTCTTATAGGTACAAAAGTGACTGAAAACGCGATTTTGAAGCAAAACGTACCTATAAGAAATGAAAAATCTGTTTCTTATAGGTCATTGCAAAAACTGTTAAAAAATAAGAGGCTGTCTCATTATGTTTCGAGACAGCCCCGCTTTTTGCAATAAAATTACGATTGAACTCAAGTCCTGTAGCTGCCGTTTATCTTTACGTAATCGTATGAGAAGTCACATGAGAACATGCGGTCTTCGAATTCGCCCTGGTTTAAGTCGATCTCAATCTTGATATCATGCTGTTTTACGAGTTCTGAAGCTTCATCCTCTGAATAGTCGGTAGCCTGTCCGTCCTTGCAAACGAGAAGACCTGCCAGACGGATGTTGACCTTATCGGGATCGAAATCAGCTCCGGAATAGCCTGCGGCCGTTATGATCCTGCCCCAGTTTGCATCCTCTCCGAAAACAGCAGTCTTTACCAGCGGTGACTTTGCAACTGCCGTAACGACGAGCTTTGCGTCCTCGGCAGTTTTTGCTTCGCGGCATATTACCTCGATGAACTTGGTAGCGCCTTCGCCGTCACTGGCGATCATGCGGGAAAGATCAAGGGAAAGGGAAGTAAGGGCTTCCTCGAAGATCTTGAGATCGTCGCTGTCTTCTGCGATGTCAGCACCAGATGCGCCGTTGGCGAGGACAACGACCATGTCGCAGCATGATGTGTCGCCGTCAACCGAAACACGGTTGAAGGTGTGTGTGACGGCACGCACCAGCATGGGCTGGAGCAGTTCCTTTGAAATAGCCGCATCTGTCGTGAAAACAACGATCATGGTACCGAGGTTGGGGCAGATCATGCCTGAACCCTTGGCCATACCGGCGATGGTGATCTCTTTTCCGCCGGAAAGAGTCAGCTTAGCCGAGACTTCCTTGGGAACTGTATCGGTTGTCATCATGGCCTTTTCAGCTCTGTGAGCAGATTCGGCATCAGTCGAAAGTGAAGATACGAGCGTTGGTATAGCGGAAATCACCTTCGAGGTATCCAGGCGGATCCCGATCGTGCCGGTGGAAGCCGTAAGCACCTCGTCAGGAGGGCATCCTAGAGCTTTGGCAGCGGCTTCTGCGACAGCAACCGCATCGTGATAGCCCTTGGAACCGACACAAGCGTTGGCATTCTTAGAGTTGACGACCAGGGCGCGCACCTTTGTGCCTGTTTCTATTACGCGGATCGTACGCTGAAGGGAATGGCCTTTGATGAGATTCTTGGTATAAACGCCCGCAACGACTGCAGGGACATCAGTTTCGACCATGTTAAGGTCTAAAAGATCCATCGGACCTGAATTGCCCATATCGGTCTTGAGACCGCATGCGACGCCTGCAGCCTTGAAACCGGCTGGCATTGTTATGTATGCTTCGGTGATTTCGTTATCCATGATGCGACATCCTTATATTTTTATTTGGTTGATTATAGTACAATACGGGTCTTGTTAGCAACAAAGATGCTTGACTTGTATATGGCTTACATTTATAATTTCAAGGCACGAAAATCATGGTGGGATTAGTTCAGCTGGTTAGAGCGCTAGTTTGTGGCACTAGATATCATGGGTTCGAATCCCATATCCCACCCCATTTTACTTTTCGTGCTCCCCTCACTGGGGTGTAGCCAAGGGGTAAGGCACGGGTCTTTGACTCCCGCATTCGCAGGTCCGAATCCTGCCACCCCAGCCAAAAAGGTTCACTAGCTCAGTCGGTAGAGCACTTGACTTTTAATCAAGGGGTCTGGAGTTCGAGCCTCCAGTGAGCCACCAAGTTGAAACGCCCGCCAACATTGCGTTTGGCGGGCTTTTTGTTTTCGAAATTCTGTAAAATTCATTTGATTTTCGGGCTTTATGTAGACAAAATGTAGACAATTGACGTGTAGACCTATGAAATCATAAGAAAAGGGTGAACATCAATAGTTTAAAAAGGCCAAAAAGTGGTGGATAAGTGGAGGACAGGAAAAGTGTAACCCGCAAATGCTTTTCCTTTCTATGTTTTTATGGTTAAAATCCACGGAAATTTGTTGAAGAATTCTTTGTGCTACCAAACACAGTGGCAAAAATGTTATAATTTATAAATAGAGCAAGGAACAAAGGCGTTTCATCTTATGGGATGAGGCGCTTTTTATTTTGCAAGGAGTATGAAATGTCAAAACCGATCATAGGCGTGATGCCGTTATGGGATGACGAGAAAGAGAGCATGTGGATGCTTCCCGGCTATTTTGACGGAATAATCCAAGCCGGCGGAACTCCGGTTATGTTCCCTTTGATATCAGATGAACATGAACTTTATCGTCTCATGGATATATGTGACGGTATTCTTTTTACCGGAGGCCATGATGTCTCGCCCGAGCTGTACAGCGAGAAGCCTTTCGAGAACGTTTGCAGCTGTAAGATGCGTGATGATATGGAGCAGGTTGTGCTCAAAAAAGCAATTGAGACAGACAAACCGGTCCTTGGCATATGCAGAGGGATCCAGTTTATCAATGCGGCACTGGGTGGAACGCTCTATCAAGATCTGCCGACCCAATATCTGACTGAGACAGATCACCATCAGCAGCCTCCGTATGATATTCCTGTCCATTCTGTGGACATCTTGAAGGACTCTGCATTGTACAGCTGTTTGAATGTTGACAGAATACAAGTCAATAGTTATCACCATCAGGCCGTGAAGGACGTTGCGCCATGTTTGAAAGTAATGGCAACTGCAGATGACGGACTTGTTGAAGGGATATACTTGCCGGAACACAGGTTCCTTTGGGCTATACAATGGCATCCTGAATTCTCGTATCTGAAGGATGAGAACAGCCAAAAGATCTTTAAAGCTTTTGTTGATTCCGGCCGCAGTGTTAAAAGTATGATATAACGCATGTTCAATAATCGGAAGGCAAATAACCATGAAGACAGAATATAAATGGACAGATGGAAATGATAAAGATTTCCGGAAGTTTTATCTTAAGACTGAAGAATTCTACAGCAGTATAGTCGGAGGCCGGAAGAACCGTGAAGCGTTTATTCCGCATAACATCTCGGAGAGCATATCCACTGTTCTGATTGCTTCTGTATCTGGTGTTGCTGTAGGATGTGCCGGATTAAAAGCATATTCGGATTCTGATGTTGAGATCAAGAGAGTCTGGGTAGATCCCGAATTCAGAGGCAACCACATATCAACTGCCATGATGGATGCGTTGGAGAAAAAGGCAATAGAACTCGGATTTAAACGGGCAATCCTTCAGACAAGGCCGCAGATGAAAGAGGCTGTTCATTTATATACAAAGCGTGGTTACTTGCTGACAGATAACTATCCGCCCTATGACAAGCTTGAAGGAGCGATATGTTTCGCGAAGGAATTATGATGGTCAGAGCGGAAAACGAACAGCATATTCAGACAATATCTTCCATTTGTCCGAAATATGCAAATTGCTACATTTAACCCTATGCGGTTTATGCTATACTCCACGATAGTAACGGTTAAGGACAGCGAAACGGAGGGCTGTTTTTTGAAGATTGATCCGACAGTAAAAAAAGAGACGATATATGTATGTGTTGTCACTTTGATCCTTAGTATGCTGATGGAGTCAGTATTCCTGATCATAAGGCATTGGCAGCTTACTGTCCTGTTCGGAAATCTTGTCGGAGCAGGCGTAGGGATCTTGAATTTCTTTCTCTTGGGTCTGTCTGTCCAAAAGGCGGTAAAAAGCGAGGAGAAAAGGGCAAAAGATATCCTTCGCGCCTCTCACGCTTTAAGATACGCTCTAATGGCTATTCTGGTCGTAACAGCCGTACTCATCCCTTCTGTCTTTGATATGTGGGCAACACTGATATCTCTGCTTTTCGCGACCGTTGCCGTATATACGAGGGCAATATTCAATAAAGACAGGAAAAACGGCAGTATAAGTGCGGAAACAGCTGCAGATCAGCCTGATATCGAAGGAGGAGAGGAATAATGAGCATTGTGTATCTCATTCTCTGCATCCTTTCGATGGCGGCTGCCATAGCGGTCAAGGTTATGTTTGTGCCTGCATCTGACGGTATCGACATATCAGGAGCACATGTATTCTTTACCGTTAAGATGCCTATACAGGATCTTCCGATCACGGAAGCACAGGTCAATTCCTGGTGTGTGATACTTGCCGTAATGTTCCTTTGCCTTTTCCTTACGACGGGTCTTAAGACACGTAACATTTCCATAAGGCAGATGCTCGCGGAATGGATAGTGGAGAAGGTGACGGGTCTTGTAAGGACAAACATGGGAGAATACTTTGAGGGTTTTGCGCCTTTTATAGCAGCAATTTTGGGCCTTTCCGGCTTCTCAAGCCTCTCATCGCTTTTGGGGCTCTTCCCGCCGACATCTGATATCAACATCATTGCTGGCTGGGCGATACTTGTATTCTTCCTGATCACGTACTACAAGATGAAAGCCGGTCCCTGGATCTACCTTAAGAGCTTTGGTCAGCCGCAGCCGCTTTTGGCTCCGCTTAACATCATAAGTGAGGTCGCTACCCCGATATCGATGGCATTCAGACATTACGGAAACGTCTTATCCGGTTCGATCATATCGGTACTCATTGCAGTAGGACTTACCAAACTGTCTCACAGCCTGTTCTCGTTCCTGCCGGGTGCGCTTGCCGATTTCCCTTATCTGAGGATAGGTATTCCGGCTGTGCTGTCGATCTATTTTGATCTGTTCTCGGGATGTCTCCAGGCTTTTATCTTCGCAATACTTACCATGCTTTATGTGGCAGGAGGGTTCCCTGCTGAGGAATATGCCGCAAGGAAAAAGAAAAGACAGGAACGTGCCGCAGCCAAAGCAGCATGTTCACATACCGCAGGAAAGAATGCGGAGCTTTAAGATACAAACAACATACGGAGGTATTTAAATATGTTGGAACTTGCAATCGGAATCATCTTAGGTGGATGTGCTCTCGGTGCAGGCTGCGCCATGATCGCCGGTATCGGTCCCGGTATCGGTGAGGGACATGCAGTTGCAAAGGCCTGCGAAGCTATCGGCAGACAGCCTGAGTGCAAAGGCGATGTTACTTCAACAATGCTCATGGGTTGCGCCGTCGCAGAGACAACGGGTCTTTATGCGCTCGTTATCGCTATTCTTTTGATCTTTGTTGCGCCCGGAAGATTCGTGGATATCCTTTTGAAAGCGATCGGTCGCTGAAACGGAGTCTGACACATGCAGGATCTGGATATTATTTCGATAAATATCTGGCATATAGTCATCTCGCTGGCGAACCTCGTAATACTTTTCCTTATACTCAAAAAACTTCTTTTCAAGCCTGTAAAGAAGATCGTTGAGCAGAGACGGAAAGAGCTTGATGCGGAATACCGCAAGGCTGAGAAAACACAGGCCGAAGCCGATGCGATAAAAGCTGAATGGGAAGGCAAGATGGCGACTGCGGAAGCTGAGGCTGACAAGATCATAAGCGATGCCGTCGAACGTGCGGACAGCCGTAACGAGGTCATGCTCTATGAATCCCGTGAGAAAGCCGATCAGATCATCCGTAAAGCAAAAGCTGATATCGAACGCGAGAGGAAAGATGCAAGAGAAACGATCAAGAAAGAGATCGTTGACGTATCCCAGGCTCTTTCCGAGCAGATCATCGGACGTGAGATCAACATGGATGACCATCGCGACCTGATAGACAGAGCCATCGACAGAATAGGTGAACAGCAGTGACTAATGTAGGAAGAGAATATGCGATCGCATTATTCGAGGCCGCCTATGAAGACGGTTCACTTGATGCTGTAAGAGATGATCTCACAGAGATCAGAAAACTGCTTAAAAAAGAGCCGGATTACATCTCTTTCCTGATGAATCCGGGGATACCCAAGGAAGAAAGGCTTGATTCATTGTCCGAAGCTTTTGAGGACAATGTTGAGCAACTGCTTTATTCGTTCCTTGCGGTAATGACCACAAATAATCATCTGAATGAATTCTTTACCGCTGCAAAAGAATTCGAGAAGATGTATGAAGATTATAAGAAGATGAGTTTTGCCGTTATTACAAGTGCGGTCAAACTGACTGATGAGGAAAAAAGAAAGATCGTGACACGCTTAAGAAAGGTTACGGGAAAAGCAATCTCTCCGGTATACAAGATCGATCCGTCAATTGTCGGCGGAATTACCATAACCTGCGACGGAAAGTTCTTTGACGGAAGTGTTGTCAGGAATCTTAAGAACATAAAGGAAGCGATATCGTAATGGCTGGAAAACCTGAAGAAATAAGCAATATCATCAAAGAGCAGATCCGCAATTACAAAACGCGTGTAGACATGGGTGAAGTCGGAACTGTCGTATTGGTCGGTGACGGCATAGCCTCCGTATACGGACTCCGTAACTGCATGTCAACAGAACTGCTGGAATTCGATGACGGTTCGGTCGGACTTGCCCAGAATCTCGAGAATGACACTGTCTCTGTAGCGATCCTTTCCGATAAGAATGACATCAGGGAAGGAACCAAGGTTAAGCGTACGGGTACCGTCCTTTCGATTCCTGTAGGCGAAAGCTTCTTAGGCAGAGTCGTAAATCCTCTGGGCGAGCCTATCGACGGCAAAGGCCCCATATTCGGTGAAGCAAGAAGGCCTGTTGAAGCCGAGGCTCCCGGAATCATCGAGAGACAGAGCGTATCAACGCCTCTGCAGACAGGCATCAAAGCCATTGACTCCATGATCCCCATCGGACGCGGTCAGCGTGAGCTCATCATCGGCGACCGTCAGACCGGAAAGACCGAGATCGCGATTGATACGATAATCAACCAGAAAGACAAGAATGTTATCTGTATATACGTTGCCATTGGTCAGAAAGCGACTTCTGTCGTATCCCTGGTCTCGGACCTTGTAAGAGAAGGCGCGATGGCATACACGATCGTTGTTTCCGCAACCGCTGCCGAGAGTGCCCCGGTCCAATACATAGCTCCTTATTCAGGCTGTGCCATGGCCGAGTATTTCAGAGAGCAGGGCAAAGACGTTCTCATCATTTACGATGACCTGTCAA